>JBKEDG010000061.1:0-90416 GCA_047975285.1 Bacilli bacterium | reverse complement strand
TGATGAAAGAAATAATTTCTATAAGCATAGGCAGTAGGTTAATGAGGGGGATGTAGTAGAGGATAAAAATTGGAAAGAACATTTTAAAGTGTATGCTTGTTTTTGGTTTTGCAGTGATGCAATTTTCTTCGATTATTCCAAATGGAGAGGTGGAAGCAACTACTGATTTTTTTGGTGATATTCAGGATGCGTGGATGGGTAGTAGATATAATACATTGGCTAAATATCCTAATGGTGTATTATACTCGACAGCTGGAGGAACAAATAATACTCAAGTAGCAAAAAATAATAATAATGGACAATGGGAAAAAACTAGATTTCATAAAAATCCGTATGGTAAGGGAGATGACTTTATCGATTTTACTATGTCTAATGATAATGGATTTTTACTTTCAGATACAGGAAAAGTATTTTATGTGGGAGACTCTAACAATGCTACAGGAACGTTCGCCTATTATCCAGCAGGACTTTATGGAGAAACTTCTAATAGTCAAAGGCATGAAAGTAGTATAGATGTTGATAAGATTCAATCGACTGGCATTGCAGGTCAATATGTCGGAAATACTAACAACTCTTTTATTGAACATAATTTACTTACTAATATTTCTTTAAATAATGCTAAAATTGTTGATATTGCAGCTTCACATACAAGTGTGATATACTTAGATGAAAATAATCGTCTTTGGGGTATTGGTACAGGATATGAAGGAACTTATTATGACAATATTTTAGGTTTTGGAACTGCGTCAAATCAAAATTCAGGATCAACAATGAATTATGAAGAAGTTGTGGATGGCAAAACTTATAAAGGAGTGAAACTGCTTGCTGAAAATGTTGAAGATTTTAGCGTAAGTTTTACAGATGTTGCAAATGAATGGCGTTCTTCAATGTGGTTTAAATCTGACGGTGTTTGGTATGCAACTGGAGACAATTATTATGGGAAAACTTTTGCTCATGAATCAAATTCAAATTACATAACTAACTCTCAATTTAATTCTGGAATAACTATGTCAAATGGTAAACCAATGGTTGGGAAAAAAGTAATTTTAGACACGCTTAATTCTACATATAAAAAATCTTATACATATAGCGATATTAAACAAATTCAAGGGTATGGTATCAGTAGTGGTATGTTAATGAACGATGGTTTGTTATATCAAATAGGAAATTCCGAATACGGTAATATGTCTAATGAAGCGGGAACTGGTAGCCAATCGAATTCAACTAAACCTCTGCTACAAAAAATTGTAGCTAAACAAGAGTATATAGACCGTGTTGGTGCAGGTTGGAATAAGATTAAACGCTTATTTCCAGGTGCTCACGCGATTTTTGTTGAAATGGAAAATGGTAGAGTTTGGGCGCATGGTTCAAATGACTCTGGTGACTTGGGTTACTACTCTAGTGGGACTCAACCATTATTGACTGATATAACTGAACCAGCTTCAACTGGAGAGAATTATTATTATGCGCCATACGCTAACAGGAAATCATCTAATAAAGTCTACAATCCTAAAATGTTAAACGCTGGTTGGAATGGGACCGTTGTAATAAGTAGTGATGGATATATTATGGGAACAGGTGGAGATTACGGACATCTTGGAACTAATAACTATGAAGACCCATCTTTAGGAGGGTATGGATTTACTAGGATAAAAAGAAATAATAGGGCTGTGCGTATTCCAATGATTTTAGTTGATGGAGATAGTCAGATGGAAAACTGGCAAAATAACCCTACTGATATAAAAATTGGGCAAAAAACAGAATATGCCAAAGGAAGTACGACAGATTATACAACATATGCTGAGTACCAAATTTATGCATGTAAAGATAGTTCAACTGCAGAGGATTACTTAAGTAAGAATGTTGGGGACTGTACGTACGAGTTAACTGGTAAGACGAATAAAATTTCGTCTAATACAAATACTTCAAAAGAGCATGAAGTTAATAAAATTGATGATAAAGATTTATATAAGGTTGACTTAGATAGTTTGAATTTAGATGGAGGCTATTATCAAATTGTAGCCAAAAGATATGCATTTATTGGTCCGACAGGGTCATTGTCTGGGCAAAGACAGTATAATGAAGTGGGTACTGAATCAGAATACTTTTTTGAAATTACAAAAGACCCTAAAATTAATGTTGAAACTTATACTGAAATTGAAGTAGGAACTACTTTTAATAAAAAGATAAATGTTACTGCAGAAGATAGTAAAAGTAGAGATATTATTTTTGGTGAAGGCGATTATGATTTAAAAAATACAGGCTTTGTAGATAATACTAAAGCTGGAGTTTATAAAGTTACATATTCTATGGTTGACGAATTCACAGGTGCGACAACTTCTGTTGATAGAATTGTTGTTGTAAAAGACAAGGATTCAGTCTTTACATCAACTGGATTTATAGGTGCTAATCCATCATATTATACTGTTAATCAAGCAAAAAAAATAAAAGATGAAGCAGAACTTCTAGATAATATGAATGCAGGAGCATTTGATATCAAAACAGCAAAAAATTTGAATGCTGGTTTTGATAATGCGTCAAAAGATTTGTTTACAAATAAAATTCAAAAAGGAGAAGTTGGAATTCATTTAATGACTGTTCAAGCAAATGATACCCTTTCTGACGGCTCACAATTCACTGATACTGTAACAAAAATGGTTGTAGTAAATGATGGTTCTATTGAAATGGGAGAGGAATTTGCTTTACAAGCAAGAGATTTTGAAGTTGCATATCAACTTGCAGGTGGTGATCCTCAAAAAAGAATTGAAAATTTATCTGGGTATAAGGTTATTGATTTGGCTACATCTAATGATGTTACATCTACTGCTAATTTAGATTTAGATATGGGAACGTGGGCTCAAGTTGAAAATTCTTCTCATTCAATTAAGTTTGCTATAAAAAGTAAGGATGGGTTAAAAATTGATGTTCAAAAAGGGATAACTGGATTTATTGATTCGCAACCTCATATTCGCTTTTCGCCTTTGGCACTTGAAGCACAATATGGTAGTCCAGTTGATGAAATTTTTAAGGTTGGGGTTACTGCAAATGATACTGATGATGGTAGTTTAATGGAAGAATTGAGGTTAAATCCTGAAACTACAGTTATTAATAATTTTGAAGTTGGAATACACGTTGTAAACTATGCAGTTAATGATTATCACGGGAATACGGATAATAAGAACCGTGTAGTTGTTATGAATGATGGAAGGTATAGAGTAGGTAATAAATACATTATAGAAGCAAATGACTTTAAAATAAGAGTAAGTGAAGTGGATCAAACTCCTTCAGCAATAGCTTCAAAAGCAGGAATTGTAGTATATGATGCTGCTACTGGCGAGAATGTTACTAATGATGTAACATTAGATATTCAAACAGGTGGATATACAGATGAAGCTGGTGACTATAATATGAGAGTAAAAGTTGTCGAGGATCCAACTACACAGAAGGATTTTAAAGCTTCAGTTTTACTTGGTGGAAAGCCTGAAATATCTGTAAATACGAAATTTGATGAGGTAGAATTAGGAAACGATTATATCGAGACAACGGGAGTTGTTGCAACTGATTTAGAAGATGGAGCCATCCCTGCTTCAGCAAATATGGATATAACAAAAGATACAGAAGCAGGAGTATATATAATAACGTATACAGCAGTAGATACTGATGAAAATAGTGTAAGTGCAACAAGAGTAGTACTAGTAAATGATGGAACTTATACTGTAGGAGATAAATACTTATTAAAAGCAGAAGACTTTAAGTTAAGAATTGGTGAAGTAGATACTGCAAACAAAGATACTCAAGTAAAAGATTTAGGTAAAGTACAAGTGTATGATAAGTTAAGTGGAGTTGAGTCAAGTGAGACAGTTACACTAACATATAAAGATCCAGTGTATACTGATGAAGAAGGAACATATGGGATCAATGTAGCAGTAGGAGAAGATGTAAATAAAGATATTACTGCAACAGTAGAAACAGGAAGTAAACCAGTACTTACAATTGATCCAACATTTATAGAAGTAACTGAGGGTGAAGGATACGATGTAACAAGTGGAGTAAGTGTAAGTGACAGTGAAGATGAAACAATAACATTTACACAAGACAAAGAAATCAAAAAAGATACAGAAGCAGGAGTATATACAATAACATATACAGCGGTAGATACTGATGAAAATAGTGTAAGCGCAACAAGAGTAGTACTAGTAAATGATGGAACTTATACTGTAGGAGATAAATACTTATTAAAAGCGGAAGATTTTATAATAGGATATAATAACTGGACAAGTGAACGTAAAGAGATTTTAAATCTAGCAGAAGTAGAATTATATAGTATTAAAAATCTAGATAATGTAGTTAAAGTAGATGATCTAAGTGAAGTAAATATTGATTATGGAACATGGGATAAGGAAGAAGGCTTATCATCTAATGTTACATTTGAAGTAGCAAGTACAAAGTTAAGATCAATTGATGTATCTAAAACTATAGAAGCAAAAGTAGATAATTTACCAGAGTTTAATTTCAATAATGATGTTATAGAACTAAGTGAAACTGATATGACAGAGGAAAATTACTTGAGATTAATAAGTGATTTTACAGTAAGTGATAAAGAAGATGGAGATTTAACATCCGAAGTTAAGATTACATATCCAAAGTTAAGTGAATTATTGACAGGAGTGGTATATACAGTCGAGTATAGTGTTACAGATTTATTAGGGAACACAGTAATAGTAGAAAAAGGGATGTATATAAATGATGGAAGTATTGCAAGAGTGGGAAATTATTTAGTAAAAGCAAGCGACTTTACAATGTATTTAAGTGAATATGATTTAACAGAAAAGAATATTGAAAAAGTAACAGGGTTAGAGATATATGATTTAACAGGGAAGCAAATAAGTTTAGACGAAGCGGAAGATTTAAAAATAGATACAAGTAAAGTAAATAAGAAAGCGGGAGTGTATCCAGTAGTGTTTGCAAGCAAAACAGGAGAAGGAACGCTAGAAATAAAAGCAACGATTGTAGACAATTTAGTTAAAACAGGATTAAATAATCAAATAGTGATTACAAGTATTATGTTATTATTAGGATTGATACCATATAGAAATTATCGAAATAAAAAGTAAATGAGTGGAACTGCGTGAATAATCATGCAGTTTCATTTTGCAATAGAATTTAAAATTAATTTAAATAGTTTATAATTTATAAATACTTTGATATAATATAGATGGGAGTGATTTCATGATTATAAATTTTGATAAAAAACAGCCAAAGATTGGTAATGATTGTTTAATATTTGATAATTCTACACTAATTGGGGATGTAGTAATAGGAGATGGAGTAAGTATATGGCCATATGCGACGCTCCGAGCTGATATGGATTATATTAGGGTCGGAAGGAACAGTAATATTCAAGAATCAAGTGTAATTCATACCAACTACAATTTACCTACTATAATAGGTGAATGTGTAACGATAGGACATAATGCAATAGTTCATGGTGCTATTGTAGGTAATTATTGTCTGATTGGCATGGGTGCAATATTACTTGATGGATGTGAAATAGAAGAAGGTGCAGTAGTTGGTGCTGGATGTGTTGTTCCGCCAGGTAAAGTGGTTCCTAAGAATCATTTAGCTGTTGGAAATCCTATGAAAATTGTTAAAGAATTAGATGAAGATGCACGGAAACCATTTTTGGGAAATACACTATCATATGTTGAACTTGCAAAAAAATATATTGAGGAGGATAACTAATGTTTGAATTAATGAAGAGTAAAATAGTAGGAAAGAATATAAAAATTGTTTTTCCAGAGGGAGAAGATAAAAGAGTTTTAGAGGCGTGTTATAAATTACATAATGATAAAGTGCTTACACCTATAATTATAGGTAATAGAGAAAAAATAAATGAAATCGCTAAGGAATTTAATGGAGATTTTAACGATATAGAAATTATTGATATGGATATATATGATAAAACAGAAATGATTGATACACTTGTTGAGTTACGTTTAGGTAAAAATACTAAAGAGGAAGTTATAGAATGGTTAAATAAGAGCAATTATTTTGCTACAATGCTTGTAAAAATGGGAATTGTTGCGGGCTTAGTTGGAGGAGCTACTTATTCAACTGGTGATACTGTTAAACCAAGTTTACAAATAATTAAAACAAAGTCTGGTGTTAAAAAAGTATCTAGTGCTTTCGTACTTGTTAAAGAAAATGAAAAGTATATAATGGGAGACTGTGCAATTAACATTGCTCCTACCTCTGAAGATATTGCTGCTACTGCTGTAGGATGTGCATATATGGCTCGAGTTTTTGATATTGATCCTAAAGTAGCGTTATTAAGTTTTTCTAGTATGGGAAGTGCTAGTGGTGAAGAAGTTACAAAGGTGAGTGATGCTAAAAAAATACTAGATGAGTTGAATCCTGATTTTGAATATGATGGGGAATTACAATTTGACGCTGCATTTGTTGAGAGTGTAGGGAAAATAAAAGCTCCTAATAGCAAAGTTGCAGGCCATGCAAATACTTTTATATTTCCTAGTTTAGAGTCAGGTAATATAAGTTATAAAATTGCACAACGTTTAGGTGGATTTGAAGCAGTTGGGCCATTATTAATAGGGCTTAATGCGCCTGTTAACGATCTGAGCAGAGGTTGTAATGTTGATGAAATCTACAAATTAGCAGTTATTACGGCTGTACAATCATTATAATGGAAATTAATTTTTCTATATGTAGCAAGTGTAAGACTGTAGATTATAAGACCATTATTAATGATTTAAGATTAAAATATCCAGAGGCAAAATTTGATGTGAGATGTCATTCTTATTGTGGTCCAGGTAGTTTAAAACCGTTTGTTGCAGTCAATGAAACATTTATATTAGGTGATGATACTCAAGACCTTTTAAAGAAAGTAAATGAATTTATACGAGGTATGGAATGTTAGATGAGGAAAAAGTTTTTAAAGATAGTGTACTTGGTTATGTGAAAGTCAATAAGCAATTGATTTGGGAACTTATTAATACTCCTGAGTTTCAAAGGTTGAGAAGAATTAAACATTTAGGTGGAGTTAGTATGGTATTCCATACTGCAGAACACTCTAGATTTACACATAGTTTAGGTGTTTATGAGATAACAAGAAGAATGATGATATCAATTGAGGGGTTAGTTTTAAGTGAATATGAAAAAACTCTAATGTTATGTAGCGCACTACTCCATGATTTGGGTCATGGA
This sequence comes from Bacilli bacterium, assembly GCA_047975285.1. Lineage (GTDB taxonomy): Bacteria > Bacillota_I > Bacilli_A > JBKEDG01 > JBKEDG01 > JBKEDG01. The sequence continues at coordinate 83,195 of JBKEDG010000061.1, read as the reverse complement.
CCATTGTCACATGCATTTGAAAGTATAAGCGAAGTTTCGCACGAAAATATGACAATAAGAATAATTAAAGAAAACACACAAGTAAATAATATTTTAAGAAATCATGATGAGACTTTAATAAATGATATTTGCAGTGTCTTAACTCATAAGTATAAAAATCCGATAATTACATCTCTAATTAGTAGTCAAATCGACGCTGATAGACTAGACTATTTAATTAGAGATTCTTATAATACGGGTGTTGTATATGGGATTACTGATTTTGAAAGATTATTTAGAATTGCTAGTGTTGTTGATAATAAGGTTTGTTTTAAAAAGAATTCAATAAAAGAATTGGAAATTTATTTATTATCTAGAACTTGTATGTACGATAAGTTATATTTTCATCCTGTTGCAAGAAGTTACGAGATAATTTTGCAAAAAATTATTTTGAGATATAAATATTTGTATCAAGATGGATTTGAATTTATTGAAAACTATCATCTATTTAATTGTTTAGATGGTAAAATATCTCTTGAGAATTTTTACATGTTAGATGATGCTACAATTAGTCATTATGTGAAATTACTCAGTAATGAATGAGATCCAATTATTTCAAAGTTAAGTCTGATGTTTATAAATCGTAATTTGTTGGAGTATAAAATTATTAATAAAAAAAGTGACTTTGATAAAATTCATAAAAAAGCTGTGCATATTTTAAATAGACATAATTATGATGAAAAATATTTCTTAGTCTGTGATTATCTAAAAACTAATTTGTATAGAGGAGAAGATGCTATATATGTTTGTGATGGAGAAAAAGTTTATGAATTGGAAGATGTAAGTGAACTTATTTCTAAATACAATAGTGATGATGAAGTTACATATATATATTATCCAAAAGAGTTAAAAAGGGAAATTTTGAAAATATTTAAATAATAGTACAAATATAAACGAACTTTAAAAAATTTATGCTAATGGCATAAGAAATATTTGCTGATGATTGATATAATATAATAGTAAATATTTTATTTGGTGTTATCAATTTTAATGATAATATTAGGGAGGAGATTAGTTTTGAAAAAAATTGATTGTTTTAACAGGTATAATTCATGCTTTTGGTCTGGTTTCTATCTGATTTTGAGGGAAAAAATTTTACAAATTTGTAATAAACAGTTGCGAATAGTAATAACATAGTGTATACTATTATAGGTAATAAGGAACTTAATTGGAATTATTACATATATGATAAATAGGAGGGAGATAGTTAATGAAAAAATTAAATTTGTTTACTGCTATATATAGTTTGGTATTCTCAATATTCTTACTAATTGCACCACTACTTACTCTAGGAGCGGTTGTGTCTGAAGCAGTTGAAGTTACTGGTTCTGGAAGTTCTTCTAGTGTGGATATTGTAATAAGAGTAGGATCTGCAGTTATGGTTGTTTTAGCAATTGTATTGATTATCAAAGATGATGTAGCTAGTAATGCTGGAAAAATATTACTTATTATTTCTGGAATACTTGTAGTTATTTTGAGTTCATTTTTAGGATTTGTTGCGGGTATTGTTGGAATAATTGGTGCAGCATTATTACTGGCTTCAAATAAAAAATATAAAGATTTATAGTCAGTTTGAAAGGGCATTATATGTGCCTTTTTTTGATTTTTATTAATTGTTTTGATATAATAAAAAAGAGGTGATTATTATGCTAGACTATCAAAACACTTCATTAAAAACTGAAGTGTTAGAGTGTTATGAAAAAGATAATAAGATATTCGTCATTTTATCTAAGACAGTTTTTTATCCAAAAAGTGGTGGACAATTATGTGATATGGGAACTATTGATGATGCTAATGTTCTATATGTGTTTAAAAAAAACAATATTATAATACATGAAGTTGATAAAATGTTGAGTGGGACGGTACATTGTATTTTAGATTTGAATAGAAGATATAATAATTCTAAATTGCATACTAGTCAACATTTGCTTAGTGCAATTTTTGAAAAGAATGGATTTAATACTGAATCATTTGTGATGAAAGATAATTGTTTTTCAATAGATGTTACTTCCAAAATTACTAGAGAAGAAATTGATTGTTGTGAAAACGAGATTAATGATTTGATTTTTGAAGGTAGAAGAGTTTTGACTAGACCATATAATAAAGACCAAGATATTGATTTACACATATCAGACCAAGATATCAATATGAGTACTATTAGAGTGGTTTGTATTGAAGATTTGGAAAAAAATATGTGTGGAGGGACTCATGTTTTAAACATTAATAAAATAAGATTTCTTAAAATTATAAAGTTTAAATATAATAATCATAAAACAAGATTAGAAGTTATCATTGGAGATAATGCTATAAAATATCTATCTAAATGTTTTAATGAATATTGTTCAATATTAAGATTGATTAATCAAAATGAGGTTAGTGCTTATAATTATATAGAAAGCAAATTAAAAGATAATAAAAAGTTTCAAAAGACTATAAAGAAACAAGAAAAGGTAATAAATGGAAATAAGTAATTATATTAAGGATGTTATTAATAATATTTATGAACACGAATTATATTTAACAAAGTTTTTATCCAAAAGAGAACAGGAAGAATTGTTATTTGTTTGTGGTAATAAATTTAAAGTAAATTTATTTGGTGGATATGAAGACGCAATAAAAAAAAGGGCCTTAATTACAATAGATGATAATAGAAGTGTAAAAAATAAATGTGTATGTTTAAAAGTTAGTTATAATAATAAATTTTATAATTTAAAACATTCTACTATAAAATGGTATTTTTTGAATATGGGTATTGATGAGAGATTATTTGGAGATATTTTTTCTTTTGGTAAAGATTTTATTGTTATTGTTGCTTTGGAGATTTATGAGTTTATTATCAATGAGGTTAGTGTTATAAATAAAAAAACTGTTATTATTGAAGTGGTTGAGAACTTCAAAGTTGATAAAACTAAAAATGTTGATAGAGCTTATTGTAGTAGTCTGAGACTTGATAATGTTGTTTCGAAATTATTTTGTATAAATAGAAATAAAGCTAAGAATATTATTAAACATGATAAGTTATATTTAAATGGTGAAATTAAAAACAAGTATACTTGTGCTATTGTTATTGGAGATAATATAAATATTCGTGGTATGGGTAAAGCTATTATTAATGAAATTGATATTAGTAATCGAAGTGGTAAATATATCATTAAGTATTATAAATATATGTAAAACTGATGTTTAAATATATTTACATGTATATAAAAATATCTAAACGTACTGTTTAGATATTTTATTATTAATTAGCTATATTTGTGTTAACAATTAATTCAAATGCTTTATGTATAGGTTTTTGTATAAATGAGTAAATTATGCATATTAAACTACTTTTAATTAAATTAAACGGTAAATAAATTAATATAATCATTTTTAGGTAACTTGCGGTATCAATCACTTTTACACTGATGTTAAATATTTCAACTTCCATTCCTGTTTTTATTACATCTTGAAAATTTAGACTTCCTGTAAAAAAAATTGGTGTGATTAAGAAGAAGTTAAGTGTTATCATTACAACTGTAAATGATGTTGCTACTATTATCATTCTGCTTAACAAACTTTTTTTTCTTGTTATATAAAATGATATTGCAAATGTCATAGATGCTATAAGTGCTGTTATTTCACCAATGTTGTAAGGTGTTGAGTCACCTGTAAATAACTGTAGAAATGCTTTTACACAACTGGTTATAATGGCAGGGATTAAACCTAGTAAATTAGTTGCAAATAATATAGCGATTTCACTTAGATCAAATTTAAGCCAAGGTGCAAATGGATAAGTGATTTCAATCATTGTAAATACTATTGCTAAAGCACTTAGCAATGCGATAAATGTTAATGTTTTTGTTTTGTTCATAAAAAACCTCCTATAATCTAGTCTTAGATTTTGGAGGGATAAAAATTCACACAAAAAAGTATGTATCTTTTCCCATCCAGACTTTAACTGTCGGCTCTCAATCGAGATCTGCTTTCGCTTGCGGGCTTTACCGCCGGTATGGAGTTTCACCATTCTCAAAGACACTTTAATTGTATCACTTAATAGATGTAATTTCAATAAATTAGTATATTTATATATGTATAAATTTTATTTCAGATTTTCATAACCTGGTTTATTAAGAAGAGTAAACATGTTCTTTTTATAGTTTTCAACTCCTGGTTGGTCAAACGGGTTTACTCCTAATAAATAACCGCTTATTGCACAACTAACTTCAAAAAAGTAAATTAAGTAACCAATTTCATAAGAATTTAGATTGGGTAGTTCTAATATAATATTAGGAACGTTCCCTTCTACATGTGCCATCACGGTTGCATCTAAAGCAGTATTGTTAATTTCATCTATAGATTTACCAGCTAAGTAATTTAGGCCATCATTGTTTTCTTTATGTGTATCGATTGTGATTCTGTCACTAATTGTAGCGATTTTAAAAACGGTCTCAAAAATATTTCTTTTTCCATCTTGCACATATTGTCCTAGTGAATGTAAATCAGTTGAATAGGTTACACTAGCAGGGAAAATACCTTTTTGATCTTTACCTTCGCTTTCTCCAAATAGTTGCTTCCACCATTCAGTTAAACTTGCTAGCTTAGGATCATATGATGCCAAGATTTCAATAAAGTAACCTTTGTTATATAAACAATTTCTAGTGGCAGCATATTTTATAGCGCAACTATTGGCTAATAATTGTTCTTTGTATGCAACATTTGCTCCGCTCATTAATTTTTCAATATCAATTCCTGCTACACAGATGGGAAGTAATCCAACAGCACTGAGTACACTAAAACGTCCTCCTATTTCATCATCAATATCAAATGTAGTATAGTTATTTGCAATTGCTTGTGTTTTAAGTGCACCTTTATTTTTATCAGTTGTAGCGTATATTCTTGTTGCTGCATTTTCTTTATATTTAGTTTCTAGGACTTTTTTTAAGACTCTAAATGCAATTGCGGGTTCTGTTGTTGTACCTGATTTTGAAATGACATTAATTGAAAAATCTTTATCTTGTAGGTAATCAATCAAATTTGCAAGATAGTCAGATGACATATTATTACCAGCATAAACTATTTCACATGATGGTTTGACAAACTCATTTTTATAAATGTCGATAATTGCTTTTGCACCAAGATATGATCCACCAATTCCAATTACTACTAGTACATCACTTTCATCTTGTATTTTTTTAGCAGTCTCAATAATCTTGCTAAATTCCGCGTTTTTATAGTTTTTTGGCAAGTCAATCCAACCTAGAAAGTCATTGCCAACTCCATTTTTAGTTTTAAGTAGATTAAGCATATCATTAGCCTTATTAGTCATAATCGTCAATTCATTTTCATTCACTATTTGTTTTATATTTTGTAAATTAATTTTCACTTTTCACCTCGTTTTAGTAATGAAATCTTTTGATTTAAAAAGTACTAGGAAACCTAGTACTTAATGAATTTCATCTCTATTAACATTTGTTCTTACTACTCCGTGTTTTGATTCAATATTTGTTTCAAATTGTCTATTAAAGTTACCATTAAAGTAATTAACAATTCCAGTATCAGTTTTAATGTTAACTGCTTTTGCATAAACGTCATCGAATTCTACACTACCAGCGTTTGTAATTGCACTAATTGTATTATTACTGTTAATATCTTTGGCATTAATAATACCATTATCAGTTGTTAATGACATATTACTATGTGTTCTGATATTTCTAAGTCTTGAAACGCCATTAATAGTGTTAAGAGTAACTTCATTTGCTTCAATTGCTTTTAAACTAACAAAAGCGTTATCACTATTGATTTTAACATTCTCTTTTACATCACAATATTTTACTTTAACGCTACCGTGCGTAATCTCAACATTTAAATTGTCAATAGTCAAGTTATTAATTCTTACGTTCGCATTATTTCCTTCAACTAAGTAACTTTTAAAATGAGTTGGTAAATAGATGCTTAATTTATTTTCCATAGTAAATACAGAATATAATTTAGTAGCAGAACTAATTCCAGTCTTTTCTCTACTTTCAACTTTTATATGAAGGTTGCCATCTACAATATCAAATTTTACATTTGATACTAAATCTTTAAACCCTTCATAAATAACTTTTACATCTTCTCTGTTTTCTTCTATGATAAATGTTTTTAAATCAACATCTGTAATGTCTATAGATGTATTATAAATTTTTTTATCAAACGTTTTTATAAAGTCTACAGTTAATTTAGGTTTTGATAATTGCATAATTTCACTCTCCCTTTTCTTATATTACTATTTTACCACTTTTTCTTAGATTTATATAGTATTTGTATTAAAATTTTATTTTATAATGTTATAATAGATATGTAAGAGGTGATATTATGAGAAAAATAAGGGATGAAAGTATAATCGAAGCAGTTAGAAACGCATGTATTGATATAAATAGATATATTGATACAGACTTAGAAAAGATTTTACAACATTCAAAAGACAATGAATCAAGTGAACTCGCAAGAAAGACTTTAGATACTATCTTAATGAATGCTGAAGTTGCCAAAAAACATGATCGTATTTTATGTCAAGATACAGGAATGGTCATTGTTTTTGCTGAAGTTGGCTATGATGTTAGTTTTGAGGGAGATTTATATGATGCTATCAATGAGGGTGTTAGGCGAGGGTATGTTGATGGATACCTTAGAAAGAGTATCGTAAAACATCCAATCAATAGAGTTAACACAAATGATAATACACCAGCAGTTATTCATGTTAAGTTAGTTAATGGAGATAAACTTAAATTAAAAATTGCTAGTAAAGGCGGAGGTGCTGAGAATATGAGTGCCCTTAAAATGCTTAAACCATCTGATGGTGTTGCAGGAATCAAACAATTTGTTTTAGATACTATTTTTAATGCTAGTGGGAATCCGTGTCCTCCAGTTATTGTTGGAATTGGAATTGGCGGAAATCTTGAGAAGAGTTGCTTACTTGCTAAAGAAGCTTTATTTAGAGATATTAATGATTCGAGTCAAGATCCAATGATTAAAGATTTGGAAGATAGTTTACTGAAAGATATCAATGAATTAGGTGTAGGTCCAATGGGGTTTGGTGGAGACACTACTGCGCTTAGTGTTAAAATAAATACATATCCTACTCATTTTGCTTCTCTTCCAGTGGCTGTTAATTTAAATTGCCATAGTTCTCGTGAAAAAGAGGTGATAATATAATGGAAAAACATTTGTCTACTCCGCTTACATATGATAAAATTAAGGATTTAAAAATGGGTGATTTTATTTTATTAAGTGGGATAATTTATACAGCAAGAGATGCTGCACACGCAAGATTTATAGATTTAATAAACGAAGGTAAAGAGTTGCCATTTGATATTAAAGGGTCGGTAATTTATTATGTAGGGCCTACACCCACTAAGCCAGGTCAAATAATAGGTTCTTGTGGTCCAACCACATCATATAGAATGGATGCTTATTCACCGTTATTGATTGAAAAAGGGTTACGTGGTATGATAGGTAAGGGGAAAAGAAGTAAAGAAGTTACTGATTCAATGAAACAGCATGGGGCTATTTATTTAGCTGGTATTGGTGGAGCTGCTGCTATTACTGCTGATTGTGTTGTTTCTCAAGAAATGATTTGTTATGAAGATTTACAAGCAGAGGCTGTTAGAAAGCTTGAGGTAAAAAATATGCCATTGATTGTTGCTATTGATATTAATGGTAATGATATATTTGCGAGGTAAGTTATGAAAGATATATATGAAAAATCAATAAAGATGCATCGAGATAATAAAGGGAAAATTGAAGTTAATTCTATGGTTAAAATTAATAACAAGAGTGATCTATCACTTGCTTATTCTCCAGGAGTTGCTGGTCCGTGTCTTGCAATCAAAGAAAATAGAGATGAAATTTATAACTTAACGTCAAAAGGGAATTTAATTGCTGTTGTTAGTGATGGTAGTGCTGTGCTTGGGTTAGGAAATATTGGAAGTTATGCGAGTTTGCCAGTAATGGAAGGGAAAGCAGTTCTTTTTAAGGAATTTGCTGATGTAAACGCTATTCCCATTTGCTTAGATACTCAGGATAGTGAAATTATCGTTGAGGCTTGTAAATTGATTGCACCTAGTATTGGAGGTATTAATTTAGAAGATATTAGTGCCCCTAGATGTTTTGAAATTGAAAATAGATTAAAAAAAGAGTTAGATATTCCTGTTTTTCATGACGATCAACACGGGACAGCTATAGTGTGTCTAGCAGGCATAATTAATAGTTGTAGATTGACATCAAGAGATTTAAAAAAGTGTAAAGTTGTTGTTTCTGGGACTGGTGCTGCTGGATTATCAATAATCAATTTATTATCTGACTTGGGTGTTACTCAGATATACGCCTATAATAAGTTAGGTGTTGTTAATGACAATACAATTTACAGTAATGATGAATATGTAAAAAAGGCGTATTATACTGGAAAGATTATGTCAGGTCACGATGATTTTACAAGCTTATTTAATGATGCTGATATTTTTATTGGGGTTAGTGCCCCTAATATTGTTAATAAAACAATGGTGGCTAGAATGAGTAAAAATTCGATAGTTTTTGCACTGGCCAATCCAATTCCAGAAATTTTTCCAGAAGATGCAAAAAAAGCGGGAGCGTTAGTTGTAGGTACGGGAAGAAGTGATTATCCTAACCAAGTTAATAATGTTCTTGCTTTTCCTGGGATTTTTAGAGGTGCGCTAGATGCAAGAGTAAAAGCAATTTCTGAAGAAATGAAAATCGCTGCAGCTTATGCGATTGCCAATATTATTAATGAAAATGAGTTAACACCTGATTATATTATTCCGTCACCATTTAATAAATCAGTTGCTTTATTTGTTAGTGAAGCTATTTATAAAATTGGCGTAGGGAGCAAATATGAAGATATTTAGAATACTATTCATCTTTACTTTATTATTTACAAGTTGTGAAAATGGGGAAGATAAGATTATTAATGATAAGTTAATTAATGGTTATAGCTTACCTGTTGAGGGAGGTATACAATCAGCTTATATAAAAAATGATGAAAATATTATCTATATTTTTAATATTAAACATAATAATTTATTTTCTATTTGCAGTGGTAAAGTAAATAAGATAAATAATGGAAGGGTAGAAATAAATTGTAAAAGTAAAGAAAAAATAATATATTTTAATATTAAAAATATTGTTGTTAATGAGGGAGATAAACTCAAGGCAGGTGAAAAGTTTGCAGAACTTGAAAATGCTTCAAGTTCAGATTCTGCAAGATATAATGTAAATATCATATTTTATAAGGATAAGGATAATTTAGATGAGAGTTTAACTTATCATGAGTTTGAAAAATACATTGTTAATGAAAAGGGTTGATTATGAAAAAAAATAGTGAAGATTTCGGATTTTTAGGATTAAATTATGTTGTTATAATACTATTTTGTTTCTTTATTTATGGAATTGTTAGATTTGATGAAGATGTATTATTAGGGTTTATAACAATTATTACAAGTACTAGTATTTTGGTTACAGATTATTTAACGATTGCAGGTTTTAGTGCTACTATTTTAAATGTGATGTTGATACTTATATTTAATTTAATATTATTAAAAATCTATAAAGTTAAAATGAGAGGAGTTTCTTTTGCTGCGATTTTTACTGTGTTTGGATTTGCATTCTTTGGAAAAAATATTTTAAATATTTTACCTATTTATATTGGTACATACTTATTTTCAAAGTATGAAAATGAAAATTTTTCAAAATACGTTGTTATTTCAATGTTTGCTACAGGTCTTTCTCCAATTGTTTCATTTGGTTTTGATCGTAGTTACTGGATGTGCATTTTAGGGGTAATTCTGGGTATAATTTATGGGTTTGTAATTCCGACATTTTCTGCTCATGTTATTAGATTTCATAATGGATATTCTTTGTATAATACTGGGTTTGCTGGTGGGATATGTGCGATTATAATATATGGTGTTTTAAAGACTTTCAATATTGAAAGTTACTCTAAATCAGTTTATGAATCTAATTATGCATTTGAACTAAATATGATAATATTAGTTATATCATTAATGTATTTAATTATTGGGCTTGTTACTAAAGATAATAAAAAATCGTATAAGAAATTATTGTCAATGAGTGGAAGAGCAGTAACTGATTTTACAATGATATTTGGTAGAGCACTCACATATATTAATATTGGTAGTATTGGATTAATTGCACTTGTAGTAATTTTAATTACAAGAGTACCTACTAGTGGCGTGGTTTTTGGTGCAACTTCTACTATTATTGGTTTTGGTGCTTTTGGGAAACATCCTAAAAATATTATTCCTATTATGATAGGAGTTTTGATTGTTGGACACTTAGTAAATAATGGATTCAATAATGATATACTTGTGGCAGCGTTGTTTTCTACAACACTTGCACCAATAGCAGGTGATTTTGGATTTGTTGCTGGTATGGTTGCTGGAGGGTTACATTATAGTATTGTTACTAGTAGTTCTGATTGGCAAGGAGGAATGAATTTATATAATAATGGTTTTGCATCAGGGTTTGTTGCTGCTATTATGGGTAGCATATTAGATACAATTAATTTAAAAAAATATTTTAGAAAAAGAGGGTAAATAATGAATCACTTTGATAAAAAAATTGGAAAGATTATTGATGAGTTGACTACATACTTACTAAAGAAAAATTGCAATAATATTGATATTAGTATAAAAAAATCAGAAGAGGAAGTGCATTTAATATTTAACTTTGATTTTATCTGTAGTAAGCTTATTGATATGTTAGAGGAAACGCTAAGCCAAGAAAGAGATGAATCGATGGAAGAGTATGGATGGGAGCTTCTTGGTGAAAATGATTGCAGTGGAGAGTTAAACTTAATCGGTATGTGTATTGATGATTTAAATGTTGAAATTGATGGAAATCATGCTCGAATAGAACTGATAAGAAAATTATAATCAATATAAATAAAAACATCTCAAGATATTATTCTTGAGATGTTTAATATTAATCTACTATAATTTTATTATGTGCTTGGCTGTTCTAATTAATTGAGCTGTATAACTCATTTCATTATCATACCATGAAACAGTTTTTACAAGGGATTTTCCGTTACCAAGATTAGTAACTTTTGTTTGTGTTGCATCAAATAATGATCCAAATCTTATTCCTATAATATCGCTTGATACTAATGGTACCTCTGTGTAACCATATGACTCATTTGCAGCAGATTTCATTGCTTCATTTACTTCTTTTGCAGAAGTGTCTTTGTTAACAACAGAAACAAGTTCAGTCAAAGAACCAGTAATCACAGGTACACGTTGTGCAGCGCCATCAAGGACTCCTTTTAACTCAGGTATAACAAGCCCAATTGCTTTTGCAGCACCAGTAGTATTTGGTACAATGTTTGCAGCTGCAGCACGTGCTCTTCTTAAATCTTTTGAGTGTGGTGCATCTAAAGTATTTTGATCATTTGTGTATGCATGAATAGTTGTCATAAATCCACTTTCAATTCCATATTCATTGTGTAATACATTAGCCATAGGTGCTAGACAGTTTGTTGTACAACTAGCTCCAGAGACAATGTTATCACTCGATGTTAACGAATTTTCGTTTACGCTGTAAACAATATTCTTAATGTTACCTGTTGCTGGTGCTGAAATTAAAACTTTTTTAGCTCCGGCTTTTAAATGTTTTGATGCTTTTTCTTCACTAGTGAAGAAACCAGTACATTCAAGAACTAAATCAATATTAAGGTCTTTCCATGGTAAATCTTCAGGATCTTTTTTTGCATAAATTTGAATACTTTTACCGTCAACAATAATTTTGTCATTATCAGACGAGATTTTTTCGGGAATAAATCGTCCCTGAGCACTATCGTAAGATAGCAGATGTGCAAGTGTTGATGCATCAGTTAAATCATTAATTGCAACAACTTCAAACTCGTTACTTTCATGCATAACTCTATATGCAAGTCTACCTATTCTTCCAAAACCGTTAATTGCTACTTTAATTGCCATTTTATCACCTCTCCATAATATATTATACTATCAATTCTAATTTTTTTCAAACTTTTATTTGAATATGTTATAAAAATAAAATTGTGAAAGATAAACTGTGAAAAAACTTCATTATTTACTTGTTTTATGTTAAAATTATAATGTATAGGAGTGATATAATGAATGAAACAAGAACGAGATTTGCGCCGAGTCCTACAGGGTATATGCATGTTGGTAATTTAAGAAGTGCATTATATACATATCTTATTGCAAAAATTAGCAATGGAACTTTTGTTTTAAGAGTTGAGGATACGGATAGAGAACGATATGTTGAGGATGCCGTTAATGTGATTTTTGCCACTTTAAAAGCAACTGGTCTAATTCATGATGAAGGTCCAGATATTGGTGGCGAATACGGTCCGTATATACAAAGCGAGCGTGGTAATTACGAAAAGTATGCTAAGCAACTTGTGGATGAAAATCAGGCTTATTATTGTTTTTGTAGTGAGGAACGTTTAGATAATTTAAGAAAGACTGCAAAAATAAGCAAAAGAGCATTTAGATATGATGGTCACTGTAAGAACTTGAGTCAAATAGAGATTAATGAAAAGTTAAAGAATAGTGAAAAATATGTTATAAGACAGGCAATGCCAACTACTGGGAAGACAGTTTATAATGATTTAGTGTATGGAAAAATATCATTTGATAATGAAGAATTAGAAGATCAAATTCTGATAAAAGGTGATGGCTATCCTACATATAATTTTGCAAATGTTATAGATGATTATTTAATGAAAATTACTCATGTTGTTCGTGGTAATGAATATTTAACTTCTACTCCAAAGTATTGTAGACTTTACGATGCTTTTGGATGGGAACAACCAATTTATGTACATTTGCCATCAATTGTTAATATAGATGGTAAGAAGTTGTCTAAGCGTAATAACGATGCTAGTTATAATGATTTAAGCAAACGTGGTTTTTTGCCTGAGGCTATTATTAACTATTTAGCACTATTAGGATGGAGTCCAGAGGATAATATTGAAATTTTTAATTTGGAAGAACTTACAAAAAAGTTTAGTATCGAGAGAATTAGTAAGGCACCATCTGTTTTTGATATTGAAAAATTAAAGTGGATAAATAGTAAGTATATCAATGAATTAGATGATGATGCTTATTATCAATTTGTCATGAAGTTTATAGGTAGTAAATTAGATGAATATAGTTTAGAAGAACAAAAGGTGATGGTTAATTTATATAAAAAACAATTAAATTATGGAGATCAAATTATTGAACTATTGGAAGGCTTTCTAAAAGAACCAACTTTAGAAAAAGATGCAATAGAATTTATGGAAAAAGAGGGTATTGAAAATACTATTTGTGAATTTAAAAAGCAGATAACATTAGTTGACGAGTGGACAATAGATAATATTAAGGATGTTATTAATAAAACTAAGTTTATTACTGGAGCTAAAGGAAAATCACTTTTTATGCCACTTAGAATAAGTGCTACTCATTTAATGCATGGAGTTGAACTTGCTGAAAACATTTGGTTGTTGGGAAAAACTCAAGTTTTAGATAACATTAATTATTATATTAAAAAATAACTATAGAATTAGTTAATACTAGTTCTTTTTTAATGACAAAATCTATTCTAAATGTTACAATTAATATATAAATTAGAAATTGAAAAGGAGAGTTTTTATGAAAGCACTAGTAAAAAAATATCCAGAAAAAGGAATTTGGATGGAAGATGTAAATATGCCTGAATTTGGTGATAATGAAGTATTGATTAAAATAAAGAAAACTTCTATTTGTGGAACAGATATCCATATTTATAATTGGGATGACTGGGCTCAAAATACGATTAAAACTCCTATGACAATTGGTCATGAATATGTGGGGAAAATTGTTGATTTTGGTAAGAATGTTAGCAATGTAAAAAAAGGAGATATTGTTTCTGGCGAGGGACATATTGTATGCGGGGAATGCCACCATTGTTTAAATGAGCAGCAACATTTATGCCCTAATACTTATGGCGTTGGTGTTAATCGTGATGGAGCATTTGCTGAGTACTTAGTTATTCCATCTTCAAATGTATGGCATTGTGATCCTGAAATCAATGAGGAACTGTTTTCAGTTTTTGATCCCCTAGGAAATGCTGTACATACTGCTTTATCATATGATCTAGTTGGAGAAGATGTTTTGGTTACTGGGGCAGGGCCGATTGGTATAATGGCAGCTGCTGTAGCAAAAAAAGCAGGGGCAAGAAAAGTTGTAATTACAGATATAAATGATTATCGCCTTAATCTTGCTAAAAAAATGGGACTTAAATATGCATATAATACGAGTAATGTTTCTTTAACTGATATATGTTGTGAAATTGGAATAAAAAATGGATTTGGGGTTGGTCTTGAGATGAGTGGGTCAAAGATTGCATTTAACGATATGCTTGATAATATGGCCAATGGAGGTAAAATTTCGTTGCTTGCAATTTTACCAAAGGATGCAACTATTGACTGGAATAAAGTTGTTTTTAAAGGTTTATTCATAAAAGGAATTTATGGTAGAGAAATGTATCGTACTTGGTTTAAAATGAGCGCACTTTTACAATCTGGTTTAGATATTAACCCAATAGTTACACATAGATTTAAAGTGGATGACTTTCAAGAGGCATTTGAAATTATGGCGAGTGGAAATAGTGGGAAAATCATTTTAGATTGGGAATAGATTCAATATAAAAAACTTCTAATTTTAGAGTTTTTTTATTATTAGGTAGTTTTTGTTTGAAATACAAATTAAAAGTATAATTTGTATCTTTTTTGCTGTAATTTTACTAATATTTATTATTATCTATATGATACTAGTATCTTATAGATAATAGTTGATTGGTAAAGTAAAAATAATTTTAGAGTAAATCTAATAAATAGATGTATTCATCAAATGATTGTTCATTATTCACAAATGTATCTTATTTATTCCTTTTTGATATTAATGCATTTGATGTGTCAAAACTTATATAATTATTATATATTATAAAGGAGGGTTTTTATGAATAAAGTTTTTACAATTGAGGCGATTTTTAATGAATTGCCAGACTATCCTAAATTTCAAGAAGGGATAAGGAGAGCGCCAAAGAGAGAATTTACATTAACAAAAGAAGAAACAGAACTTGCACTAAAGAATGCTTTGCGTTATGTGCCGCAAAAATGGCATGAAGTGCTAGCACCTGAATTTTTAGATGAACTACTTACTTATGGTAGAATTTATGCGTATAGATTTAGACCAACTGGTGATATGAGTGCTAAGAGTATTGAAGAATATGAAGGTAATATTATTGAGGCTAAAGCTTTTCAAGTTATGATAGCAAATAATCTTTGCTTTGACATTGCTCTTTATCCATATGAGTTAGTAACATATGGAGAGACAGGACAAGTGTTTCAAAACTGGCTACAATATCATCTTATAATAAAGTATCTAAAAGAAATGAATTCTAAGCAAACTTTAGTTATAATGTCAGGACATCCACTTGGTTTGTATAAATCTCATGAGTTGAATCCACGAGTAATGATTACGAATGGATTGATGACAGGACTTTATGATGATTTGGATAACTTTAACCGTGCTGCAGCATTAGGTGTTGCTAATTATGGACAAATGACGGCTGGAGGCTGGATGTATATTGGACCACAAGGTATTGTACATGGAACTTATTCAACTGTATTAAATGCAGCAAGAGCACATTGTGGCGTTGGTGCTAATGATGATTTAGCAGGAGTATTATTTGTTTCAAGTGGTCTAGGTGGTATGAGTGGAGCTCAAGGTCGTGCTTGTGAAGTTGCTGGTGGAGTTAGTATTATTGCAGAGGTTGATTATTCAAGAATTGAAACAAGACACTCTCAAGGTTGGGTAACGTACGTTGCAAAGGATCTTGCGGATTGTTTTGCAAAAGCAAAGGAAAATTTAGATAGCAAGACAAAACTTTCAATTGCTTATCATGGTAATATTGTGGATGTTTTAGAGTATGCGTTTGAAAATGATATTGAAATTCCTTTATTAAGTGATCAAACATCTTGTCATAACGTTTATGATGGTGGTTATTGTCCTGCTGGAACGAGTTTTGAGGAAAGAACCAATTTACTTGCGACTAATAAGCAAGAGTTTGTAAAAAAGACTAATGAAGGCCTTATTAGACACTATGAAATAATTAAAAAACTTACTGGTAAGGGAACATATTTCTTTGATTATGGGAATAGTTTTATGAAAGCAATATATGATGCTGGAGTAGTTGAAATATGCAAGAATGGAAAAAATGATTTAGATGGATTTATATGGCCAAGCTATGTAGAGGATATTTTAGGACCATTATTATTTGATTATGGGTATGGTCCATTTAGATGGGTATGTTTGAGTGGCAGTGATGCTGATCTGGATGCTACAGATCAAGCAGCAATGAGTTGTATTGATCCAAATCGTCGTTTCCAAGATCGAGATAATTATATTTGGATAAAAGAAGCAAAGAATAATAAATTAGTTGTAGGAACTAAAGCAAGAATTTTATACCAAGATGCACTGGGTAGATTAAAAATTGCTTTGAAGTTTAATGATTTGGTGAGAAAAGGTGAAGTAGGTCCAATCATGCTTGGAAGAGATCATCACGATACAGGTGGAACTGATTCACCATTTAGAGAGACATCTAATATTAAAGATGGATCTAATATTATGGCAGATATGGCTACTCATGTTTATGCAGGAAACGCTGCTCGTGGGATGAGTTTAGTTGCACTTCACAATGGTGGAGGAGTAGGTATTGGGAAATCAATTAATGGTGGATTTGGAATGCTTCTTGATGGAAGTGATAAAGTTGATGAAATTCTGCGTGCGGCAATGCCTTTTGACGTAATGATGGGTGTTGGAAGAAGAGCTTGGGCATGTAATGACAATTCAATTTCTACTGTGGAAGAATATAATGAACTAGATGAAATGAACTCATATATTACAGTTCCTGTAGTGTCAGATTCTAATTTAGTTAGTGATCTTGTAAATAAAAATTATATCAAGGGAGGAAAATAAATGAGATCAGATATTGAAATAGCACAAAGTTGTGAGATGCAACATATTTTAAAAGTTGGAGAAAAATTAGGGTTAAATGAAGATAGTTTAGAATTATATGGTAAATATAAAGCAAAGATTGATATTTCTAAAATAAAATCAGATAAAAAAGGTAAATTGATTTTAGTTACAGCTATTAGTCCTACACCTGCAGGTGAAGGAAAAACAACCGTTAATATTGGATTGTCAATGGGACTTAATAAGATTGGTAAGAGTGCAATTAGTGCTCTTAGAGAACCTAGTCTTGGCCCAATCTTTGGTATTAAAGGTGGAGCCGCAGGTGGTGGAGAAGCACAAGTTGTTCCTATGGAAGATATAAATCTTCACTTTACGGGTGATTTTCATGCTATTACTTCTGCTAATAATTTAATTGCTACTATGTTAGATAATCATATTTTTCAAGGTAACAATTTAGATGTTGATATTGAAAATATTACTTGGAAGCGCTGTGTAGATTTAAATGATCGTGCGTTAAGAAGAGTTGTTGTTGGAATAGATGGTAAATATGATCAAATGACTAGAAAAGATGGATTTGATATTACTGTTGCAAGTGAGATAATGGCAATATTATGTCTTGCTACAGATATCGGAGACTTAAAAAAACGAGTTGGAAGAATTATCATTGCTTATTCAACAAAAGGTGAAAAAATAACTGTAAATGATATCCAAGCAACACACGCAGTTTGTTTGCTTTTAAAGGATGCTATGAAGCCTAATCTAGTACAAACTCTTGAACACACTCCAGTTGTTATTCATGGTGGACCATTTGCAAATATTGCTCATGGATGTAATTCAATTATTGCAACAGAAACAGCTCTTAAGTTAAGTGATTATACTGTTACTGAGGCAGGGTTTGGAGCAGATTTGGGTGCTGAGAAGTTTATAGACATTAAGTGTAGATACGGTAATTTAACACCTTCTGCTGTAGTTTTAGTGGCTACGATTAGAGCATTAAAAATGCATGGTGGTGTTGAAAAAACTGACCTTGCAAGCGAAAATCTTGAAGCTGTTAAAACTGGTTTTTGCAACTTAGAAAAACATATTATAAATGTAAAGAAATTTGGACTTACTCCAGTTGTTGCAATTAATGCATTTCCAACTGACACTAAGGCAGAATTTGATTTACTTACCAAAATGTGTGCAGATTTGGGAATAAAAGCAATACTTACTGAAGTTCATGCAAAAGGTGGAGAAGGAGCAGTTGATTTAGCAAATGCAGTTGTTGAAATTTGTGAACAGAAAAACGATTTTAAATATTTATATGATTTAGATATGAGCCTAGAAGCAAAAATGAATAAAATTGCTACTGAAATATATGGTGCAAAAAACGTTATTTTGACAGAAGAGGCAAAAGAATCATTAGAGAAAATTGAAAAAGGTGGGTTTGGTAATTTTCCAATCTGTGTTGCAAAGACACAATACTCATTTAGTGACGATGCTAAAAAAATCGGAGCACCAAGTGGTTTTGATGTAACTGTTAGAGATTTTATTGTAAATACAGGAGCAGGATTTGTTGTTGCAATCCTTGGTAGTGTAATGAGAATGCCGGGGTTACCAAAAGTACCTGCAGCAAATAGAATGACAATTTCCGACGATGGGAAAATCGACGGATTATTTTAAGGAGAGATTATGAATAGAATAGTTCAATGTGTACCTAACTTTTCAGAAGGTAGGGATTTAGATAAAGTTGAAAAAATTGTAAGTGTATTAAAGGACCGTAAAGGTTTTAAACTAGTAAGTTATTTGCCAGATCCAGATCACAACAGAACAGTTGTAACTTTACTTGGAGATATTGATGCAATTAAGAGTGCGTTAATTGACTTAGTTGGAAAAACTACAGAACTAATCGACTTAAATAACCATTCAGGAGAACATAAGAGAATGGGGGCAACAGATGTTATTCCATTTATTCCACTTAAAAATATTACAATGGAAGAGTGTGTTGAAGTTGCAAATGAACTTGGAAAAGAATTGGCAAGCAAGTATGATTTACCTATTTATATGTATGCAGAAGCGGCTAATAAACCAGATCGTATTAAATTACCAACAATAAGAAAAGGTGAATTTGAAGGATTTGATGATAAAATTAAAGAAGAAAATTGGGCTCCTGACTATGGGAACGCAAAAAAACATCCGACCGCTGGATGTACTGCTGTGGGTGCTCGTGTTCCACTTATTGCTTTTAATATTAATTTAGATACAGATAATGTAGATATTGCAGCATCGATTTCTAAGGCAATTAGATTTAGTAGTGGTGGGTTTCGTTTTGTACAAGCTGGACCAATGGAACTAACAGAGCGTGGAATTGTACAAGTTTCTATGAATATCCTTGATTATAGAAAAACAAGTATATATAGAGTTTTTGAAACAGTTAAATTTGAAGCTGCTAGGTATGGTGTTAATGTAATTGGTAGCGAGATTATTGGCTCACTTCCAATGGAGGCACTTACTGATTGTGCAAGTTTCTACTTGAAAGTTGAAGGGTTTAATATGGATATGGTTTTGGAGAATAGTTTATTATAATGGCTGATTTAATAGTATATAATACTTCAACATTGATTACAATGGATGGAGGTCCAAGACGTGGTAGTGAAATGAAGGAAGTTGGAGCAATTGATAATGGTTGGTTTGCTGTAACAAAGGGGAAATTTTCCCATGTAGGAACTGGTGAATATGATGAAAGCTTGGTTGATGAAAATACGCTTATTTTAGATGCTGATAAATTTCTAGTTACACCTGGTTTGGTCGATGCCCACACTCACTTAGTACATGGTGGAAGTCGTGAGCATGAACTAAAGATGAAATTAGAAGGTGTTCCCTACCTTGATATTTTAAAAGCTGGTGGTGGGATACTAAGTACTGTTGAGGCGACAAAAAATGCAAGTGCTGATTCATTACTTCAAAAAGCATATGATAGCTTAAACACAATGCTAAAATATGGTGTTACTACAGTTGAAGCAAAAAGTGGATATGGTTTAAATCTTGAAACAGAACTTAAACAACTTGAGGTGGCCAAAAGGTTAAATGAGTTACATCCTATATCAGTGGTTTCAACATTTATGGGTGCTCATGCTGTTCCACCTGAATATAAGGAAAACAAGGCGGGATATATCAAACTTGTTAAAGAAATGATTGATTATTTGGCTGATAAAGACTTAGCTAGATTTGTTGATATTTTCTGTGAAGATGCAGTATTTAATCCAAAAGAATCGAGAGATATTTTATCACATGCTGTTGCAAAAGGTTTTAAAGCGAAAATTCATGCTGATGAAATTGTCGATTTAGGTGGAGCAAAACTAGCTTGTGAATTAGGCTGTGTTAGTGCGGATCATTTAATGGCTACTGGTAAAGAAGGGATAGATGCTATGGCAAATAGTGATATCGTAGCTAATTTACTTGTTGCAACATCATTTAATTTAAACAAAGATTTTGCAAAAGGTCGTGATATGATTGATGCTGGCTGTTGTGTTGCAGTTTCAACTGACTATAATCCAGGTAGTTGTCCTAGTGAAAGTTTACCTTTTGCAATGTATTTGGCAGCGAGTAAAGTTAGAATGCTACCTGAGGAAGTTCTTAGTGCTACGACAATAAATGCTGCAAAGGCAGTTGGATTAGAGAAAGAAGTAGGTAGTATTGAAATAGGTAAAAATGCTGACTTTGTAGTTTATAATACTGATAATTTAAATTATTTATTCTATAATTTTGGTAAAAGCCATGTTAAACACGTCTTTAAAGATGGTAAACTTGTTGTTGCTAACGGCGAAATATATAAAGAAAAATCAAGTGGTTGTGGAGGATGTAGTTGTGGGTAATTTAATTGATTTGACAGTAAAAGAATTTGTGAAGGAAGTTGATTCTGATTCACCAGCTCCAGGTGGTGGTAGTGTTAGTAGTGTTGCTGCAGCTGTTGGTTGTGCACTTGCTAGAATGGTGGGGCATTTAACTTTTGGTAAGAAGAAGTATGAAGCTCTTGATGAAAAAGATAAGGATTTATTTAGTGAGTCATTTTCTAAGTTAAAAGCGCACCAAGATAGTCTTGAGTTTTTAGTTGATGAAGATACAAGATCATTTGGAATTTTCATGAAAGCATTAAAATTACCAAAAGATAGTGAAGAGGAAAAGCAATTTCGTCTTGAACAAATGGAAGAAGCTACAAAAGAAATAATTAAGGTTCCTTATGAGATTGCTACAGAAAGTTTGAAAGCACTTAAACTATTGACAAGCATTATTGAATTTGGAAATAAAAATGCTATTACAGATGTTGGTGTTGCTGCATTGCTTTTATCGGCAGGAATTGAAGGGGCTATTTTAAATGTAAAAATTAATTTGCCGGGGTTAAGTGATGTAGATTTAGTAAGTTATTATAAATCAAAATGTTTAGAGATTTCTAAAGAGTCAACAGAATTTTTAAATGTGTATCAAGAAAAGGTAAATAGTTATTTATAATAAGGTAATAGTTTGGAATTTAAAAGTATAGAAGTTAGATTACTTCTGTACTTTTTATATTAGTTTATTAACATTAAACTCTATAATTTTGTGTAAAAATGTGTTATAATATATAAATGTTATATAACTGGAGGACGATTATGAGTAAAATTAAAATATTTGCACTTGGTGGTATGGGTGAAAATGGGAAAAATATGTATGGTGTTGAAATAGGTAATGATATTATATTATTTGATGCGGGGTTCAAGTATCCTGATGAAAATATGTATGGAATAGATACGGTTGTTCCTGATTTTACATATTTAAAGGAGAATAAGGAGAGAATAAAGGGAATATTTATTTCTCACGGACATATGGATAATGTAGGAGCTATAAATGATTTTGTTACTCTCTTTCCAAACGTAACTATCCATGGATCTTCAACTACCATAAGTATGGTCAACTATGTGCTTGAGGAGTCAAATCTCAAAAGTAATAACATGAAAATTATTGACCGTTTTGAAAATGTTTCATTTGGAAAGTATAGCGTTTTTGCGATTCCTCTTACACATTCTGCTCCAGGAAATTTTGGATATGCAGTGAATACTAAACAAGGGATTATTTTCTATGCAACGGATTATATTTTTGACCATAGTGCATCATTCAATTATTCTACTGATATTGGAAAAATAGCTTATCTTGGTAAGCAAGGAGTACTATGTTTATTAACAGAATCGTTACAAGCACAAAAATCTGGGCATACTTCACCAGAACATCGTATTAATGATATATTATCAGAATATTTTGAAAGTGCTGGTAGAAGAGCATTTGTTATGATATATAGTTCTAATTATTATCGAATACAAGAAGTTTTGACTGAGTCAAAATCTGCTAATAGAAAAGTTGTTATATATGGGAAAAGGCTAACTGAAATAGTTAATAATGGTATTAAAACTAAGGTATTTAATTTTGATAAAAAAGATTTGGTTTCAATATTTAATCTTGACAAACATATTGATGAAGACTTGACAATTATTGTTTCTGGTGAACGAGATAGACCATTTAGTGGAATGGACAAAATTGTTAAGGGAAATGACAACCATCTTAAATTGACAAGTGATGATAGTGTTTTAATTGCTGCAAGTCCTGTGCCAAATACAGAGTTGGAGGCTACCAAGATTACTGATGATATATATCGTACTGGAGCTAGTGTTATTGAAGTTGGCAAAAAACAAGTAAGAGGTAATCATGCTTCAAAAGAAGATGTACTTTTAATGCTTGAGTTACTTAAACCTAAATATTTAATTCCAATTAAAGGAGAATATAGACATCAGACATATGTAAAAAAAGCTGCAATTTCAGCAATGTATGATGAAAATAATATTTTGATGTTAGACAATGGTAATGTCGCTGTTTTTGAAAATAAAAAGTTTAGCCTTGGGGCAGATATTAAAGTTGGCGACGTTTTGGTTGATGGGAATACAATAAGCGAAGGAGAAGTTGTTTTAAAGGATCGTGAACTTTTAAAGGAAAATGGAATAATTATTGTTAGTTGTGCTTTGAATTTTAAAAATAAAAAAATTGTTGCAGGTCCTGAAGTTGTTACTAGGGGTTTCATTCACATACAAGAAAATAGAGAGTACATTGAGTTATTAAAAAATGAAAGTAAAAAAATTATTACTACGGCTCTTGATGAATCGGCTACTTATAATGAAATTCAAAAGGCT
Source organism: Bacilli bacterium (assembly GCA_047975285.1). GTDB lineage: Bacteria > Bacillota_I > Bacilli_A > JBKEDG01 > JBKEDG01 > JBKEDG01. The sequence continues at coordinate 59,920 of JBKEDG010000061.1, read as the reverse complement.
GTAAGAGAACAACTTTCATTATACATATATGATGAAAAGGGTAGAAGACCAATGATTATAACAATGCTTCAAACATTATAGGGGAGAATATGGCTAAAAAAGATAAAAAAAAGAAAGAAATTAATTCAGTTGTTAAGACAGAGATTATTGGAGTTTCTCTACTTGCAGTTTCAATTTTATTATTTTTTGGAATAGGAACGTTTAGTAGACTGTGTGGTGCCTTTTTAATATTCTTTTTTGGTAATAATTCTTTCATTATTTATGCACTGGCTTTTGTATATGCAATTACTGCAATATTATCCAAAGAAATTAAGGGTGTTAAGTTTTATAAGTTTATGGCATTGATTTTGGGGTTAGTTAGTTTACTTGTATTTACATCACTTCTTAGTGTGGAAAAAAATAGCGAATTTCTTAGATATGTGGACGTTTTATTTGATAGTATTTCAAAGTATATAAAATCTAATGATTTAAGCAATTTTTCTGGTGGTATATTAGGATATACGCTAGCGACAATATCTATAAAGTTATTTAACTTAGTTGGAACTATTATAGTATTTTCTGCTTTAGTAGTTGTTTCTTTGCTCTTGTTTTTTCAAAAACCATTGCTTTCTTTTTTAAAAAAAGAAAAGAAAAAAAATAAGGTAAAAATCAATAAAGTCAAGAAACCTTTAATTACTAAAATTAAAAATAACAATAGAAAGATGAAAATTTATGATTTTGAAGAAAATGTTAATAATGACAGGGCTGAGAAAGTAGAGACTTCACGTAATATTCAAAAAGCCTCTACTATGGAAATAAGTACATCTGGTAAATATGAATTACCACCTAATGCACTACTAGCAAATGGTATAAAAAATAAAACAATTTCTAAAGAACAACTTAAGAGCAAGGCTGATATCTTGGTTAATACATTTGCTCAATTTGGTGTAAATTGTTGTGTTGTTGCTACTAATGTAGGACCAACTGTTACTCAATTTGAAATTGAACTACAAATTGGAACGAAGCTTTCAAAAGTTAGAAATCTTAGTGGGGAACTTGCCCTTGCCCTTGCCGCTAAGGATGTTAGAATCCAAGCGCCTATTCCTCAAAAGAATACTGTTGGAATAGAAATTCCTAATGACCAAGCAAGTATAGTAACGCTAAAAGAAATTTTAGATACTATACCTAAAAGTGAAGCAAATAAAACTGTTTTTGTACTAGGTAAAGATATTATGGGTAAACCTGTTTATACAACATTAAGTAAAATGCCACATTTACTAGTTGCGGGTGCTACTGGTAGTGGTAAAAGTGTGTGCATTAATTCAATTATAATTTCTTTAGCAATGCGTGCAACGCCAAGTGAAGTAAAAATGTTAATGATTGATCCTAAAAAAGTTGAGTTGAGTGGGTATAATGGCTTGCCACATTTGCTTTCTCCAGTTGTTACTGATCCAAGAAAAGCATCAATGGCACTTCAAAAAATTGTTGCTGAAATGGAGAGAAGGTATGACTTGTTTAGTGATAAAGGGTGTAAAAATTTTGAATCATATAATCAAAAAATGGAAGAAAGTGGGTTGGTTGAAGCTAAAATTCCTTATATTGTAGTTATTGTAGATGAACTTGCAGATTTAATGCTTGTAGCTTGCAAAGATGTTGAAGATTCGATTATGAGAATTACACAAATGGCAAGGGCTGCAGGGATTCATCTGATAGTTGCAACTCAACGCCCTTCAACAGACATAATCACAGGTGTGATTAAGTCTAATATTCCATCAAGAATAGCATTTGGAGTGAGTAGTAGTATTGATTCAAGAACAATTTTAGATAGTATAGGTGCAGAAAAGTTGCTAGGTAAAGGAGATATGTTATTTTTACCAATGGGACAGAACCATCCACTTAGAATTCAAGGAGCGTTTTTAAGTGAAGAGGAAGTTGAAAATGTTGTTTACTATTGTTCTAAGCAACAATTAGCTAAGTTTGATGAAGAGATGATGAGTATTAATAAACCTAAAGAGCAATCAAAAAGTGAGGATGATCTTTATGAAGATGTTTTGGAATTTGTTTTGGAAAATGGGAGTGCATCAACCTCTCTTTTACAAAGAAAATTTAGAATAGGATACAATCGTGCTTCGCGATTGATTGATGACTTAGAAATGAATGGAATTATTGGTCCACAAAATGGAAGTAAGCCAAGAGAAGTTATAACTGATCTTGTAAAATAAATGAAAATAAATAGTTTTATGGAATATAAGTTTGAGGTGATTTATGAAAACGTATATTCCTTTTTTTATTATTTCAATATTTATAATTTTTGTGATTTATATGAATTATAATCCAGCAAATGACTTTGTTATCGAAGAAAATTTATATAAATACAATAATAATTCATATCAAAAGATTCAAGAGTTAGAGATAGAATTAGATCGATATTATGAATATATTGATTGTAATATATTAAAAGACGATTTTGATGTAAATAACATTGGCATCTATAAAAAAATTAGAAATTGTGATGTGAATTTAGATAAAATTAATCATTTAACTAAATATTATAGTATAGATGACATAATAAAGATGGTTGAAATAGAATTTGATTACAAATTAATAAATAAATCCAATAATAGAAAATTTAGGAAATTATTTGGCGATGAGTATTTTATAGAATCAAGGACAGAAAGGTATTTAGATTATAAAGGAGAAGATGCTATTTTAAATGTAAATTTAGATTATGATTTAAGTGCATATGATAACTATAATACTATTTATGAAGTTAATGAACTTAGTATTGTTAATAAATATAATAAGTTAAATAGTGCTAACAGAAATTGGACTTATTGTTATGGATTCAGCGTATACAATAATAAAATGTGCAATGACCTAGAAAAATTTTTTGATGAACTTGATAGTTTTAATATAAAATACACAATTGTTAAGACTTTAGATAAAGGTGATTTGTACGATGAACATGCAACAGGACTAGCAATTGATTTAGATTATAAAGAAGAGCATGATAGTACAATAGAAAAAATAGGTAGTAAATATGGTTTTATTTTGCGTTTCAAGAAAGAATATTCTGCAATTTTTAAGTATGAAGAACGGGGACATTTTAGGTATGTTGGTGAAAAAAGTAATGAAATATATAAGTTGCAAATTAGTTTAGATGAATATAACTATATAAGTAGGAATTAATCTTCGTTTTTACTTCAATTGTTAGCATTGGTATTTATTTTTAATGTATAATATGTTATAATTTAGAAGCAGAATATAAAGGAGGCTACACAGATGAAAAAAGTATTTAGATCTATGGATGGGAATGAAGCGGCTGCTCATACTTCGTACGCGTTTACTGAAGTTGCAGGTATTTATCCTATTACACCTTCAAGCCCAATGGCAGAAAAAGTTGATGTTTGGGCTTCTCAAGGAATGAAGAATTTATTTGGTTCGGTTGTAAATGTTGTTGAAATGCAATCAGAGGCGGGAGCTGCAGGTACAGTTCATGGTTCCTTACAAGCTGGTGCTCTTACAACTACTTACACGGCATCACAAGGGTTACTGTTAAAAGTACCTAATATGTTTAAAATGGCAGGAGAATTACTTCCGAGTGTTATTCATGTTTCAGCACGTAGTATAGCAGCACAAGCTCTATCAATTTTTGGTGATCACCAAGATATTTATGCTGCTAGAATGACTGGATATGCTATGCTTGCTTCTGGTTCAGTTCAAGAGGCAATGGATTTAGGTGGAGTTGCTCATTTAAGTGCAATTAAGGGGCGTGTACCTTTTATGCATTTCTTTGACGGATTTAGAACTTCACACGAGATTCAAAAAATAGAAGTTATGGATTATGAGGTTTATCGTAATTTACTTGATTGGGATGCTGTTAAGAGATATCGTGCAAATGCACTTAATCCAGAACATCCAGTTATGAGAGGGTCAGCTCAAAACGATGATATTTACTTCCAAACTAGAGAAGTTTCTAACAAATATTATAATGCTGTACCTGATATTGTTGCAAATTACATGAATGAAATATCAAAAGTTACAGGTAGAGAGTATGCACCATTTGTATACTATGGTGAAAAAGATGCTACGGATGTTATTGTAGCGATGGGGTCTGTTACTGAGGCGATTAAAGAAACAATTGACGTTCTTACTAAAGAAGGGCGTAAAGTTGGATTGCTATCAGTTCATTTATACCGTCCATTTAGTAAGGAATACTTCTTTAAGGCGCTTCCAAGTACTGTAAATAAAATTGCTGTACTTGATCGTACTAAGGAACCAGGTTCTTTAGGAGAACCACTGTATCTGGATATTGTTGCTTTATACAATGGAGAAACTTCAAAACCACAAATAATTGGTGGAAGATACGGGTTAAGTTCAAAAGATACAACACCAGCACAAATGAAGGCTGTTTATGATAACTTGGCTAAAGAAATGAAACATCCATTTACAGTTGGTATTATTGACGATGTTACTAATCTAAGCTTAGATGTAGATAAATCATTTAATGCTACAGATAAAGATGTTACTGAATGTTTATTCTTTGGTCTTGGAAGTGATGGTACTATTGGTGCAAACAAGAATACGATTAAAATAATTGGAGAAAAAACAGATTTATATGCGCAAGCTTATTTTGCATATGATTCAAAGAAATCAGGTGGTGTTACACGTTCGCATTTAAGATTTGGTGATAATCCAATTAGAAGTACATATTTAGTTAATCATCCAAGTTTTGTGTCGTGTTCTAGAGATGCTTATTTAGCAAAATATGATATGATTGGTGGATTAAGAAAAGGTGGGACTTTCCTTTTAAACACTATAAAAAGTCCAGAAGAAATTGTTGAATTTATGCCTAATAGTGTAAAACGTCAATTAGCAGATAAAGAAGCTAAGTTTTATATTATAGATGCTGTAAATTTAGCACTTGAAATTGGTCTAGGAAATAGAACAAATACGATTATGCAAAGTGCCTTCTTTAAGTTAAATGAACAGATAATGCCGTATAATGATGCAGAAAAACATATGAAAGATTACGTTGAAAAGTTGTATGGAAGAAAAGGGAAAAGTGTCGTTGAACTTAACATAAAAGCTATTGAGTCAGGCGCTTCAAAATTAGTTGAAGTAAAAATTGATCCAGCATGGGCTAATTTAGAAGATGAGCAGATTGTTGTTGATAGTAACCGTCCTAATTTTGTTAAAAACATTGTTGATCCTGTAAATGCAATTAAGGGGTATGATTTACCAGTAAGTGTTTTTGAAGGATATGAAAATGGTACATTTGAGGTAGGTACAACTGCTTATGAAAAACGTGGTATTGCTGACTTTGTTCCAAATTGGATAGAGGATAATTGTATTCAATGTAATCAATGTGCGTATGTTTGTCCGCATGCAGTTATTCGTCCTGTGCTTTTAACACCTGAAGAAGTGAAAAACGCACCACAAGAATTTGCAACACTAAATGCAATAGGTAAAGATGCTGCTGATTTACAATACAGAATTCAAGTTTCAACACTAGATTGTACAGGATGTAAAGTTTGTGTTAATGTTTGTCCTGGGAAGAAAGGTGTTAAAGCGCTTGAAATGACTCCAATTGATGAAGAAAAACATGAAATTGTAAATACGGATTATTTATTCGATACTAATAATGTAAGTGTTAAAACAGATGTTTATGGTTTAAATAGCGTAAAAGGATCACAGTTTGCTAAGCCATTATTTGAATTCTCAGGTGCTTGTGCAGGTTGTGGAGAAACTCCATATATTAAAGCTGTTACACAGTTATTTGGTGATAGAATGATTATTGCAAATGCTACGGGATGTTCTTCTATATATGGTGGTAGTGCTCCGGTTACTCCTTATACAACAAATCATGATGGTCATGGACCAGCGTGGGCAAATTCTTTATTTGAAGATAACGCTGAGTTTGGATTTGGGATGGCAGTTGCAAGTGAAACATTAAGAAATAAAATACATAGATTTATGGAAGAAAATATGTCAAGTGCAAGTAATGATTTACAAGTTGTTATGAAAGAGTGGATTAACAATAGAAATGATGCAGAAACTACATTAAAAGTTAGACCTGAGTTAGTAAGATTACTTAAAGAAAACGGTTCAACGTGGGCAAATTCTATTCTAGAACATGAAGATCAAATTGTTAAGAAATCTGTTTGGGCTTTTGGTGGAGACGGATGGGCTTACGACATTGGTTACGGTGGTTTAGATCATGTTATTGCCAATAATATGGATATTAATATTCTTGTTCTGGATACAGAAGTGTATTCAAATACAGGAGGACAAAGTTCAAAATCTTCTCAGACTGGTTCAATTGCTGCCTTTACTGCTGCAGGTAAAAATGGCAAGAAAAAAGATTTAGCAGCAATTGCTATGAGTTATGGACATGTTTATGTTGCTCAATGTGCAATTGGTCATAATCAAAATCAGTTCTTAAAAGCGATTAAAGAGGCTGAGGAGCATAAAGGACCTTCAATTGTAATTGCTTATTCTCCTTGTATAGCACATCAAATTAAAGGTGGACTGGGTAATTCTATCTCTCAAGAAAAACAGGCAGTTGATGCTGGATATTGGTTAACATTTAGATATAATCCTGCTCTTGAAGAAGAAGGTAAAAACCCACTAGTTCTTGATTGTAAAGAACCAAACTGGGCTGTATATAAAGATCATTTATTAAGTGAGAATAGATATGCTGCTTTAAATACAATTAATCCTGATAAAGTAGAAATGTTGTTAGAGGCTAATATGAAAGAAGCTAAGAAACGTTACAATTATTATATGCGTTTAGCATCACTTGAGTATTAATAAAAAGAAGTTAGATTAGACTGTCGATAAACAAATCGATGGTCTTTTTAATATGTTATTTTATAAAAGTTTGTTATATAAATTTATACACTTAATATAGGCTGCCTTTTAAATTAAAATAATTTCCTATGATATATTTTATTTATTTTGGATATAATTTACACGATAATGTGCAGTTTGGGTTATTAGGTTAAAATAGTATAATCAATAAGCATCGATATGAAATCTTTCCTATTTCGTGGATAAAAAAATAAATTATGGTAAAATTATTTCTTTATTTTTTACTTTTTACTTGATTTTTTAAATGATTTATTAGATATCTGATAAAAAATGTGGTACAATTAAATAGGATGTGATTTTTTGTGAACATTAAAAAAGATGATATAGTAAAAATAATGTCATTTAAGCACAATGGAAATATCCATCGTATATGGAAAAATGCTAAAGTTATTGAGGTTGATGATAAAAAGATTGTTGTTTGTACTAAAAATACTAAGGTTGTTGAATCTACGAAACGGGTATGGTATACAAAGGAACCTGCAATACTATATTTCTTTTATAAGGAATGGTTCAATGTAATTGCAATGCTTAGAAATGATGGAGTATATTACTATACAAATATAAGTAGTCCATGCGTGTTTGATAATGGAGCGATAAAATATATTGATTATGATTTAGATCTTAAAACTTTCAAAAATGGTAAATACAAAATTATGGATATAAATGAATTTTATTGCCATAAGTTTTCTATGGAATATTCCAGAAAAATAGAAAAAATTGCCTTTGAAACTTTAGATTATGTAATTAATTTGTATAAAAAAAATGTTTTTCCATTTTCTGATGAGATTGCTTTAGGATATTATAAGAAAATTTAAAATAATTAGTCTTGCTAGTTATTTTTTTGTAAGGAGATTAATATGGGACAAATAAAAATAATGAGTGATAGCCTAGCTAATAAAATTGCTGCTGGCGAGGTAGTTGAAAGACCGTTAAGTGTAGTTAAAGAATTGGTTGAGAACAGTATTGATGCAAATAGTAAAAAAATTTATATTGCATTAAAAAATGGTGGTATTGACTATATAAGTGTAGTTGATGATGGCGATGGTATGGATAATAATGATGTTCTAATGTGTACAAAAAGACATGCGAGTAGTAAATTAACAAGTGATGAAATGTTGTATAAAATTGCTACATTGGGTTTTAGAGGTGAAGCACTAAGTTCTATTGCAGAAGTTAGCAAACTTGTCATAGAAACTTGTGATGGGAAAGAAAGTAGTTGCTTGGAAATAGAATCAGGAAAAGTACTTAAAAATATTAGGGGTGAATTTAGGAAGGGAACTGCCATTAATATTACTAAACTTTTTTATAATACGCCAGCTAGATTAAAATACATTAAAAATCTATATATGGAAACTGCAAAAATCGTAGAATATATTAGAAAAAGTGCTTTAGCTAATCCTAGCATAGTTTTTAAACTTAGTAATGATAGTAAAAGTTTACTAGAAACAAGTGGTAGTGGAAATATAATAAAGACTATTCGTGACTTGTACTCAATTGAAATTGCTAGAGAATTACAAGAATTAAGTGTTTGTGAAAATGATTTCAATTTAAATATAATTGTAGCTAAACCCAGTTTTCAACGAGCTAGTAAGAGTTATATAAATATTTTTGTAAATAAAAGAGTAATAAACTCTAACATTATTGAAAAAGTAATCCTTGAAAGTTTCAAAGATTTTTTACCAAAAAATAGGTACCCATTTTGTATTATAAATATTGGAATTGAGCCAGAGCTTATTGATGTAAATATTCATCCAAATAAATATGAGATTAAATTTTCAAAAGAAGATGAAATAAAGATTAGTATCGAAAAACTTTTAAGAGAATTTCTTGGTAAAAACTCTCATAAAATTGAGTATGTTCAAAAAAATAAGGAAATGCAACCTCTTAATTTAATTAGAGATATTGATTATAATTATAGCGAAATTATTGAAGAGAAAATGAAAAAAAAATTAATAAATAATATTATCCTTGAACCAACTGAAACATATGATGAGAAAAAAAATGTAAAACACTCTAAAAAATTATATGAACCGATTGGCCAGTTTTTTAAAACTTATATTTTAGCACAAAACGATTCAGAACTGGTTTTAATTGATCAGCACGCTGCAATGGAAAGAATAAACTATGAAAAAAACCAAATGATATTTATAGAGTCAAAAGTTAAGTTAAGCGAACTAGTTATTCCAGTAGTTATAACATTGTCTCTAGAAGAGTCTTTAGTTATTAAAGATAATATTCATAAACTTAAAGAACTTAAAATTGACATTAAAGAGTTTGGTAATAATGATTTTATTGTTCGTTGTGTGCCGTCGTGGATTGAAACCGATTTTGAAAAAGAAACTATTGAGTTGATTATTGAGAAAATTTTAAAATCAGAACCAATTGAGCTACTTGATATTAAAGATGAACTAATTGAACTTATGAGCTGTAAAGAGAGTTTGAAAGCTAATACGATGCTTTCACTTCAAGAAATGGAACATATAATTGACAAACTTTTTGAGTGTAATAATCCATATCACTGTCCTCACGGGAGGCCAATTATTGTAACACTTTCAATTCAAGAAATAGAAAAAATGTTTATGAGGGTAATATGATGAAGAAGTTAATTGTAGTAGCAGGTCCGACTGGTGTTGGTAAAACAGATTTTAGTATCCAATTGGCCAAAAAAGTTAATGGTGAAATAATTAATGGCGATGCTTATCAAGTATATAAGCAATTAAATATTGGATCGGCTAAGATTAGTAGGGATGAAATGTCTGGAATTGAGCATCATTTATTTTCATTTTTAGATTTTAATCAAGAATTAAGTGTAGCAACATATCAAAAACTTGCAAGAGATAAGATTAAAGAAATTAATGATAAGGGTAAGGTGGCAATTCTCGTTGGTGGTAGTGGCTACTATTTAAAAACAATTCTATATGATTATAACTTTTGTGAGATTGAACATAAAGATTTCTCAAATTATTCTAATGAGGAACTTATGGAAGTATTAAAAGGAATTGATAAAGAACGTGCGAAGAATATTCATATTAATAATCGTATTAGGTTGATAAGGGCAATTGAAAGTGGAGATAAAATTAAACCGATTGGAGATTTGCTGTATGATTGCGATATTTATGTCTTAACAATGGAAAGAACTTTTCTTTATGATAGAATTAATCAAAGAGTTGATAGAATGCTAGAAGCAGGATTATTAGATGAGATTAGAAGTCTTATTAATCAAGGTGCAAACTTTTCAATGCAATCGATGAAAGCAATAGGATATAAGGAGTTTGAACAATATTTGAATGGAGATATAGATTTAGTTGAGGCAGTAAGATTAGTAAAGCGTAATTCAAGAAGATATGCAAAAAAACAATATACATGGTTTAAAAATCAGATGGATGCAAGATGGATTGATATTCTTGATTACAATGGTGATAAAAAAGGTTAAAGTTATGGAAGCGTGATTATTTTCACGCTTTTTTCAGTTGTATTTGAAATATTAACTTAACAAATTTACTTTCTATATGGTATAATAAGTATAGAGGTGGTATTTAATGGCCCAAATTACAATTATAACTGGCTTATACGGAAGTGGTAAGAGTGAGTTTACGTTGCAGTATGCTTTATATTTGAGTAAGAATACAGATAAAAAAATTTACGTTGCTGATTTAGATGTAGTAAATGTATATTTTAGATCTAGAGAAAGAGAGAAAACGCTTAATGATTATGGAATTGAATTGCTTGGTAACATATTAGGATCAAATGCTAATACAGATGTACCACATTTTGCTCCTAATTTTTATAATGCAATTAATGATGAAAATAATCATTTAATCTTAGATCTTGCTGGAAGTGAAGTGGGATTAAGAATGATACCATCATTTTTAGAAGATTTAGTTGATAGAAATAATGGGGTTTACAATTTTCTTTATGTAATCAATGCTAATCGTGAAGGAAATATGGATGTAGAGAGTTTCAATAGCAAAATTGGATACATTAATAACTATAGTAAACTCCAAATAACTGGTATTGTCAACAATAGTCATCTAATGCAATATTCAAATTGTGATGATATGATACGTGCACAACAAATTGTTTTAAATTCTAAGTATGATCTCAATATTGAATATTACTTACTTGATAGTAAATTACAATGTAATGGTCTTGAAGGTAAGAGGATAGAAGTTTTTGAATTTTTATTAGAAAAAGATAAAAATTGAGAGGAGAAAGTATGGCAAAAGGAAAATTGTTTTTTGAAATTGAGAAATGTAAAGGGTGTGAGTTATGTATTGTGGCTTGTCCAGTTAACATTTTAGCACTTGACAAAAGTACGGTTAATGTAAAAGGTTATAATCCTGCAGAAATAGTGGAACCAGAAAAATGTATTGGATGTTCTAACTGTGCTATTATGTGTCCAGATAGTGTGATCACAATTGAAAGAGGTGAAAAGAATGGCTAGAAAGTTAATGAAAGGTGCAGAAGTTTTATGTGAAGCAGCAATAAAGGCAGAATGTAAATACTTCTTTGGTTATCCGATAACACCACAAAATGAAGTTCCAGAATATATGTCTCGTGAATTACCAAAAATTGGTGGAGTGTTTGTTCAGTCTGAGAGTGAAGTTGCTGCAATTAACATGGTCTATGGTGGAGCAGCTACTGGTAAACGCGTTATGACTTCATCATCATCACCAGGAATTGCTTTAAAGCAGGAAGGTATCTCATATTTAGCTGCAGCTGAATTACCTTGTGTTATTGCATCAATATCTAGAAGTGGACCTGGGTTAGGTGGGATTTTACCATCACAATCTGATTATTTTCAAGCGACAAGAGGAGGAGGAAACGGAGATTATCAGTGTCTAGTACTAGCACCTTCTAATTTGCAAGAGTTAGCTGATTTAACACAAAAGGCATTTTACTTGGCTGAAAAGTATCGTACACCTTCAATTGTTTTAGCTGATGGAATGCTGTGTCAAATGATGGAACCAGTTGAAATTAATGATTCTCCGTATGAGAATATTGATAATAGATCTTGGAGTTTAGAAGAAGGTACAAAAAATCGTGAGCAACATATTGTAAGTTCACTACATTTAGATGTAAACGAATTAGAAGCACATAACATGCATTTACAAAAAAAGTATGCAAAGATGAATTCTGAACAATTACATGAATCTTATTTATGTGATGATGCACAATTAGTAGTTGTTTCGTATGGATCAGCTTCACGAGTTGTTCGTAACGCTGTAGATAATTTAAGAAATAAAGGAATTAAAGTAGGATTAATTCGCCCGATTACATTAAAACCATTTCCACAAGTTGCATTTGATCAGTTAAGTGATAATGTTGAAAAACTTCTTGTTGCTGAATATAGTTGTGGGCAAATGATAGATGATGTAAAAATTGCTAATAACGGTAAAAGAGCAGTTTCTTTCTATGGAAGAACTGGTGGTAATATGTTTACAGTTGAAGAAATTGAAGATAAAATTTTATTAGATATGGGGGCGAGTATTAATGAGTAATATGATATTTGAAAAGTCAAGTGGGCTTACTAATAAAGAATTGTCTTATTGTCCAGGATGTACACATGGTATTGTGCATAAATTAGTTGCTGAAGTACTAGTAGAATTAGGAGTTTTAGATAATACAATAAGTGTTGCAAGTGTTGGTTGTAGTGTTTTTTGTAATGAATTCTTTAATTGTGATGGAATAAGTTCAGCACATGGTAGAGCACCAGCTGTAGCAACTGGTTTAAAGAGAATTCATCCAGAAAAAGTTATTTTTACTTATCAAGGAGATGGAGATTTAGCATCAATAGGTGCTGCTGAAATAGTCCATGCAGCGCATAGAAGCGAAAATATCACTGTGATTTTTGTAAATAACGCAATTTATGGAATGACTGGTGGGCAAATGGCTCCAACTACTCTTGAGGGACAAGTTACTACTACTTCTCCATATGGTAGATCTGTAAGTGAGGCAGGATTACCACTTAAAATAAGTGAAATGCTTGCTACAATTCCAGGAGCTAGATATATTGAGCGTGTAAGTGCTGATGGACCTGCTAACGTTAGAAAAGCTAAAAAAGCGATTAAGAAAGCGTTTGAGAATCAATTGGCAGGCAAAGGTTTTAGTTTAGTTGAAGTACTGGGAACTTGTAACATTGGTTGGGGAATGAGTGCAGTTGACTCAATGGATTGGTTAAGAGAGCATATGATTGCGTATTACCCACTTGGTGTATATAAAGATGAGGAGGCACTATAATATGATTGAAAAAGTAATTTGTTCTGGATTTGGTGGACAAGGTGTTTTATCGTTAGGTCAAATTCTATCACTAGTTAATATGCATAATGATAAACATGTAACATGGATTCCAGCATATGGTGCGGAAATGCGAGGTGGGACTGCAAATTGTAGTGTAGTCTATTCTGATGATATGATAGGATCTCCGCTTATTAACAATGATATTTCAATTCTCGTTGCAATGAATCAACCTTCTATTGATAAATTTGTAGATCGCATAATTAAAGGTGGTCTGGTTGTTGTTAATAGTTCAGTTGTAAAAAGTAAGATTGAAAGGGAAGATTTGGAAGTCTATTATATTAATGCAACAGATATTGCAACTGAAATTGGATCAGCAAAATTTCAAAATATGGTAATGTTAGGTGCAATAACTGAAGCAAAGCAACAGTTTACAATTGATAATGTTGAAGCTGCATTTAAAGAAAAATTTACTGGCGGAAAAGAAAAATTTATTCCTGCCAATATGGAAGCAGTTAAAAGAGGAATTGAAGCTGTAAAAACTCAAAAATAAAAAAAATCCTAAAACTTTAAAAGTTTTAGGGCTTTTTTAGTTAATAAAGAATTTTTGATACCATACACAAAATACTAGTATTGTCCAAATTTTTCTTTGTTCTGTAACTTCTTTGTTGTAATGACTATCAAGCAAATCATTTATAAATTTTTTTTCAAAGAACTCACCAACCCAAGGTTGGTTAAATATATTTTTTGCATAATTATAGCCTAATTCATTTCTAAACCAGTCTTTAACAGGAACAGGAAAACCCATTTTTTTTCGTTTTGCCCATTCAGAAGGTAAGACTTTTAAAGAAATATCTCTAAGGATTTTTTTACCTTGATGGTTTTCTATTAGTAAATTTGAGTCCAGTTTTCTTGCTATATCAAATACGTCTAAATCTAAAAAAGGTACTCTGCTTTCAATTGTATGAGCCATAGTCATTTTATCAGCTTTTAGTAAAATATCATTTGGTTGCCAAAGATTCAAGTCTAGATATTGCATTTTAGTTAAATAATCATCATTTTTAGTATCTTTGTAAAACGGCGTTAAGATACTTTTTAGACTATATTTCGATTTAATTCTACTAAATTTTTTTAGTTCATTTTCGTCAAAAATCTTCGCGTGTCCAATAAATCTTTCTTCTAAAGACTTATTACCATCTATAAAAAATTTTGATTTAGGCAAAAACTTCAAATTTTCAAAAATTTTTGAAAGCACGGTTCTAATTTTTAGAGGTAATTTATCATATTTTTCAAATTTCAAATTTAAATCATATAAGTAATAACCACCAAATAATTCATCAGCCCCCTCTCCAGTTAAAACAATTTCATAATCTTCACTTGCTTTTTTACTCAAAAAATAGAGTGGAACAAGTGATGGATTTGCATGAGGTTCATCTAAATGATATAATATTGTATCAAGATTATTAAATACATCTTGCTCTGAAATAATAACTTTTTCAAAATCCACTTCAATTATATTACATAACGCATGTGCATCTTTAGTTTCGTTAAACATAGAATCAAAGCCAGCACTATAGGCTTTGTTAGGTAATAATTTTGCAGTAATTATACTAGAATCTATTCCACTAGATAAAAATGTACAAATCTTTTTATTAGAGTTAGAATGCATCGTTATTGAGTTAGTTAAGGCTTTATCTAATAACTTTTGTGCATATTCTTTATCTTTAATTTCTTTTGTAAAAGAGTATTTATAGTATTTTTCAACAATTAGGGTATTATTTTTATAAACAAAAAAATGTCCAGGTAAAAGTTTAAAAACGTTTTTAAAAAATGTCTCTTCAAGCATATTTGTTTGAAAAATCAAATAGGGATTTAACGCATCTTTGTTAAACTCCTTAATAAAATTAGGATGCTTTAATAGTGATTTTATTTCAGATCCAAACATAAAATTGTCGTCTTTAGTATAGTAATAAAAAGGCTTTATACCAAATTGATCTCTTGCCCCAAAAATTGTGTTTTCTTGCTTATCATAAATTATAAAAGCGAACATACCACGCAATTTATTTAAACATTTTTCTTGATATTTTGCATATAAATTTAGTATAACCTCTGAATCTGAAGAAGTTTTGAATTTAAATCCTAACTGTTCAAGTTCATTTCTTAAGAATTCGTGATTATAAATTTCACCATTAAACATTAAGACGTATCTATTTGTATAATCGTGCATCGGTTGAGTGCCAGTATTATCTCCAACAATACTAAGCCTTTGAAACCCCATAGTTATATTATTATCAGCATATGTATTATGTTCTGACCCACGATGAATGATTGCATCACACATGTCTTTAATTACTTGATTATCATTTATATTTCCTTTGTATCCTACAAATCCACACATATTATTCCTTTCTTTTTAGTAAAAGTCACCTATTATTTTTATTATCAATTTTTCAACAGGGTCAATATATAATTCACTTAATAAGAATTCTGCCTTAGCAGTTGAAAGTTCAGTGCAACCAAGAATAATTTTTACACATCCTTTTGAAAATAGATAGTCACATATTGTTCTAAAATCTTTTTCACAAATAGGCAAGTTTTTTTTAACTTGAGAATATATTATTTCTGTTGCAATTTGTTGATGATAATCATCAAGTGTAATTAATTCAACATTGTATTTATTAGCATAAATTTCATATATTTTACTATCGCGTGTTCCTTTGGTTGAAATTAGTCCGATTTTTTTGTTAAAATACTTTGAAATTGCAATTTCTATCATATTATAAATAACTGCATTTGAATTTTTTGCAAGTTCTTCATAAAAATAATGAGCAGTATTACATATTATAGCAATATAATCAACCTTTAACTGGTTTAATATAGCTACATCATTTTTTAATTTTGGTAAGGGACTACAACAACTTTTTTTTAGGATATAATCAGTACGATCAGGCACTTTTGTATCGCTTAATAATATTGTTTCAATATGCTCTTGATCACTTTTTACTTTTGATGCTTTTGTTAAACGTCTTCCAAAATCATATCCTGCTAGCGGTCCAAGTCCACCAATAATTCCTAGTTTCATTTATAACTCCTTGTCGCTAAAATGTTTCAAATATCTTAGTTTTTGTAAATGAAAATTTTTAGTCTGCATTAACAACCTTTTAAAAGATAAGTCTTTAGCATATATTAATGAGTTACAATATTTAGATTCATTATATATTTTTAAAAACTTTGACTTCATCTCTCGATTCTTCACATATTTCATAATAATTGACTTTGGTATTACAGACCATAGTTTATTAGGTTTTCCTGTTTCATAGGTTAAAGTATTATTAAATATATACTCCTCAACAAGATACTTTCCTAAATTACATCCAGCATTAGTTACATAATAGCTACTTCTACCTTGCCTTAAATTAATTTCAAAAAATTTATAAGTATTATCTCTAAAGTCATACTTCAAGTCGAAGTTAGAAAATCCAATATAATTTATATCTTCTAAAAATAATTTAATTTGTTTTAATAATTCAGGCTCAGTACTACTTATTATTGCCATATGACTACCAATTCCATTAGGAGCGTGATCTTCCAATAAAACGTTGCCAAATGTTTGCATAACAACTTCTCCATCACTCGTTGAATAGCAATTAACAACAGCAATACTTGAATCATCGCCATCAAGATATTCCTGTAAGATAAAATCATCATTATAATCAGAAGAGTAAATATTATAAAGTATGTGATCTAATTGTTTGTTGTCATGAACCAAGTACGCCTTTTTTCTTTCTTTAATAGTCGTAAGCCAGTACATTACAGTATTAGCGGGTTTTAGTACAATTGGGTAGGATAATTCAAGGGTAAAGTTTTGATAATTTTCAGCGTTTACTATCTGAGTTTTTGGATATTTCAAACCATATTGGTCACATATTTTATAGAATGATTTTTTATTTTGTAATCGTAGTGATAAATCTTGGTCAATATAAGGTACAATATATTTTTCAGATAAATCTTTTTTATTAGTAATTATTTTATCAACATATGTATCACCACATGCGACTAGAATAACTTTATCTGTGTCTAATTTTTTATGAAATTCAAGTAAATAATTAGCGAAAGTAGAATCATCTTCTAAGTCAGGTATAATATTGTGCTTTAATATTTTACTGTATTTTATATAATCAAGTTCCATTTTACCAATAGAATGAGATATAATACCGTATTGTTCATGTAGTGATCTTGCCATGCCATATACATTCATATCACTTCCTAGTAAAACGACTTCAAATTTTTTTTGCATAGTATACCTCCTAAACTCTAATGATATACATACTTTAGTATATCAGAAAAAATAATATTTTTCAAGTTAAAAATCTTATAAATAATTTAAATCCACTTCTAATTCATAGTCAATACCATCGACTCTAAAACCATTTATATTATAAAATTCTTTAATGAAATCTTTAGTACCTTTTAAATTTAATAGTTCCTCATCAGACAAATTATTCATCAAATCAAGTGTTTTTTGTTGAACATCTTTATCAATTTCAAAAGAATCAAGTCTAATTCTATTCTTATCATCTTTAATAGTAGTTTTTGAATAGATTAATTCATTAAATAATCTATAAATATGTTGAGTAATTGTTTCGTGAGTACCGTTATTTTGCATTACTTCATATAGACATCCTGCATAAATAGACATACTAGGAATAAATACACTTGCTTTTGAAGCAATTGCCTTAGCACTAACAACACTTGCGTCAACATTAAAATCAGTATTAATTTTGTCTACAGTTTTTTCTAAATCATCTTTAGCTTTTCCAATTGTTCCATTTCTATAAATGTCCTTTGTTGGGTCAGAACCAATATATGTGTAACTAATGGTTTTACAATCTGAAGTCAAGCAATTATTATTTACTAAATGCTTTATCCAGTTGTACCAGTCTAGTCCTCCCATCACAAAAACTGTATCATCGATTTCTTGTTGATTTGCTTGTTTTATTTCTATTGTTTTTATACAATTTTTGGCAATGTCAATAGTTTTACCAGTAATGTCTTTGCCGATTGGTTTTAATGATGATGTCACAAGACCATTTTTAGTAATTTTTGCTCCTGCAGCTAAAGAGAATACTACCAAATCTATTTTAATATTTTCAGCATTTAACTTGTTAACTACTTTTTTAATTGATTCATCTGCAAAAGCATCAATATTATAATCAATTGACTTTGTGTTAGAACATTCATTGAAAAATTTCATATTCCAATAACCTGCTGTTCCTGTTTTTTTAAGTTTTGGAGGAGTTTCATAACAAACATTAATTGTGTTAGCATTCATCTTAGATGACGCAACAATCCTAGTAGCAAGACCATACCCACTACTTCCACCAATAATTAAAACGTTTTTGGCACCATCAATATTTTCTTTATCTTCTAATTCCTCAAAATAATGTTTCATTTTATTCTTTAATCCTACTGGATGAGCTTTTAAACTTACATTTGCTTTAATTGTTTCTTTTATAAACATATTATCACCTCCTATCTATTATAATGTAATTTGGAAAATAATTCTACACGTATAAAATATTTTTATGATTATTATAAAAAATAATCGTAATTATAGCGTTTTGCATCAAAATTTTATTGTAATTTATTAATAAATAATGTAAAATAGAATATATTTTAAAAGTATATGAGTAATTTACATATAAAAATGATATAATTATAAAGAGGTGAAATAAATGAATAAAAATGAAAGAATTGAATATACAAAAGAATTAATTGCCTTGTTTGAAAATACTGAGTTAATTAGTTTTGAATACAGTGATTCCGATTATTCTTTAAAGTTAAAGAAGTCTGTTGATATCGCAGTTGACAATAGTCCCAAAATTATAAGTGAAACAAATAGTCCAAAACCTATAATTGAAAGTGTTCAGGAAGAATTGCTAGGGGAAATAGTTTCTAGCCCAATAGTAGGAACTTTCTATAAAAGCCCAGCACCTGAAAAGCCTGCCTTTGTTAAAGTTGGAGATAAAGTAAGTAAAGGCCAAGTTCTTTGTATTGTTGAAGCGATGAAAGTGATGAATGAAATTGAATGTCCCTGCGAAGGAACTATTGCAGAAATATTGGTTAATGATGGAGATGCTTTAGAATTTAATCAAGCAATCTTTAAAATTAAATAGGTTATTTTATGAAAAAAATATTAATTGCAAATCGAGGAGAAATTGCAGTAAGAATTATTAGAGCTTGCCATCAAGAAGGATTTACAACAGTGGCAGTTTATTCAACAGTTGATGCTGAGAGTTTACATGTTACAATGGCTGATGAAAGTGTTTGTATTGGGGATCATAAATTAAATGAAAGCTATTTAAATATGGAACGAATTATTAGTGCTGCGATTGTTTCAGAAGCTGATGCTATCCACCCAGGATATGGATTTTTAAGTGAAAATGATCAGTTTGCTAATTTGTGCGAAAAATGTGGAATTGAATTTATTGGACCAAAAAGTGAAACTATAACACTAATGGGAAATAAAGCTAATGCTAGAGACGCAGCAATTAAATCTGGTGTACCTGTAGTAAAAGGGAGCAAAGGTATTATTAAAGATTTTGCTCATTTACAAAGGGAAATGAATAAAATTGGATATCCAGTTCTTATCAAAGCTACTCATGGTGGTGGTGGAAGAGGAATGAGGATTGTATATGATGAATGTGATTTAGAAATATCTTATAACACTTGTGTTAATGAAGCAAAGAATGCATTTGGTAATGGTGATGTTTATATTGAGCAGTTTGTAATTAATCCAAAGCATATAGAAGTTCAAATATTAGCAGACAAATTTGGAAATGTTGTAACTCTAGGTGAACGTGATTGTAGTATGCAAAGAAGAAATCAGAAAGTTATTGAAGAAACACCTTGCAAATTACTTAGTGATAAAACTAGGAATAAATTGTTTGATGTTAGTGCTAATTTAGCAAAAGAAATTGGGTATATTGGTGCAGGAACAATTGAGTATGTTATGGATGAAAATGAAAATTTTTATTTTATTGAGATGAATACAAGAATACAAGTAGAACATCCAATAAGTGAAGAAGTTTCTAATGTTGATTTAGTTGCATGGCAATTGTTGATAGCTAACGGGGAAAAACTTGCTTTTACTCAAGAAGATATTGAACTTAAAAATCATTCAATTGAGTGTCGCGTTACTTGTGAAGATATATCTAGAGGGTTTATGCCAGTACCTGGTCAAATAGACCATATTAATATTCCTGGTGGCAATGGTGTAAGAGTCGATACATTTATTTATCAAGGATGTACAATAAGTAAATATTATGATAGCATGATTTTGAAAGTAATTGTAAAAGGAAATTCTCGTCTAGAGGCGATAAATAAAATGAAACAAGCACTTTGTGAACTTGTGATTGAACCTATCCCTACGAATATAGAATTTTTATATGAGATTTTAGAAAGAGAAGAATTTGCAAATGGTAAATATCATACTAAGACATTAGAAAGGTTAATTGATAATGAGTAAATTAAATGCTAAAACCATTATAAACAATCAAATAAAAATTATGCGTAAGAATTCAATGTCTCGTCGTGACGCAAAACATGTAAGACCTGAAATTCCAGAGGGATTATATGAACTATGTTCAAATTGTAAGTCAACTGTCACAACTGAAAAGGTTAAAGAAAATTTATTTAGGTGTCCAAATTGTAATCATAATTTTAGATTAAGGGCATATGAAAGACTAGATTTATTAATTGATAAGTACTCTTTTAAAGAATTTTCAATTAAGAGTAAACATAAAAATCCTCTTAAATTTGAAAGATATGATGAAAAAATTATAGAACTTCAAAATAAGACAAAATTGGATGAAGCAGTTATTACAGGATATGCTAAAATTGGCAGTTATCCTTGTGTTATAGCTATTATGGATTCCTATTTCTTAATGGGTAGTATGGGAAGTGTTGTTGGAGAAAAGATTACTAAAGCAATAGAAAAAGCTACAGTTTTAGAATATCCTTTAATAATTGTTTCAACAAGTGGAGGAGCTAGAATGCAAGAAGGTATTGTTAGTTTAATGCAAATGGCTAAAACTAGTGCTGCTCTTGTTAAGCACAATAAAAAGAAACTTTTATACATAAGTGTTTTGACAGATCCGACTACTGGAGGTGTAACAGCATCATTTGCTAGTTTAGGAGATATAATAATTGCTGAAAACAATGCTTTGATTGGATTTGCAGGACCGCGTGTAATTGAACAAACCATTAAACAAAAACTTCCAGAAGGTTTTCAAAGAGCAGAATTTATGAAAGAGTGTGGGTTTATAGATATTGTTGTAGAACGAAATGAAATGAGAAACGTTTTGTATAAGTTATTGAAAGTGCACGGTGATAACAATGAATTTAAATAAAGAAAATAAGATTAAAGAAATTAAGGATGAAATGCAAAAATTATTTTTATTAAATGAGAAGTTACCAGAGCATAGGGAAAAAATTATTCAATTGAGAGAATTATTGAATAGTATAGATAGTAGTAGTACAAAACTTACAGCATGGGATAAAATTCAAATTGCTAGAATAAAAAATCGTCCTACTGCTACTAAGTACATTGAAAATGTTTTCGATGACTTTATTGAACTTGCAGGAGATAGACTTTACCGAGATGATAAGAGTATTATTGGTGGTATTGCTACTCTTAATGGGCGAAGTGTTACAGTGATTGCTCAGGAGAAAGGCACGGGTACTGATGGGAAAATATTTCATAATTTTGGTATGCCACATCCAGAAGGATATAGAAAAGCACTAAGGTTAATTAAACAAGCTGAAAAATTCAATCGTCCAGTAATAATTTTTGTAGATACACCAGGTGCATATCCCGGTATAGAGGCAGAAGAACGTGGTCAAGGAGAAGCAATTGCTAGAAATTTAATGGAACTTAGTAATGTTAGTGTGCCAATTATAACTATTATTATTGGTGAAGGTGGAAGTGGTGGAGCGCTAGGACTTGCTGTTGCTGATTATGTTTACATATTAGAGTATGCTGTGTATTCTATATTATCTCCTGAGGGTTTTGCAACAATTCTATGGAAAGATGCCTCTAAAGCAAAACTTGCAAGTGATAAAATGAAGTTAACTGCAACTGATTTGTTGAAACTTAATATAGTTGATGAAATTATATTTGAGCCAACTGGTGGAGTTCAAAACAATGAAGAAATGGTATTTGCTGATGTGAAACATGTTTTAGTTAGTAAGGTTAATGAGTTAGCTAAGGTTTCTAAAAGATCTTTAGTAGCTAATAGATATAAGCGTTTTAGAAATTATTAGGAGGGTATATGTTTAATGTAAAAATTAGTGATGTTGGACATTATGTACCAGATAATGTAGTAAGTAACATTGACTTAGAAAAATATGTAGATACAAATGATGAATGGATTTATACAAGAACTGGTATAAAGAATAGAAGAATTTCATTAGAAGAAAACACAACTGATTTAGCTTATAAAGCGGTAAAAGATCTTGATTTAGAAGATGTAGATTTGATTGTTTTTGCTTCATTTACTCCAGATAAATTAGCGCCTCATTCGGCAGCGATTTTAAAGAAAAAATTAGGGATTAATGCTAGTACATGTTTAGATTTAAATGTTGGTTGTACAGGATATATTTATGCACTTAAAGTCGCACTCTCTATGCTTCAAATAGGTTTACATAAAAAAGCCTTAGTTGTCGGTAGTGAAGTAATAAGTAAGGTTTTAGACTGGAAAGACAGAAGCACATGTGTTTTATTTGGAGATGGTGCTGGAGCAATGGTTTTAGAAAAAAGTGATGAAGCAAAGTTCTACAGTATTTATACAAATAGCATAGATGATATAGATAATAGTTTGTATGTAGATGGAGTTGAAAATTCAAACTTCATGAAAAAAGGAGATGTCAGTAATCAAGTTGTAAAAATGGATGGGACTAAGGTTTTTAAATTTGCAACTAAAGCTGTAAGTGATGGAATCGAAAACGCACTTATACAAAGTAAACTAACATTAGATGACGTCTCTTACATAGTACCTCATCAAGCGAATGAGCGTATTATTAAGAATGTGAGTAAGGGAAAGAAAATCCCTCTCAATAAATTTTATTTAAATATTGATTCATATGGAAACACATCAAGTGCTTCAATTCCGATTGCTTTTAGTGAAGCAGTAAAAAAAGGCATAATAAAACGTAATGATAAAATTATGTTTGTAGGATTTGGTGCAGGGTTGACATGGGGATCAACAATCTTTAAATTTTAGGAGGAGAAATTATGACAAATGTATTAGAAAAAGTTACAGAAATTTTAGTAGAGGAATTAGGGTGCGAGGCAAATGATGTAAAGTTAGAGTCAAATATCATTGAAGACCTTGATGCTGATTCATTAAGTGTTATGGAAGTTGTAATGAATTTAGAAGAAGAGTACGATGTTGAAGTTGAAGAAGAGGCAATTAAAACATTGAAGACTGTAGGCGATGTAGTAACATTTATTGAGGGTAAATTGTAAAATGAATAAAATTGCTTTTGTTTTTTCAGGTCAAGGGTCTCAGTATGTTGGAATGGGAAAAGAATTATACGAAAATTATGACTGTGCCAAGACAGTTTTTGATAAACTTGATAAAAATATATTAAATCTATGTTTTAATGGACCAGAAAATAGCTTAAGCACAACTATTAACACACAACCAGCAATACTAGCACATAGTATTGCTAGTTGTTTAGTTTTGCAAAAATTTGGAATTGAAGCAGAAACTACACTTGGTTTTTCACTAGGTGAGTATAGTGCATTAGTTATTAGTGGTGCGATTTCTTTTGAAGATTGCCTAAACTTGGTAGAAAAACGTGCAGTTTTAATGAATGATGCTGTAAAAGATATAGATAGTACAATGTACGCAGTAATCGGTTTAAATTATGACCAAGTTAGAGATATTATTAGTGATGATGTAGAAATTTGTAATTATAACACTAAAACACAAATTGTTATAGGTGGTGCAAGAAACAAGCTTAAAGAAGTAGTTAAAAGATTTCCAAGTGAAGCAAAATTAGTGGAATTAAATGTAAGTGGAGCGTTCCATTCTTCGGTCTTAGATAATGCAAGTCTGGAGTTTAAAAAAGTTATAGATTGTTATGAATTTAAAGAGCCTGCTACTAAAGTAATGTCAAATTACACTGGAAATTATTACGGTAAAATAGATAAAGATATTTTGGTTAAACAAATGAATAATACGGTTAGATTTTATGAAAATATAAAACAATTATTAGATGATGGATACAATACTTTCATTGAATTTGGGCCAGGTAAAGTTATTTCATCATTTATAAAAACAATTGGAAGAGAACTTAAAGTTAAACCGATTGTTTTAAATGTTGAAGATATAAAATCATTAAATAAAACATTAGAAAAGTTGGAGGTTAGTGATGTTAAAAAATAAAGTTAGCATTGTAACGGGAGCTGCTACTGGTATTGGTAGAGGAATTGTTCTTAAATTAGCAAGCAATGGTAGTGATGTTGTTATTAATTATTTTAATGAATCTCAAGAAGTACAATGCAGGGAATTAGCTAAAGAAGTTGAGGAACTTGGAAATAAAGCAATTATAGTAATGGGAGATGTGAGTAAATTTGATGACTGTGAACAAATTATTGCTAAAACCATTGATGAATTTGGGAAAATTGATATTTTAATTAATAATGCAGGAATTACAAATGATAAATTAGTTAGAAAAATGTCTACCAAGGATTTTAGTGATGTATTAAATATAAATCTTACGGGTAGTTTTAATATGATTAAATCCGTTTACCCAATAATGGCAAAAGCTAGATCAGGTTCAATTATAAATTTGAGTTCAGTGATTGGTAAAATTGGAAATGCAGGACAAGTTAATTATTCTGCGAGTAAAGCAGGAATATTAGGGATGACAAAGTCGATTGCAAAAGAATTAGGTGGTAGAGGAGTAAGGTGTAATGCTATTTGTCCTGGGTTTATTGAAACAAATATGACAGATGTTTTAACAGATGACGTTAAAAAAAGTATTTTGTCAGTTGTACCAATGAAAAAGTATGGTAGCATTGATGATGTTGCAAACCTAGCACTATTTTTAGCTAGTGACTTGAGTAAATATATAACAGGACAAGCAATAAATGTTGATGGTGGAATGGTGATGTAGATGAAAAAAAGAAGAGTAGTTATTACTGGACTTGGAGGAGTGACTCCAGTTGGCAATGATGTAGATACAATTTGGAAAAATATTAGTGAGGGAGTAAATGGAATTGGTGCTATAACTAGATTTGATACAGAAGATTTTAAGGTAAAATTAGCAGCGGAAGTTAAAGAATTTGATCCGAAAAGATACTTGGATTATAAAACATTAAAACGATATGATCTATTTTCTGTTTACGCTTTATATGCTTCAGCGCAGGCTTTTGAGGATAGTGGGCTTACGAAATACGATGAAACTAGGTTGGCTACAGTTTATGGATCTGGTATTGGTGGGCTAAAAACAATGGAAGATAATATTATTAAATCCTATGAAAAAGGTGTTAAGAGAATTTCTCCACTATTTATACCAACTTCAATTTCAAATATGGCTGCAGGTAATATTGCAATTCTACTTGGTGCAAAAGGTAGTTGTACTGCAACTACAACAGCGTGTGCTGCAGGTACTCATGCAGTTATTGATGGGTTTCGTATAATTATGGACAATCGTGCTGATATTGCAATTGTTGGTGGTAGTGAGGCTCCAATTACTAAGTGCGGTATTGGTGGTTTTATGAATATGACAGCATTATCCACTAGTACTGATCCAAACCGAGCGAGCATACCTTTTGATAAAGAACGAAGTGGATTTGTAGCTGGAGAAGGTGCGGTGACACTTATTTTAGAAGATTTGGATCACGCAAAAAATCGTGATGCTAAGATTTATGCTGAAATAGTTGGATATGGTTCTACATGTGACGCCTTTCATATAACTTCACCAGATTATAATGGTGGAGCAAGATGTATGAGCGAAGCGATTACAACAAGTGGGTTAAATGTAAAAGATATTGATTATATAAATGCACATGGAACTTCAACTGGTCCAAATGATTTAAATGAAACTCTAGCTATAAAGGAAGTGTTTGGAACAGATACAAAAGTTCCAGTAAGCAGTACTAAATCAATGACTGGACATTTGCTTGGTGGAGCAGGAGCTTTAGAAGCACTTATATGTGTAAAATCGCTTCAAGATCAGCTTATTCCTCCTACTATTAATTATAAAGTTAATGATGAAGAATTAGACCTAGATTACGTACCCAATATCGCACGTAAATCAAATTTAGAGTATGTAATGAGTAATTCATTAGGGTTTGGTGGTCACAACGCTTCAATAATATTAAGGAGATGGAATGATGAGTAAACTTAATAGAGAACAAATAAAAAATATAATTCCCCATCGCTATGAAATGTTGTTAATTGATGAGGTTGAAATTATTTCTGAGACCGTTGCCAAGGGAACTGTCTATCTAGATGATTCGAAATGGTTTTTTGCAGGACACTTTCCAAATGAGCCTGTGATGCCGGGAGTTTTACAAGTTGAAGCTGCTGCACAAGTAGGAGCAACTGCATTATTGTCAAAAGCAGAGAATAAAGGAAAAATAGGATATTTTACTGGAATTGATAAAGTGAAGTTTAGAAAAAAAATGATGCCTAATGACGAACTACATATTACAGTTACGTTTATTAAAATGAAGATGGGCATTGGAAAAGGAGAAGTAAATGCCGTGAATAAAGATGGAGACAAAGTCTTTAGTGCATTAATTACTTTTACAGTTATGTAACGTCATTTGACGTTATTTTTTTATAAAAAGATTGAAGTATACTTCAATCTAAGTCTTTTTGAAAAAAATCAACGTTGTTAATATAATTATAAAAGATATTATTAGGTATAAAAATATTGACTCGTCTAAAAATCCGCCGTAAATAATTATGCTAGCACCTAATAATGCTAGGATTGGAAATACAAATCTTCTTGTTAATGACAAGTCTTTAAATTGGAACATCGCAGCTATATATAAAACTGAAAATGAGATATAATTTAATACAATTGGTAATGAACTTATATCAACAAATTTATTTATTAATATATTTGGATTATAATTACTATACCAAACAAATAACATAAATAGAGAAATTATAAAGCCAATAAGTGATGAAATTACTGGCGTTTTAGTGTGAGGATTAATTTTACTTATTAAGTGTGGAAATAGACCGTGCCCACGTATTGCAAGCTGATAATATATCCTGGATGTTGCAATAATTAATCCATTTACAGTGCCTAGACAAGATATTATTATGAAGATGAGTATCAGTGTAGAACCACTTTTTCCTAGTATATTAGTAAAAGCTAGTGCTACAGCATTATCTTTTATATTAATAATTGAATGCACACCTACTATTGAAGTTATTCCAATAAAATAAAGAATGTACATAGCGAAAATTAATATTGTACCAATTAATAATGCACGGGGTAAATCTTTCTTTGGATGTTTAAGACGATCATTTATTGTAGTAGCGATAATCCATCCATCAAAAGAGAATGCAGTTGCAATAACTGCTCCAGTAAATGAAAAACTATATGAACTATTTTTACTAATTGATGCTGAGAAGTTATCAATATTATCAAAACCTATAATTATTCCAAATATTACTATAATAGTAATTGGTACTAGTTTTAAAATAGTGGAAGATACTTGTATATATTCGCTAAGTAGTTTTGATAATGTGGCGATTAAAAAAATGATTAAAAGATATGAAGTGGCTAGTATCCACGTTAATTTGTGATTAGATACATCACCATTATAGAATAGGCTAGTGGTGTACATTCCCGCAACCCAACTAATGACTGCTGCTAATGCAGGATAAAATAGTATTGCGCTATAAGAACCAATCATATACCCAAATAATTCGCCTAATTTTTTATTCTTTTTTCCAAATGTATATTCATAGTAATCAATTATTCCATTTGCGTGACTTATCTTGCTTGCATAAGTTCCAATTACTAATGCTCCAAAAATCATAGCAACTGCACCTATAATCCAAGCAATTATAGCTAGGGAAAAATTACCGTTGACTTTAGATAAAACATCATCACTTTTAAAAAATATTCCTGACCCAACTACAATACCTATAACCATAGATACTGCAAGTGGCAAACCTGCTTTGTTTTCTTTCATATTTACCTCCTATATATATAAAAACACTTCATAGCTCTGTAAATAGCTATGAAGTGTTATAGTATAATAACATTATAAACTATCAGAACAAAAGATCAAACTATTATGGTTTGAGTAAAATTGTTCCAATTTTTAAAAAATAAATTATATTTTGATGTTATCATAATATTCCTCTTTTTATCATTTTTTATCATATGAATTATATATGACTATTTTTTATTATTTAGTATATTTTTTTTTGTATCTTACTAATCTAACGAGCGTAAAAAGTCCCCATCCGCTAATAAAAGCTGGTACTATTGACATCATAATTGCTTTTGTTGGTTCTATTTTGCTAAATGTAAGTGGTGCAAAATAAAACGCAAAAGTGCATGCAATTAAAAATACAAGTGCAAATAATTCAAATAGTCCATCTGGTTTAGATAGTAACAACTTTTTATAGTCAATTGTAACACCTTGTTTATTACTCATTATGCATTAATGGTTCTTCTGGTTCGGTTAATTCTTCCATAAAAAATGTTTTGATTGCTGAGATTATTTGTACAAGGAAAATGATTAATACAAATCCTCCACCAACAGCAGCCATATATTTTACACCATCAACTCCTTGATCACCACCAACGCTTGCAACTAGTACAAATGCTATAGCTCCGATGATAACACCCCAAATAATCTTTAAGAAACTTGAAGGTTCTTCACCTTGCTTTAAATCTTTTGAACAAAGTGTGGCAATTGATGTAGTCATTGCATCGGCAGCAGTAGCAAATGAAACAATTAAGCAAATAATCATTATTGGGATAATAATCATTCCAATGTTGAATCCTGCAATGTTTATATTATCAACAAATGCCCACATAGCAGCAAGAGCACCACCTTCGTTAATAACACTTACTAAATCAACTTCGCCTGTATTTTGCCAGTATATAGCAGTTGCTCCCCAGATAGTGAACCATACTACTCCAAATGTAGCTGGTAAAATCCAGTTAACAATTAAAAACTCTCTAATTGTTCTTCCATACGCAATCATTGCTAAGAATATTGACATCAAAGGTGCATATGCTATCCACATAGCCCAGTCATATAGTGTCCACCACTGAACAAGTGCGTCTCCACCAAGTGATGCATCTAGTCCTGCAGTCATTTCTTTTGCACTAAATACGTTTCCAGAATCAAGTCCCCATGAGAAGAAATTATCAAGCCAATAACCCATTCCAGTTGAAGAAAGTGATAACATATAAATTGTTGGACCAACAATAAATAAAATAAGTAAAATTAAAAAGTACATTCTTGTATTAAAATCAGCCAAAATCTTAATTCCTTTTTCTACACCTTTGTAAGATGCAAAGGTAAAGATTATTGTAATTACAGCAGCGATAACTCCCCAAAGAACATATCCTTGTGAAATTCCATACTTGAATTCTATAGCACTACCTACAAATGTAAGTCCACCACCAAGTGAAGATGCAAGACCTAAGGCAATTGCCAAAAGTGATAAAGTATTTACAATAGAGTTAAAATAATTATTATCTGCAAGTTTACCAACAATTGGTCTAAGTGTTTCAGACACAGCAAGCTTTGTTCCTTTATTAAAATAAAGGTAAGCCATTAGTGCACCTGCTAGTGCGTAAGTAGCGTATGGTAGAAATGTCCAGTTATAGAATACTCTTCCCATTGCAAAAATTGCACTTTCAGTTGTTCCTGTTGCAATACCGTAATGAGACATCTCTCCATATACATTACCAACATAAACAATTGGCTCGTTTACACCATAAAGAACTAGTCCTGTTGCAATACCTCCTGTAAGAGACATGGCAAACCAAGACATGAAACTAAATTTAGGTTTAGCATTTTTACCTCCAAACCTAATTTTACCCTTTGAAATAAAAAGAAATAGCACTACAAATACTGATGCCATAACTGCAATTTGAAATAACCATCCAAAACTAGATAAGATAAAACTAAATGCACCATGACTTATTTCGCCAAACCTTTCACCGTCTACAAGTCCAAGTATTGCGGCACCACCAAGAATTATTATTGATGGGACGAACACAATTTTATTAATCCTCTTCATAAAAAATCCCCCCTTATATATATTATAATACAAATTTACCATAAAATAGGGTATTTATCTATACTTTATCAAAAATATCTGTCAATATTTCAATATAGTTTCCAAAACAAGCAAAATTTAGAGATATATGATGTATAATAATAGTATAGTATATAAAGTAGGAGGTTATTATGAAGAAAATTATTTTAGATGGTACAATGTTAAATGTAGACGATTTGAATTTAATTGCTAATAATCAAGCTATATTAGAGGTTGATGAAAATGTATTCATTAGATTAGAGAAAAAAAGAAAAGAATTTCTAAAAAAGTTTGATGTAAGCAAAGTTATGAAAGATTATGGTGCTAGTTATGTGGAACTTGATTGGAGTTCCAAAAAAATTTCTACTCTAGATGTAAGAAGTGTTATGGTCGTATTACTTAATTCACTTATAAATAGTAATGTAGGTATTTCGCGAAAAACTGTTGAAATTTTAGAGAATATGATTAATTATAAAATAACTCCAGTATTAGACGAGAATAAAAGTAATCATGACAATTTATGTGCATTGTGTCTTGCGATGAATGGGGTAGGTAAAGTTAATTATGAAAATGATATTGTTGACGCAAAAGAGGCTTTTAGAAAATCAAGGCTGCAAATATTGGAACTTGATTCTATTGATACTTACAGTATTCAAAATTCAAGTGTTTTTGATATTGCACTTGTAAGTATTTTAGTAAAAAACTCAAAAGATTTTTTAGAGACAATAGATTTAATATCAGCTATATCTTTAGAAGGGTTAAATGGTAATGTTACACCACTTGATGAATCAATTTATAAACATCGTCCATTTGAAGAAAATTTAGTGGTTGCAAAAAACATGAATAATATTTTAAAAGGTAGTTATATTTACACTAGCGAAAAAATCGCTTTGCAAGATCCACTAAGTTATCGTGACATTACGCATATTCATGGATCAGCAAGACATATTCTAAATAATTTAGAAAAAAAAGTATGTATGGGATTAAATTATGTTCCTCATATAATTATTGATAAGGATGGTTATTATAGTACTACTAATGATTCAATAGCTTGGACAATAAATGTTGAAATGCTAGGTCAAATTTTTTCTCATATGTCTAAATCAAGTGTTTTTAGAACCATAAAATTGTCTGATACTAGATTTACAGGTTTAAATAGATATCTTTCACCAGATAATGAAGTACACGCATTTGCAATTGTACCAAACTGTGTTTCAGGACTTGATGCTGAAATTCGTCACCTGGCTAACCCTTCAAATTCTGATTTTTTCTCGTATAAATCAAAATATGATGACTATGATTGCAATTCGAGACAAGTTACTATGAAAGTTAATGAAATTTTAGAAAAATTAGCGTATGTATTTGGAGTTGAGCTAATGTGTTCTTGTCAGGCAATTGATTTAAGAGACAATATTAAATTAGGAGAAAGAACAAGTATAGTTTATGATAAAGTTAGAGATGTACTACCATTTTATGATGCTGATCGTAATTTAACAAGTGATATAGAAAAAATGTATAGTTTAGTGAAATCAAAGATATTAATAAAGGAGGTGTGTTAAGATGAGTATAGTAACTTTAGATGGGAAAAATCTTACTATTGAATTGGTTTCAAGAATTGCACATGATCATAGTGTTAAAGTAGAAATTGATTCAAATACCCGCCAAAAACTTGTTGAAGCAAGACAACTTGTTTTTGATTTAGTTGATGAAGGTGTGCAAATATATGGATTTAATACTGGGGTTGGTTGGAATAAAGATCAAGATATTTTTGAAGAATATTTTCAAGAATATAATACACAAATGGTTTTATCACACTGTGTTTGTGCAGGTGAAGTTTTAAATGATATAGAAGTTAGAGCGGTAATGTTGTGTAGATTGGGAGGATTCTTATCAGGATGTACTGGAGCAAGTTTAGATGTCATCGATGCATATGTAGACTTTATTAACAAAGGAATTTCGCCTTTGATTCCTAGAAGTGGTAGTGTTGGGGTTGGTGATATTACTAATATTCCTCACATTGGGCTTGCGATGCTTGGAAGAGGTGAGGTATATTATAATGGTGAAGTTATGCTTGCAAAAGATGCAATTTATAAATCAGGATTGAAAATAGTTGATCTTGGACCTAAAGATGGACTTGCTATAATTAGTTCTAATGCTTTTGGGGCTGGACTAGCTGCTTTAATGTTAAAAGAAGCGAAAGATTTACTTAAAATTTCTTCTTTACTTTTAGCAACCTCTTTTGATGGATATAACTGTTCAAATTTGGAAATTGATATGCTTTTAACTAATCAGGGTAATTATGGTACTTACAATTATGCTACAGATGTTAAGAAACATCTAGCTAATAGGGAGTTGTTGTCGAGTAGTTCAAAAACCAATCTTCCGTTTGCTTTTAAGAATGGGTTAAGTGTTAATGCTGCTGCAATTGATGCTCTAAATAATTTGGAAGAATTATTGACAATACAATTAAACTCTAGCGATGATAATCCTTGTTTGTTATTAGAGGAGAGACGCATAATTTCATGTTGTAATTTTGAAACAATAAATTGGGTACTTGCATTAGAAGAATTGGGACAATTATTGAATCATGTAGCAAAACTTTCTTGTTATCGCAGTATTGAATTAGAAGCAGAAGCTAATGTTTTAGAATCAGTAGAAATGATGAATTCAAAATTGTATAATGAAATTAGATTTTTATCTAACCCAGGGTCGCTTGATTTTATTGCAGTGGCAGGTGATATAGAGGATCGTGGTAATAATACTCAGTATGTGGCAACAAAAACAACAAAAATTGTGAGAAATTTATTTAACATCATGGAAAATGAATTGAATATTGCTTGTAAGTTAATAAGCTTAAGTGATAATACTTTAGGTGATAATGTAAAGCAAGTTTATAATTTATATACAAAGAAGATAAAAGATGATAGTAGTAGTTTTTTAAAGTCAAAAGCTTTACTTGATATTATGTCTAATTAAATGTATCGATAATCAAATATGATTAAATGATATTATTAGTTTAGGACTTTCTAATTATAATAGAAAGTTCTTTTTTATTATAATTCACATAATTCACTTTTTACAATTATTGTTTAATAAAATGTTATGCAGATGGCTAATTCAACTTTGAATTAATATTGATATGTAGAAACTTGTCTTTTATGTTAATTTTTGTTATAATACGGTAGTATACAAATTTATACAAAAGACAAACATTTATAGTTTAGATATATTTAAGTAAGGAGAAACATATGAAAAACTTATTTTCACGTTCGGAGATGACTAGTTTAAATGTAAAGGCATTAAGAAAATGTGGAGTTGTTCCTGAAGATATTGCAAAAATTGCATTTAATCAGCAAAGTAAGTATAATGCAGATATTAGTTTTGATACTTGTCTTGAAAGTGTATATAAAGTTCTTTCACTTAGAGATATTTTTCATATTGTTCAAGTCGGATTAGAATTAGATCGTTTAGCAAATGAAAACATTCTATCACAACCAGTTCAAACGATTATTAAAAGTGATCTGGGTGTTTTTGGATTGGATGAAATATTTGGAATAGCAATTGCTGGAATTTATGGTGTTATTGGTGAAACAAATTTTGGAGATATTGATGTTAACAAACCGGGGATTATCAAAGAAATAGATCAAAGTGATGAACGCTGTACAACGTTTCTGGATGATATCGTTGGTGCAATTGCAGCAGCTGCAAGTACTAGAGTTGCGCAAATTATTTCTGAATATGATGCTTTAAAAGAACTTGATGAAACAGAGTTATATACAATTTTTGATTTTGAAGAAATAATTTAAAGGAGTGAGTTTATGTCAGATAGTTTAATTGTAGTTTGGGATATAATTAGAATAATTTTAGATTTGTCAATTGTTGCAATTGGTATATATTTATTACTGAGATTGATAAAAAACAATGCTAGAATGATGTTGCTGTTTAAAGGAATAATTGTTGTTTTATTACTTCAGAAAGTAGCTAAAGTTTTACAGCTTACGACAATCGAATATTTGCTTAGTTATATTTTAGCAAATGGATTTATAATTGTAATAATTATTTTCCATCCAGAAATACGTCAAGCACTAGAACAACTTGGAAGAAACAAATTGTTCTTTGGTAAACATCGAGACCTTAGTTTGACAGATCGTGATAAAATTGTTAAGGAATTAAAACAGACAGTTAATTTACTTTCTTCAAAGAAAATCGGTGCAATTATAACTTTAGAACAAAATGAAAGTTTATATGAGTTTATTTCGAAAGGTCATCACTTGTTTTCTGATGTAACTTCAGAGATTTTGATTTCCATGTTTATTACTGATTCACCTTTACACGATGGGGCTGTTATTATTCAAGGTAATAAAATTGCCTGCGCTAAGGCATATTATCCTATAACGCATAATCCGCTTGTTGGAGAAAGTTTTGGTACAAGACATCGTGCAAGTATTGGAATAAGTGAAATAAGTGATTGTATTACTTTAGTCGTAAGTGAAGAAACTGGTACTATTTCAGTAACACACTTAGGAGTTATATTCTATGATTTAACATTAAATGAAATGGAAGAGAAATTACGAGAATTATATTTGGATGGTGAAGTGTCCAATGAGTATGTAGAAGAAGAAAAACTAATTAGTATTCATGAAGAAAATTATGAGAGTGAATATGATTTAAATCAAAAGGATAATGATATGATAATCTCGAGTTTTCCAAACGACGATTTCGATGATATTGATAAGATTGTAGGGGGAAGTGATAATGATGAGTAAGAAGTCAAAAGATCCTATAAACAAATCAAAAAAAATAATTAAATTTAATTTTTTTACAAGGTTTTTTAGATCAATTGGTGGGATGATAGATTTGTTATTTTCAAAGAATATTATGCTAGTTATTATTTCAATTATTTCAGCAAGTCTTTTATATATATATGTAATTGACTTACCAAGTCAATTAGAATTAAAAAATTTAGAAACTCGAACTTTAGAAAATGTAAAGATTGAAATAGTAAATAATGATAAGGCGAAGGTTATTGAAGTTTTTGATCAAACTAATAAACAACTTAGTAGTGATATTATTTATGCTGACTTAATTGTCAAAGGACCTAGAAATGAAGTAATTAAGATGATTAATAATAAGGAAAATAAATTCTTTATTGATACATCTGCTGTTAAAGATGGAGAATCAAAAGATATGCAAGTTTCTGTAGAAAATGTTGGAGATAATATCGTTATTAGTTCTTCGCCTTCAAGTTTTAAAATTGTAGCCCATAAAAAGGTTGTTAGAGATGATTTAAAAATAGACGTTGAAGCAGTGAACGTTGATAAAATGGGTAACAATCTTACTGTTGAGAGTATTTCATTATCAGGCGGAGCACAAATTAGTGGAAGTAGAGAAAAAGTTGAGAGCGTGGCCAGTCTAAAGGCACTTGTAAATGTAGAATCTATTTCATCACCTGGTACTGTTGAATTGGGCAAAGATGCAATTACTTATCGTGCTTATAATGTAACTGGAGAAACTGTAAATGTAGATGTAAGTGTTAAAGAGAAAAAAGCGACTGTAGTTGCTACTGATTATGGGAAGTCAGTGCCTATTGTTGTCAATTTTATGGGTGATTTGCCTGATGGGCAGAGTGTAAGTTCATACGAACTTAGCACTGAGGAAGTGTATATCTATGGCGATAAAGACAGTTTAAACTCAATAAATGAATTGAAAATTGACGTAGATTTAGGGGATGTTAAGTCTACTAATTCAATTACATTAACTATCCCTAAACCAGACGATGTCATTTCACTTTCTGAGACAAAGGTAACTGTTAAATTAACTTATGATAAGACTAGCAAGAAAACAATAAAAAATGTTCCTGTACAGTCTATCAATGCTCCAAATGGATACTCGGTACAGTCGCCTGATGGTGAGTTGCTTTTATCGGTTGAATTGAGCGGAGCTGACTCTGTATTAAGGGAAATTGATGCTGAAGATATTATGTTAGAAGTTGATTTGATTGATTTAACTTCTGGTAAACACTCAGTAAAAGTAAAAGTCTCGGGGTTAGACAGTAGGGTTAAATATAGCCTGAGTAAAGAGAAAGTGATAGTTGAATTATCAAAGTCGTAGAGGTGGAATATAAGTATGAAATATTTTGGAACAGATGGAATTAGGGGAGTTGCTAATGAAATGCTAACTCCTGAAATAGCTTTTGAATTAGGAAGAGTAATTGGAGAAACTTCTGATTTGAAAAAGAAGGTAGTTATTGGTAAAGATTCTAGAATATCTGGAGATATGTTGGAATCTGCTGTTGTAGCAGGGATTACTGCATCGGGTGGAGATGTTTATAGAGTTGGTGTTTTACCTACTCCGGCAGTAAATTATATTGTAAAGAAACATAACGCAGATTATGGAATAGTAATTTCTGCAAGTCATAACCCTGTAATAGATAATGGAATTAAGGTAGTTGATAGTGATGGGAAAAAAATTAGTAGCGAGTTAGAAGAAAAAATTGAAAAATTTATTGATGGAGAAATAGAAATAAGTCGTAAGATCGCTGGTAGAATTGGAAGAGTGTATGACCTTGAAGTTGCAAAAAGCGATTATATTGAAATGCTTGTAGATACTGTTAGTGTAGATAGTTTTGACTTTAAGGTAGTTATTGATTGTGCTAATGGTGCATCTAGTTACGTGGCTCCAATTGTATTTAATACCTTTATGAAAGATGTTATTTACATTAATAATGAACCCAACGGTCTAAATATTAATGACCGATGTGGATCGACAAATA
Organism: Bacilli bacterium; assembly: GCA_047975285.1. Lineage (GTDB taxonomy): Bacteria > Bacillota_I > Bacilli_A > JBKEDG01 > JBKEDG01 > JBKEDG01. The sequence continues at coordinate 22,735 of JBKEDG010000061.1, read as the reverse complement.
CAAAGAATCTTTCGGAAGTTGTTGTTGAAGAAAAAGCACATTTTGGTATTGCTTTTGATGGAGATGCTGATCGCATAATTTTTGTTGATGGAGATGGGAATGATATTGATGGAGATTATATAATTTATATCCTTGTTAAAAAGTATTTAGATGAGAATAAATTAGTTAACAATGCTATTGCGTTAACTACCATGTCAAACTTAGGTGTTATAAATAATTTGAAAAATGAATTAAATGTTGATGTTAAAATTACTGATGTGGGAGATAAATATGTCAGCCATGCATTGGACAAATACAATTTAAATCTTGGTGGAGAAACGAGTGGACATATTATTTTGAAAGATTATGCCCCAAGTGGAGATGGAATTTTAGTTGCTTTACAAGTACTTGACTATTTTAAAAAATCTGGGAATTCTTTGCAAAATTTAATAAAATCGATAAATAAATATCCAAGTGTGTTAGTCAATGTTAAAGTTATAGATAAAGACTATTCTCTTAATCATAGATCTGTGTTAGAAGAGATTAGAAGAGTTGAAAATATTTTAGAAGATTCTGGAAGAGTTCTTGTTCGTGCAAGTGGAACTGAACAAATGATAAGAGTTTTAGTTGAGTGTGAAGATGGAAAAAATTGTATTGAGTATTCTAATTCCATTTCAGAGACGATTAGAGAATTAAACGAGAAGGTGAATTAAAATGTGTGGAATTGTTGGATATATTGGAAATGATAATGCAACAGAAATTGTAATAAATGGCTTAAAAAAGTTGGAGTACAGAGGTTATGATTCTGCAGGAATTGCTTATTTTAAAAATGGTGATGTTAACATAATTAAAAGCGTTGGTAAGATATTGAACTTAGAGAAAAAAATAAATGATCAAAAATCGAATCTTGTTATAGGTCATACAAGATGGGCTACTCATGGAGTTCCAAATGAATGTAATTCACATCCACATCATGGTCAAAATAAACAGATTGTATTAGTGCATAATGGAGTTATTGAAAACTATAATGAAATTAAAGATAAGTATTTACAAGATTGTAAATTTTATAGTCAAACTGACACAGAAGTTTTATCAAATCTTATGGAAAAATTTATTGAATCAGGATTAAGCATGGAGGACTCTTTAGAAAAACTTATTGATGTAGTTGATGGAAGTTATGCTTTAGCAGTAGTCAATAAAGACTATGATAATAAATTATATGTTGCAAAGAATAAAAGTCCCATTTTGGTGGGAATTGGAGATGGATTTAATATGCTTGGTTCTGATGCGCTTGCTATGTACGCTAAAACATCTAATGTTTTAGAAATTAATGATAAAGAATATGGTGTTATCACAAAAGATGATGTTGTTTTATATGACAAAAATGGTACTGAAGTTAAACGTGAAAAATTCAGTATTTCTATTGATGCAAGTGAAAGTGAAAAGGGAATTTATGATCATTATATGTTGAAGGAAATCCATGATCAGTCATCAGTAATAAGAGGGTTAATTGCTAAATATTTACCTAATGGTAAAGTTAATATCGATCAAGAAATCATTGAAATGGTTAAAAACGCTAAAGCTATTAGAATAATTGCAGCAGGAACATCCTATTATTCAGGGTTAGTTAACCAATCATTGTTAGAAAAATTTATTAAAAAAAGTGTATTAGTTCATATTGCAAGTGAGTTCACATATGATATGCCACTGCTTGATAAGGATGATTTGTGTATCTTTATTTCACAAAGTGGTGAAACTGCAGATTTACGCGCTGCGCTTGTTAAAGTAAAGGAACAAGGCTTAAAAACAGTTACTATTACAAATGTTGAAGGTTCAACTTTATCAAGAGAAACAGAAAAAACTTTATTTCTGTATGCTGGAAGAGAGATTGCCGTTGCTTCAACAAAAGCGTTTATTGCACAAGTTACAACACTTGCAATATTAGGATATAGTTTAAGTAATAGAGAGTTTGATTTATATTCGCAACTTAGCAAAGTGGCTTCCGTAATAGAAAGTGTTTTAGAGAATAAGGAACAAGTTTCACAAATTGTAAAAAAGTCTTTGCTAACTTGCGAACATTGTTTTGTACTTGGTAGAGGAGTTGATTACAAAACGTCTTTAGAAGGTGCGCTTAAATTAAAAGAAATTTCATATATTCATACTGAAGGAATGAGTTCAGGAGAATTGAAGCATGGTACAATAGCGTTGATTGAGGAAGGTACACCTACAATATTTTTGATTACTCAAGGTGATTTAGCTTTAAATACTAGAAGTAATATAATGGAAGTTGAATCAAGAGGAGCAAATGTAATTACTATTGTTAATGGTAAGTATGCTAAAGATGGAGATGACTTAGTATTCCCAGAAGTTTGTGACGAATTAGCGCCATTAGTTTCTGTTGTATATATGCAATTAATTTCTTATTATACATCTCTATATCTTGAAAAAGATATTGATATGCCAAGGAACTTAGCTAAATCTGTTACTGTTGAATAAAATTATAAAAAAATGATTACAATATCAATTTTTAATCATTTTTTTTATATACAGTATAATCTATAGGATTTGTTACGTTATAAAATAAATATTTTTATTTTTTTAACAAGTCTTTTATTTCTTCAAGTAATTTTACCTGTGGATCAATTTCCAAAACATCATCACTAACTTCAGACTTCTTTCTTGAATTAATTTGTCTGACAAGTAGAAACATGATAAATGCAATTATTATAAAATTTACAATATTTTGTATAAACAGACCAATGTTTATAGTTGCTCCATTAATTTTAATAATAAGAGTTGAAAAATCAAACCCTCCAAATATTAATGAAACAATTGGCATTACAATATCATTTACTAATGAAGTAATAATAAGGCTAAAACTACCTCCCATTATAAATGCAATAGCAAGATCAACAACATTACCGCGATTGATAAACTCTTTAAATTCTTTAATCATATTAATTCCCCCTGTTAATATATTAACATAAATTAATAATTAGTTAAATATTTTCATTAGTATTTTCTATAAAGTCCAATTAATTTTCCAATAACTTGAACTTCAGATAATATAATTGGATCTAGAGAATCGTTTTGTGGTTGTAAACGAAAGTGCTTTTTTTCTTTATAAAATGTTTTAAGAGTAACCTCAAAATCTGAAGTCATTGCTACAACATGATCACCATTACGTACATTAGAAGTTTTTTCTATAATTGCAATATCTCCATCAAATACACCTATATTGATCATACTATCTCCCTTTACATTTAATGTAAAAACTTCAGATTTATTAGGTATTAAATAACTTGGTAAATCAATATAGTCGTCAGGGTTCTCTATTGCTTCAATAGGATTCCCTGCTGTTACAACTCCTAAAATAGGAACAGTAACTATATTATTTAGTGGTAGTTTTTCTGAAGAATTTTGTTCAACTATCTCAATAGTTCTATTCTTTGAAGAGTTCATTTTTATATATCCTAATGCTACTAAATTTTTTAAGTGAGTATGTACAGTAGAAGTGGAAGATAAATTTACTCCTTTCGCAATTTCTCTAACAGTAGGTGGATACGATTTTTTTTCTATATATTCTTTGATAAATTCATAGATTGGTTTTTGTTTTGCTGTTAATGCTTTCATTATATCAACTCCTTAAATTTATTATACTACAAAAATTTAATAAAATCAAACAAATGTTCGCAGAATACTTTACACGAACATTTGTTTGTGTTATTATGGTGTTGAGGTGATAGAAATGAGTTTTAAAAAAATAAGTGAAGAATCAATTGTGTGTAGTATGTTTATATGTATTGTTGTTATTGGGATTTTGCTAGTAAGCTTTCAGGATTTAAAAAGTAGGGGAATGACATTAAGTGACTATCGCGATGACTCAAATATTGAATTATCAAATTTAAATTTTAATGACTAGAATATTTGTAACAAAAAATGAAGTAAGTCAAACAAGATTAGGTTCATTGAGGGAGAGTCTCAGTCCAATCATTTATTTGATGTAATTAAAGGATAAAAATGTTTAAAATGCTTGTAAATTTATTTACTATTAATTACATTTTGATGAAAAATAGCTACACTATTTACAAGCGTAATGCCTGATATTCAATTGATGTAGATAATTATTATCAAATTTAAGTCTAATATATTTACCCTAACAAAATTTGTATACTCTATATAAATAGATGTATTCTAAAAATTATTTAATTATGGTATAATATTATAGTAGGAGGTAAATATGACTATAGAAAATAAAAGTATAAATACAATGCGATCTTTAGGGTTAGCAATGATTGATGAAGCAAAGAGTGGTCATCCTGGAATTGTTCTTGGTGCTGCTCCAATAATGTATACACTTTATTCAAGGCATCTTCATGCCAATGTAGATGATTTGTTTTGGGTGAATAGAGATAGATTTATTATGGCTGCTGGTCATGGTTCTGCTCTTTATTATGCGATGTTGCATTTAGTGGGTTACAATTTATCTATTGATGATTTGAAGAATTTTAGACAACTAAAATCAAAGACTCCAGGGCATCCAGAGTACTTACATACACCTGGTGTTGATGCTACTAGTGGACCACTTGGTCAAGGAATAGCTATGGGAGTTGGGATGGCAGTTGCTGAAGAGTTTTTAAGAAAAAAAAATCGTGTAATAAATCATCATACTTATGTTTTGTGTGGTGATGGTGACTTGCAAGAGGGAGTGACGCAAGAAGCGATTTCATTTGCTGGTGTGCAACAATTAGGTTCCTTAATTGTGCTGTATGATTCAAATGATATTCAGTTAGATAGTGAAGTGAGTCTTGTTAATAAAGAGTGTACTCGTACTAAATATGAGGCAATGAACTGGCAATATCTTCTTGTAAATGATGGTAATTGTGTTGAAAGTATAGATGAAGCTATAAACCAAGCGAAATCAGAAACTTCTAAGCCCACAATAATTGAAATTAAAACAAGAATAGGATATAAATCAAAATATGAAGGTCAATGTGCTGCTCATGGAGCTCCTTTTGGAGTTGAAGACTCAGTTACAGCAATGAATAAACTTGGGTATAATCTAGCTAGGTTCGAAGTTGATGAAGATGTTTATTTTCATTTTAAAGATACATTTAGAGAACGTAGTATAAATAAATACATGGTTTGGAATGAACATTTAGATACAATGAAAAGGGAAGATGAAGATACATATGTGAACTTGTTAAATTATATTTCTCATAATTACGAGTGTGATTTTGAAGGGATTTATAACAAGTATAGAGACTATGATAAATCTGCTTCAAGAGTTCTTGGTGGGAAAGTTCTTACAGAAATAAGTTATAATATGTTAAATGTTTTTGCAGGTAGTGCTGATCTTAGCGGAAGTACTAAGGTGATTGGTAATGACGGCGATTTTTCTATGGAAAATCGAGAAGGAAGAAATTTAAAATTTGGTGTGCGAGAGCATGCCATGGGAGCAATTGCCAATGGAATAGTTCTTCACAGTGGATTTAATGCAATTGTATCAGGATTTTTTGTTTTCAGTGACTACTTAAAACCTGCTATTAGAATGTCTGCTTTAATGAATATACCTACTATCTATACATTTACACATGATAGTATTGCGGTTGGAGAAGATGGACCAACTCATGAGCCTGTAGAGCAATTAATTATGTTAAGAAGTACACCAAATATTGATGTGTTTAGACCAGCAGACTTAAAAGAAGTTATTGCTAGTTATAAATTAGCATTAAATAAGCAAAATCCGTCTGCAATTATTTTATCTAGGCAAGATTTACCTAACCTTGAAGAATATACTAGTTATGGAAATGCTACAAAGGGTGCATATTTGGTAAAATCTTATGAAAATCCTGATGGAATAATAATTTCAAGTGGCTCAGAGCTTAGTTTAGCTATTGATGTTAGTGATAAATTAGACGAATCTAATATTAAGTATAATGTTGTCAGTATGTTATGCATGGAAATATTTAATTCACAGTCAAAAGAATATATTGATAGTATTTTATTGCCAGATTGCAGGAAAAGAGTTTCAATTGAGATGTCATCTGCATATAGTTATCATCAATATGTTGGATTAGATGGACTTATATTCTCAATTGATAATTTTGGCTTAAGTGGTCCAGCAAAAGATGTGATTAATCATTTTGGCTTTGATAAAGATAGCATTACATATGAAATTATAAAAACGTGTGATAGAAAGGGTTGTGAATAGAATGAGTGTACAAGCGTATATTTTTATGGGTGTTGCCTTAATCGTAGGATTAATTATTGGATTTATTGTTTCAAAGAAATTATTTGAGAAACAATTAAAAGATAATCCGCCTGTTAACGAAGAGATGATTAAAGCGATGCTCAGACAAATGGGAAGACCGGCTTCTCAAAAACATGTAAAACAAATTATGAAATCAATGAATCAATATAAATAGATAACTATTTATATTGATTCTAGGAGGTTAAAATGCAAGAAATTATTACAATAATTATAGGTGGAATTTTAGCAGGTGTTGTTACTGGACTTGTAGTTGCGAGTGCAGCAGTTGTAATTACACCAATTTTTGTAACAGCGCTTGGAATGGATGATTATACTGCTATTTCTATTGCGCTGGCTACAGATGTCTTTGCTTCAAGTATTAGTGCATTCACTTATGCTAAAAATAAACTTATTAGAGTAAAGTCAGCTATTCCCATGGTAATCTTCGCTTCTCTCGGGAGTGTTTTAGGTAGTTATATGGCAAGTTTTGTTGAAGGAAATACTTTATCATCAATAAGTGTAATTGTTACACTTGTTATTGGAATTAGATTTCTTTGGACAGCTGAAGATGCTCCCAAAGATGTTAGTAGTGGTTCAACTAGTAAAAATGAGCTTATTATTAAAATTATTCTAGGTTTTATAATTGGATGTATATGTGGTTATATAGGTGCTGGCGGAGGAATGATAATTCTTGCGATTCTAATGATTATATTAAAATATGATATGAAAGAAGCGGTTGGAACAAGTGTTTTTATTATGACTTTCACTGCATTATCTGGTGCTATTTCACATTTTCCACATATGGATCTCATACCAATTAAAGCAATTATGTTAAGTGGAATCTTTTCGATAGTTGGTGCGTATTTTGCGGCCAAATTTGTAGCAAAGGCTAGCTTACCTTTGTCAAAAAAGGTTGCTGGTGTTTTACTAATAATTATTTATGCTATAACATCATAAATATTTGGAGGGCATAATTTGGGATACTCAATAATTTTAGCTATTTCTTTAGCTATGGACGCTTTTACAACATCAGTTACTTTGGGATTATCTTCTACTGTAACTTCAAAATATGATAGATTTAAGGTTGCTATTTCTTTTGGTTTTTTTCAATTTTTAATGCCACTTATTGGTGGAACTTTGATTTTACCATTTGTAAAAAAATATAGTCTTGTCATTAATATACTTGGAACATTATTTTTAATGTTATTAGGTTGTAAAATGATTTATGACTCATTTTCAAATGCTCCTAATCAATGTGAAAATATTGTATGTGATGGAACTTGTAATAATAAAATTTGTAAAAGAACAGGTAAGAGTAGAGTTTTAAGTAATAGACTTTTGCTTAAATTTTCTATTGCTACTAGCATTGATGCTTTATGTGCAGGGTTGATCATTAAAAGTTTGAATATTGATTTTTTATATACGATTATATTAATAGGTTTAATAACATTTATATTGTCGTTGTTAGGCGTAAACTCGGGTTCTTTAGTAAAAAGAGGCTTTGAAAAAAAATTTGAATTATTAGGAGGAGTGATTTTAATATTACTTGCTATTAAGTCATTTATATAATCTGGAGTGTTATACACTCTTTTTATTTTGTCACTTAAATTACGAAACTTTTAATTGTTTGTAGAAAATATATTATTGTATGTATTTTATTTGCACTCAAATTATGGTAAAATAATATAGAAAAGAGGTATATAATGAAGAAAACGTATGAATTAGAATTTTATGGAAAGAAATTAGTTGTTGAGTTAGGTGAAATGGCTAAGCAGGCAGCTGGTAGTGCTTTTATTAGATATGGGGATACTGCTGTATTAAGTGTTGGTGCCTCTTCTTCTTCTCCTGCTACTGTAGATTTCTTTCCTTTGATGGTATTATATCAAGAAAAATTGTATTCTGCTGGTAAAATTCCAGGAGGGTTTATAAAGCGTGAGGGTAGACCTAGTGAAAATGCTACGCTTACAGCTAGATTAATTGACAGACCAATCCGTCCGTTATTTCCCAAGGGATTTAAATATGATGTGCAAGTTGTAAGTACTGTAATGAGTGTGGATACTGATCACAGTCCTGAAATGTCAGCAATGTTTGGCTCAAGTTTAGCACTTATGTTGTCCCCATTACCATTTTTAGGACCAATTGCAGGGGTTGTTGTTGGACTTGTAGATGGGAATTTTATTATCAATCCCACACCGGCTCAGTTGGAAAAAAGTGAGATTGACTTGACAGTAGCTGGGACTAAGGAAGCTATAAATATGGTTGAAGCAGGAGCAAAAGAAGTTACAGAAGATATTATGTTAGATGCAATTATGTTTGGTCATGAAGCTATCAAGACTTTGATTGAATTCCAAGAAAAAATAATTTCTGACAACATTGTAGATAAAATGGAATATTGTGTTAATACGATTGACGCTGAATTGGAAAAAAAACTAAGTGCAAGTGTTCTGGAAGAAGTAAAAGATATTTTAAAAGAATTTGATAAAGAAACTAGAAATAATAATATTAATGATTTAAAAGTTAGAGTTTTAACTAATTACGAGGCTGATTTTCATTCTGATATTCAAAAAATTATCGATAATTTAGTTAAGGATGAAATGAGAAGAAAAGTTTTAGAAGAATCAGTAAGAGTTGATGGTAGAAAATTAAATGAAATCCGTAACTTAGATTCACAAATAGATATCCTTCCTAGGGTTCATGGTAGTTCATTATTTACAAGAGGTCAAACGCAATGTTTGAGTATTACAACACTAGGAACACTTAGAGAATATCAAATTATTGATGGACTTGGTGTGGAAGACCAAAAAAGATTTATGTTACATTATAATTTTCCTGCATTTAGTGTAGGAGAGACTGGGAGATATGGAGCACCAGGAAGAAGAGAAGTCGGCCATGGGGCACTAGGTGAACGTGCATTATTGCAAATTCTACCATCAGAAGAAGAATTTCCATACACAATTAGAGTAGTTAGTGAAATACTTGAAAGTAATGGTAGTACTTCTCAAGCAAGTATATGTGCTGGATGTATGTCGCTTATGGCGGCGGGAGTTCCCATCAAAGCACCAGTTGCAGGTATTGCTATGGGTTTGATTAGTGATGGAAATAAACATCGTGTTCTTAGCGATATACAAGGTTTGGAAGATCATTTAGGTGATATGGATTTTAAAGTTGCTGGGACAAAGAATGGTATTGTTGCATTACAAATGGATATAAAAATCATGGGATTAAGCAGAGAGATTTTATCTCAAGCACTTTTACAAGCTAAAACTGGTAGACTTGAAATTCTTGATAATATGGTAGGTGCAATTTCTGATCCTAAAGAAGAATTGAGTAAATTTGCACCTAAAATTAGACAAATTATGATACCTATTGATAAAATTAAAGATGTTATTGGTCGTGGAGGAGAAACAATTACAAAAATTATTGAAAATTGTGATGATGTTAAAATTGATATAGAAGATGATGGAAGAGTTATTATCTATCATACTAACTATGAATCAATTAATAAAGCTGTTGAAATAATTGAAAACCTAACTCGAACTGCGAATGTTGGAGAATTCTATGATGTAGAGGTTATACGAATTGAGAAATTTGGTGCTTTTGTTAGACTTTGGGATGGTTGTGAAGGAATGGTTCATATTTCTCAACTTGCGCATAAACGTGTTGAAAAAGTTGAAAAAGTTGTCAAAATTGGTGATGTATTTAGTGCAAAAGTAATTAAAATAGACGATAGAGGACGTATAGATTTAAGTAAGAAATCAGCTATGGTTAAAGAAGCAATTGTTCAAGAAAAGTCTTAGACTTTTCTTTTGTTTAATAAGGAAGGTTTTATGGAATATGCATATTTAAACATTAAAAGTCATTACACTTTTTTAAGAAGTTTATTATCAATTGAAGATATTATTGAATTTTCAATTGATAATAATTTTAGCGCTGTTGCTTTGTGTGATAAAAACTCTACATATGGATTGACGGAACTATATTTTAAAGCAGGAAGACTTAAACCACTTCTTGGTGTTGAGTTAAATTTTCTTAATGACTCGTATATTTTATATGCAAAGAACTACGATGGATTAAAAAACATTTTCTTTCTTACAACATTAGTTAATAAAAACGAATTAACATATAAAACGTTATTTAAAAATTCAAGGAACTTAATTTGTATTTTAAATGAAAGTAGCAAAGTTTATGATAGTTTTTGTAGTTATAATGATTGTACGGAATTTATTGATAATTTAAAAAATTATTTTGGAGAAATATTTTTTATAAGTAATTACAATAATACATCAACAAATGAGTTTTGCTTGAAGTTTAATTTGAAGAAACTTTATGGAAATGAAATAAGATACAATGGAATTAATAATCAAAAGTATTATAATTTGCTTTGTTCAATTAGGAATAAAGAGAAATACCTACGTACTGAGCGTGGTATAGAATACTGTGGGTTTAAATTTGATGATTTTAAGCATGAAATGAAGGCTGAATACATTGAAAATAATAAAATGCTCATTGCAATGTGTGACATAAAAATTCCTTCTGATAAAACTGTTCCAATTTATTCTGCAAATTATGATAGTTATGATTATCTTAGTTCTTTATGTAAAAAAGGTTTATCAATTAGAGTGCCAAACTTTGATGATAAATATGTTGATCGTTTAAAATATGAATTATCTATTATTAACAATATGGGCTTTTTAGACTACTTTTTAATTGTATTCGATTATGTTAAGTATGCTAAAAATAATAATATTGCTGTAGGTCCAGGCAGAGGAAGTGCGGCTGGAAGTCTCGTTTCCTATGTGCTGGGGATTACGGATATTGATCCACTTAAATACAACCTAATATTTGAACGTTTTTTGAATCCTGAACGTATTTCATGGCCAGATATTGATGTTGATTTTGAAGATGTGAAAAGAGATGAAGTTGTCAAGCATGTTGTGAAAAAATATGGTGAAGAAAATGTTGGAGCAATAGCAACTTTTGTTACTTTTAAAAGCAAACAAGTAATAAGAGATTGCGCAAAAGCATTCGGTAAAAACAGCGCAGACATTAAATACTTTTCAGAACATTTAGATTCAAATTTATCATTAATTGATAATTATAAAAAAAATGATAAATTTAAAATGCTTGTAAATTCTGATGTTGATAATGAAAGAATATACAAATATGCATTAAAATTAGAAGGTCTAATAAGGCATGAAAGTGTACACCCAGCAGGAATTGTAATTTCTTCTAACAATCTAAGTCAAACAATTGGTTATATTGAAAATGGGAATGTTGTTACAATTTCTAGTAGTATGGATTATCTTGAAAGAATAGGGTTAATTAAGATGGATTTTCTAGGATTAAGAAATTTATCAATATTAAAATCGACAGTTGAAATTATTTGTGAGAATGAAGGAGAAGTTGTTGATTTTAACAAAATAAATTTAGACGATAAAAATGTGCTTAAATTATTTTGTGAAGGTAATACTCTAGGGATTTTTCAGTTTGAAAGTGAAGGTATGAAGAAACTATTAAGAAATTTGAAGCCTAATAGTTTCAATGATTTAGTTGTTGCAAACGCTCTTCATAGACCAGGACCTATGGATAATATTGATGAATATATATTACGTAGAAATGGAAAGAAATTTTCATACATTCATGATGATTTGAAAAATATTTTAGAAGAAACTTATGGGATAATTGTATATCAAGAACAAATAATGGAGATAGCAAGGAAAATTGCCGGATTTTCTTATGCTAAAGCCGATATAATGAGAAGTGCTATGGCTAAAAAGAATTACGAAAAACTGTTATATTTAAAAGATGATTTTATTAAATCTGCAGTTGAATTAGGTTATGATTATAATATTGTTGAGGAAATATACAACTTAATATTAAAATTTGCAGATTATGGGTTTAATAAAGCTCATTCAGTTAGTTACAGTCACATTGGATTTTCACTTGCATATTTAAAAACGTATTTCTTTAAGTATTTTATGTGTGTGTTACTAAATAGTGCTATTTCTAGTAATCATAAGGTGTTTGAATATATTAATGAATGTAGAAGAAATAATTTAAATGTGATTGGGATTGATATTAATAGAAGTGAGAGCAACTTTTGTTTGAAAAAAAATGAAGTTATTTTACCCTTAACTATTGTAAAGGGGATAAATGAGAAGTTGAGCAACATAATTGTAGAGGAAAGAAAATCTGGCAATTACACAAGTTTAAAAGATTTTATTGTCAGAACTGCAAAAAAAGGAATTAGGGAAAATGTAATTGAGAATTTAATCTATGCTTGTGCGTTTGAAAGTATTGATTTCAACTATAAGAGTGTACAAATTCATTCAATAAGTGGTATAATAGATGTTGTTAATTCGTTTCCAGATTATCTAGAAAATGGTCTCTCAGATGAAATGTATTTTATTTCTAGAGATGAATTTAAAAAAAGTGAGTTAGTTTTAAATGAAAGAAAGGTATTAGGATTTAATTTTAGTACTCATCCAACTAGCGCCTACGCTGAACTGTTAGAAGTTAATACACTCAATATTAGTAGTAATGAGAGACGTAATGTAAAAATGATTTTATATATAGAAAGTTACCGTGAAATTAAAACTAAAAGGGGTGAAAATATGGCTTTTTTAAATTGCAGTGATATGTATGGAACAATTGAATGCGTGTTATTCCCAAAAGCCTATAATAGTTTAAATGTGGAAATTGGTACATTAATATACGCAGATGGTAAAGTAGAAGTTAGAAATGATAATCTTCAACTAATTATAAATAATTTTAAAGTAAAGGAGGAGTAATTATGAAAATGGCAGTTTTAACTAGTGGAGGAGATTCACCAGGAATGAATGCATGCTTAAGAGCAATTGTACGAAAAGCTTTGCATGATGAGTATGAAATATATGGTGTTTATGAAGGGTTCTATGGGCTATGTAATAATAAAATCAGAAGTTTAACTAGAAAAAACGTTGCAGAAATTATTAATAGAGGTGGTACTATTTTAAAATCAGCACGATTTCCTGAATTTTGTGATGAAAGGTATGCTAAAATAGCTGCAAAAAATTTACAAATTCTTGGTATAGATGTTTTATTTGTAATTGGAGGGAACGGAAGTTATCAAGGTGGAATGCTACTTTCAAAATTAGGAGTAAAAGTTATAAATATACCAGGAACAATTGATAATGATATTTTGGGAACTGATTATACAATTGGTTATGATACTGCAATTAATACTGCAGTAGAAGCAATTGATAAAATAAGAGATACTTCTACTTCACACAGAAGAGCAAGTGTTATTGAAGTGATGGGTAGATATAATGGTGATATTGCTCTTAGTTCTGGATTGGCATGTGGTGCTGAAGTTGTGATTACTTGTGAAACAGGATTTGATAAAAATAAATTTATTAAAATGTTAACAGCGACTGAGAACAAACATAAATCGCACTCAATTGTAATTTTAAGTGAGAATTTTATGAATATCAATTTACTTGGCGATATAATAACTGAAAATACAAATATGAAAGTTAATAAGGTTACATTAGGGCATATTCAACGTGGTGGAGTTCCATCTGCTTATGATCGACGTATTGCAACAGCGATGGGACACTATGCAGTAGAACTATATCAAAGTAACATATATAATGTGTGTGTTAGTATTATATGCGGAGAAGTAAACTATGTAGATTTTGAAGCATACAAATTAAAAACTAACGACGAAGACTTAGTTAGGAAACAACATATTAATAAAATTATTGATGATGTTAGATAGGAGAAAACTATGAAACAAACTAAAATACTTGCTACTCTTGGACCATCAAGTTATGAAAAAAAAATATTTGTAGAATTGGTTAAAGCTGGTTTGAATTGCGCTAGGTTAAATTTTTCTCATGGTGACTATGACTTTCATAAAAGAAACATTGAAATGATTAGAGAAGTTAATGAAGAAATGGGAGTTAATATTGGAATTTTACTTGATACTAAAGGCCCAGAAATAAGAATGCATAACTTTAAAAATGGTGAGGAATATTTAGATATAGGAGATGTTGTTACAATATGTATGGACGAAGTTGAAGGAACAAAAGAGCGATTTTCCATAACATATTCTAATCTTGTTAATGATATAGAAATAGGCAGTAGAATACTAATTGATGACGGACTAATTGCACTAAAAGTTATAAAAATAAAGCAAGGTGAAATTGTATGTAAAGTTCTTAATGCAGGTATTATTAAGAATAAAAAAGGAATTAATGTACCAGATTGTAATTTGAGTATGGATTTTATTTCAAAAAAGGACTATGAAGATATAAAATTTGCAGCGGAGATGGATGTGGATTTTATTGCAGCGTCGTTTACAAGAAGAAGAGAAGATATTTTGGAAATAAAATCATTGTTAAAAGAATTTGGAAATGAAAACATTCTGATTATTCCAAAAATTGAGAATCAGGAAGGTTTAGATAATTTAACTCAAATAATTAAAGTGAGTGATGGAATAATGGTAGCAAGAGGAGATCTTGGTGTTGAAATTCCGCTAGAGAGAGTACCTATGGCGCAAAAGAAGATTATTAGAGAATGCAATAAATTTGGGAAAATTTCTATTACAGCTACTCATTTATTAGATTCAATGCAAAAAAACCCAAGACCAACACGAGCTGAATCAACAGATGTTGCCAATGCTATTTTAGATGGAAGTGACGCGATTATGCTTAGTGGAGAAACGGCTGCTGGACTTTATCCCATTGATTCAGTAAAAGTAATGGCAACTATTGCTGAATATAGTGAAGCCGATAATTTTAATCACAATAGAATTTTAAATAATCAATGGGATGCTGTTGAAGATAACGTGACTGGAGCGATTGCTATATCAGTAGCAAATTCTGCTCTTAAGTTAGAATGTAAAGCTGTGTGTGCTTTTACTGCAAGTGGATATACTGCTAGAAATATAAGTAGGTTTAGATTACCAATGCCAATTATTGCTTCTACACCATTTAAAAAAACGTGTACACAGTTATCGCTTAGTTGGGGAGTCCATCCGGTATTGAGCAAGTTTAGTCAAGGTACAGATGAAATTGTTAAAATATCTAAACAATTAATCAAATCTAGTATTAATATCTTAATTGGAGATACCTATATTATTACTGCTGGAATTCCAATAGCAAAGACAAAACATACTAATTTTATGAAAATTGAGCAGTACAAAGGAGAAGAAGATGAATAAATATATTGATCATACATTATTAAAAAATAATGCTACTAATAGTGAAATAGAGAAACTGTGTAATGAAGCACAAGAATATCAGTTTATGAGTGTTTGCGTTAACCCAGCTAATATATCAATAGCAAAGAAATATTTAGATGATAGTGATGTAAAAATATGTACTGTAGTAGGATTTCCACTTGGTGCAAGTACAACAGAAACAAAAAAATTTGAAACACTAGACTCGCTAGCAAAAGGTGCTGATGAAATAGATGTGGTTATTAATATTGCAAAGGCAAAAGAAAATAATTTCACCTACATTACTAATGAAATTAGTGAAATTGTAAATATAGCAGAAAATAAAGTTGTGAAAGTAATTTTAGAAACGTCAGAATTAACTAAATACGAAATAAAAAAATGTTGTGAAGCAGCAGTTGAAGCAAACGCAGATTTTGTTAAAACATCAACAGGATTTAGTAGTGGTGGAGCCACTATTGAAGATGTTACATTAATGAAAGAAACTGTCAAAGGGGAAGCACAAGTTAAAGCAAGTGGAGGAATTCGTGACTTAACTACTGCACAGGCAATGATTGATGCTGGAGCAACTAGACTTGGAGTTAGTGCTGGATTAAATATAATGAAAGAATTTAAAGGAGAGAAAAAAAATGAAAATACCAACGCCACATATTAATGTAGATAGTAAAGATATTATAGCTAAAACAGTCTTAATGCCAGGAGATCCACTTAGAGCTAAGTATGTTGCAGATAATTTTTTAGATGATGTTGTACTATTTAGTACAGTTAGAAATATGTATGGATACACAGGTTATTTTAAAGGTAAAAAAGTTTCTGTGATGGGAAGTGGAATGGGTATGCCTAGTATTGGAATATATTCATATGAACTTTTTGATTTTTATGATGTAGACCGTATTATTAGAATTGGATCTGCAGGAGCATACACAGATAAACTGAATGTTTTTGATGTAGTTCTTGCAAAATCTGCATGGAGTGAGTCAAGTTTTGCAAAGACAATGACTGGAGATAAAAGTGAATACATTGAAGGAAGTAGCCAACTTAACAAACTATTAAGTGACACAGCTAAGGAATTAAAAATTAATGTAGTAGAAGATATTGTTCATTCTAGTGATGTATTCTATCGTAAAAATTTCAAGGATTTTGAAACAATTTATAAGGAAAAAGGTTGCGTATGTGTAGAAATGGAATCTTTTGCTTTATTTACTAACGCAAATTTCTTAAATAAGGAGGCAGCATGCATCCTAACAATTTCTGATTCGCTTGTAAAAAGCGAAGTTACAACATCAGAAGAAAGAGAAAAAAAATTAAATGAGATGATTACAATTGCTTTAGAGACAGCAATCAAGTAGATTTAAGAGGAGGTAAGATGGAAATTTCGCAATTTAATAATATTACATATATTAAAACTAACAATAGCAAGTTTAAAACAAATAATATTATAATTAAGTTTGTTATTCCAATTGATAACAAAATTATTGCAGATGCAACTGTTTTAAATGATTTAATGGTTACTAGTTGTAATAAATATAACACTATAAAAAGTTTTAGTGAAAAAATGTACGAACTATATGACTTAAATATTTCATCATCTGTATCAACAATGGGTAATTTGCATATTAGCGAGATAAATTTCAATTTTATTATGGATGAATATTTAAATGAAAGCATTGAAGGCAAAGTTTTAGAGTTTATTAATGAGGTTATTTTTAATCCTAACTTAACAAACGAAGACTATTTAAAACTGATAAAGGAAAAAAGAATTCTTGCTATTAAAAATGCTTATGACGATAAAATGTCATATTGTATTCAAAAACTTCGTGAAGAGTTAGATCCAAATAAAGAATATTTAATTGATGTTAATTCTAATGAAGAAGATATCAACAATGTTAATTTAAAAAGTTTAAATGATTTTTATAAATATTTAATTAGCAAAGCAAGTATTACAGTTATGATTGATTGTGATGAAGAGGATAAACTTTATGATAAATTAAAAACAAGACTTAATTTTAATAATAATGGAGATGAGTATGATTATAGATATAAGTTTAATAGTGTTAACAATTTTCAATTTATATCTAAAACTCAAAACCTGAGCCAATCTAAATTTGCAATAGGATGTAAAGTTAATATAGATAAAAATGATTTTGAGGCTTTTAGTATCTTTAATGCTATATACGGTGGTTTCCCATTTTCGCGTTTGTTTGTTAATATTAGAGAGAAGCAAAGTCTTGCATATACAATTAATAGCGTATTTTCTACTAACTCAAATATTTTGTATATATATGGAGGTATAGGCAACGGTGATTTGAGTGTAAACGATGCTAATTACTTTGATAAAATACTAATCCCTTTAAGAAAAGAATTAGATTCGCTTATTAATGGAGATATTTCTGAAGTAGAATTAAAGCAAGCAAAATCTATGATTATAAACAGAGCCAAATCAGCATTGGATATACAAACATCATTACAAAATACATATTATTCATACTATATACAAAAGGACATATTTGATATAAATGAATTTGTTAAACAAATAAATAATATTACGAAAGAGGATGTAGTGAGAATGGCAAAAAAAGTTTATTTTGATAAAGTATTTCTACTTCGTGGTGATAAATAATGAATAAAAAGTATATTTCAAAAATTGATGAAACACTATATGTTAAAAATTATAACAATGGACTAACTGCAGTTTTTATAAAAAAAGAAAATTTTAATAAAATTCATGCAAGTGTTACTACTAAATTTGGTTCACTAAATAATAATTTTCTACTTAACAATGATGAATATGAAATTACTGATGGGATAGCACATTTTTTAGAACATAAAATGTTTGAAAATCCTAAGAAAGATGTGTTCGAGTTATTTTCCCAATATGGAGCTAGTGTAAATGCTTATACATCATTTGATCATACATGTTATTATTTTTCTTGTTCAAATAATTTCAAAGATAACTTTGCAATATTATTAGAGATGATTACAACGCCATACTTTACAGATAAAACAGTTAATAAAGAAAAAGGGATTATTGCTGAAGAAATAAAGATGTATGAAGATGATCCCTATTGGATACTTTATTATGAATTATTGAAAAACCTCTATGAATCTCATCCTTTAAGAATTGATATAGCAGGTAGTATTAACTCTATTAATAGCATTACAAAGGATGATTTATATTTATGTTATAATTCATTTTATCATCCTAGGAATCTAATTGTTACAGTTGTGGGGAATTTTGACTTAGAAGAAGCAAATAACTTAATTATAAAGTACTATGGTGATATAAATGATCAGGATGAAGTTTATAATATTTCTACTGAAGATATAGATGTTTTTAAGAAATCAAGTGAAGTTAAAATGGATATAAAGGTCACTAAATATGCTGTTGGATATAAGCAAAGAAAGACCTTATATTATGATCCAATTAGAGAAAGTGCGATAAATATATATCTTAAACTATTATTTGGACAAACTTCTTCTAACTATGAAAAACTTTCAAGCAAAGGTATTTTCACTTCTTTTCAGTATTCAGAGATTGATACAACAGGGTTTGCGATGATAAGTAGTGAGGTAAAAGATGAAAGGCAATTTTTAAATTTAATCGAAGAAACTTTAGATTCAAAAGTTAGTGAAGAAAGTTTTAATAAATATAAAAAGAAATTAATTGGTTCTAACATAAGAATATTTAACTCTATTGATAATTTATCAAGATTAATTAATGACTGTTATGTTAATAATTATGAAATAGAGGATATGCTAGAGGGGATTGAAATGTTAACGTATAGTGATATGATTAATTATGCAAAAGAACTTTTTGATGAAAAAAATAGAACTTGTGCAATTGTTAAACCGAAGAGTAAATAAATTGTAAGATTATTTAATTACATAAGTCACTTATATTAATATGGGTATTCTGTTACTATAGATATAGGGGAACTTTCCCTTAATTTGTAAATGGAGGATACTGTTATGAACAATGTTGTTATCGTAGGAAGAATTGTGAGAAATCCTGAGATTAAACAAACTGATAATAGTACGAGCGTATTGAATATTACATTAGCTGTGGATCGAAGTTTTAAAAATATTAATGGGGAGTATGAAGTTGATTTTATTGATTGTATTTTATGGAAAGGAATTGCAAAATCAACGGCAGAATATTGTGTGAAAGGCGATCTGATTGGAGTAAAAGGTAGGCTCCAAACCCGAACTTATATGCATGGAGATATTAAAAGAACTGCTAGTGAAGTTGTAGCAGAGAAAGTAACGTTTCTATCATATAACAGAAATAAAGAAAAAAAGGAAGAGTAATATAAAATTAAACCCACCAATTATTGGTGGGTTTAGTTTGAAGATAAATATTATCTTCATCTGAGTAAAAAGAAGAATGTAAAATAAAGTTGACATCAATAATAATCACATCACTGATTAAGGTGAAAAACTATCATAAAATGGTAAATTTGACAAGTATTTTTACAAGTATAATGTACGATGCTAAAATATAAATAGAGGTAGTACTATATAAGAGGAGGTAATTTTGAAAAAGTATCTAGTTTTATTACTCTTGCTTATATTTGTTTGAAGTTTTCAAGTAATATAGGTGCTAGAATGTGGGCTGGTAATTATAGAGTTTATTCCTATTATCATCAATCAGTACATCTAGGAAATATTAAAACATCGAGAGGTTTTACTAAAACAGGATATGGATGTAATGGTAGAAATGTTTCAAAATATGTTGGGACAACAGAAGTTTATTCAAAATGGCAGACAATTTACGGATCAAAGTGTTTAACGCCTTAAACTAAATTAAAATAGTTGATTCTTCAATTATTAAGGGAGAGTATATGAAGTTTGTAAAAACATTACTATATACATTGATGATTTCCACAATGTTCTTTGATTTTTATTTAACTGAACATAAAGTTATCTAAGAAAATAATATAAATGCTTTAATAAAAGAGAAAGAAAAGTATGAAATTTTAAAAATTAATGATATTGAAATGGCAAAAGCAATAGATTATAAATTATTTATAGATAAGTTTGATGATATAGCGATTGGAAATGGAGAAATGTTTTTTAAAGAAGGTGCAGTTATTAATGGGCTATATGGAAAGAAAAATGTGTAATACCTTTCTTAAGTGTAAATAATGAATGTGGATTTGTAGTGTTAGATAATAATTCGAGAAATTCATTTAATAGTACTTCCAATTTGAAAGACAATGATATTATTTATGGGAAAGTATCGCTATTAATAGACAGTGATAATAAAGAAGAAATATTGCGGTACTTAAAAAATAAATTCAATATTGATAAACAAAATGTTTTGGTTAACAAATTAAACCTTGGATATCTAGAAGGGAATTTATCAGTACCACTATTAAATTTTACTCCATTACTTATATTACTGGTGGTTATATTTGAAATTATCAACATTGTTAGAAATAGAAAGAGCTATTTAATTATGAGTATAAATGGCGTTAGCAATACAAAAAAATATATATACAAAAATTTAAAACGCTATATATATAGTATTTGTTTACTGATGCTTATATACTTAATTAGTGTCTTTTACATATATTTTAAGTATAATTTTATAATTGTAAGTGACTATTTATTATTTAATAGACTAACGATGATTTCAACAATATTATTAATATTCATAACAGTAATGATAAAATTTATAATAATTTTTTGTGAAAAAATTGATGTCCAATACAATAAAAACCCTGCTAGTTTAAAACTAGTTTTTATATATTTAATAGTAAATATGGTTTTATCATTATTTATACACAGTAGCGCAAGAATTGATAATTTGCAAGATGCCTTTAGAAATGACATATCAAAATGATTTGAGGCTAAGTAATTTATCTGAATATACAATAGCGGTTAAAAGTGACTACTATGAAAATGACAAAGCCACAACGCATAGTGATGATGAATTAAAAGAAATTGAACAGTTAATTAAGGCGTATATTTCAAGTTTTTTCTATTAATGATAACTATTTGTATGTTTCTAAAAGTTATGCAAATAAACTATATAATTATAGTGATGATGCTTCAACGTATGGTTTAACAAAAACTTGTGATATAAGCAGATGTGATTTTAGAGATGTTAAAACTAAGGAATTTAAGTATTCTGACGATTTAAATGCATATGATTGCATAATAGTTGTAGGTGATAACGAAAAGTATATTGAGATGGCAATAAGTAATATATCATTTCTAAGTATATATGCTAAAGCAATTAAAACAAAATATGTTAAGTTAGATGAGTTTAATGCATTCAATCCGGTTTTTCAATTTCATTATGAATTCATAATATATTTATGACAAAAGTTATTTTGTATTAAGAGATTATGTATGTTGCAAATTTTTGATGAATATTATGCTTCTAATATTTACTCTGATATTTAAAAGTTGGATAATTGTTGTAATGATGATGGTTATTGAAATTTTGTATTATTTATATGTGGCAAATAAATTTAAAAATACTTTTGGGGAATACTATGATAATAATAGATAAGTTAAATTTAAAGTATGGTCAAAGAGTGATTTTGGATGACATAAGTATGAATATCAATGAAAAGGACTTTGTGGTAATAACAGGTGAAAGTGGCTGTGGATAGATAACATTATTAAATTGTATAACAATGTTGACTAGATTTAATAATGGTGAAATAACTTTTTATGGAAATAGTTATAATGATTTAAACAATAGACAAAAGATGAAAATTTTAAAGAAGGAATTTGGGATAATATTTCAAGATTTTGGATTGATAGAAGAATGG
The DNA here is from genome assembly GCA_047975285.1 of Bacilli bacterium. Classification (GTDB taxonomy): domain Bacteria; phylum Bacillota_I; class Bacilli_A; order JBKEDG01; family JBKEDG01; genus JBKEDG01. The sequence goes on along the minus strand of JBKEDG010000061.1, from coordinate 498 downwards.
AGTGTGTACAAAAACTTAGTATTATGTCTGTAGAAATAAAATTAAGATTAGGGATGTATTAAAAGAATTTGAGTTAAGTGTTGATTTTAGAATGAAAGTTTCAAAGTTGAGTGGAGGAGAAAAGAAAAGGCTTGTTTTAGCTAGAGTAGCTCTTAAAAAATGTAAGGTAATATTTGCAGATGAGCCTACTTGTAATTTAGATGAAGAAAATAGTAAAGTAGTGATGGAATATTTAAAGCAAATAAACGAGGGTGGAAAAACAATAATAGTTGTGACTCACGATAAGGAAATTTTAAAATATGCTACTAAAGTTTATAATATGTAAAATTATAGTTCTAAATAAAAATTTTAAATATATCAAATATCGGTTTGTCAATCATCGCAAACGAAGCTGTGAGATGAATTAGTCCTGCGTGCTATAATATTGATTTAGATAATCAATCGGGCTAAGCTAACCAAGTGGTTGCATTGGGAAGTTGTTGTAAGTGTTATTCCACT
>JBKEDG010000060.1:0-7051 GCA_047975285.1 Bacilli bacterium | reverse complement strand
AATTTTCTTCTCTTAATATAGTAAGTTTATTTTTCAACATATCCATTGCATACTCTTTATTTTGAACTTGGCTTCTTTCGTTTTGACAACTAACAACAATTCCTGATGGTAAATGTGTAATTCTTACTGCAGAATCTGTTGTATTAACACTCTGACCACCAGCACCACTCGCCCTAAATGTGTCAATTTTAATATCCTTTTTATCAATAATTATTTCGCTATTATCTTCAATAATAGGTACAACATGAACACTTGCAAATGATGTATGACGCTTTCCACTAGAGTCAAACGGGGAAATGCGTATCATTCTATGCACACCACTTTCACTTTTTAATAACCCAAAAATATCAACCCCACTTATTTCAATTGTAATACTTTTTATTCCTGCAACATCACCGGAATGATAATCAAGAACTTTATATTCAAAGTTCTTTCTTGCAAGATACCTTGTGTACTGCCTATATAACATTTCAACCCAATCTTGAGCATCAGTACCACCAGCACCTGCTTTTATTTCCAATGTAGCGTTATTACTATCAAACTTCCCTTTTAAAAGCAGTAAATTAGTTAAATGATTCAAATTTTCTTCTAACTTACTTAATAATTCTACCGTTTCTAAATAAACTTTCTTATCCAACTCACTAATAAGTTCTATTCCAATTTCAATTTCTTCAAAAAGCAATATACTATCATTATATAAATTCAAACGATTCTTTAGACCACTTAGTTTGTTAGTCAACTTTGTTGCACGCAAATGATTATCCCAAAAACCTTCAACAATAAACTCTTGTTCTATCATTTCAATATCATTATTAATAGTATCAACATCTAGCAATTCAGACAAATCATCAATTACAATTCCTAATTCATTTTTCTTTTCATTTATTTGTTTTAAATCAATCATATCTTCCCACAACAATGCTTATATTTTTTCCCACTTCCACAAGGACAGGGTTTATTAACTTTAATTTTATTTTTAGTTAATGGCTTCTTTTTAACATTCTCTTTACTGGCATCTCTAACGGCTTTCCCTTTAATAACTTCCTCACGTTTAGAGTTAATTCTTACTTGACTTTTTAAGCAGAACTGAACAATGTCTTTTTCAATATTATACATCATACTATCAAATAGACGTTTACCCTCTAAAGTATATTCATGCAGGGGGTTTTGTTGAGCATATGAACGTAGGCCAATTCCTTCTTTTAAATGGTCCATAGTATCAATTTGCTTAACCCAATGTGTATCAAAAACTCTAAGAGCAATAATTTTTTCAAATTCTTTTTTTCTTTCATCATCTTCAATCAAATCAAGTTTATTTTCATAGGAACTAATAATCGTATCAGACAGGTTGTTAATAAAACTTTCTTCATCAGTATATTCTATTTTATTAATTAATTCATCTTCATTTAAGTAATGCGAATTGACATAATCAATTACTTGATTAACAACGTTTTCATTAAAACAATCAGATGATATAATTGTATTTTTTACATATTGATTAACAACATTTTTAATTAAAATTAATATTTTTTCATGATATGAATCTAAATCAATTATCTCATTTCTTAGTTGATACATAATCTTTCTTTGTGAACTCATAACTTCATCAAATTGTAGCACACGCTTTCTCATATCATAGTTATTTCCTTCTATTCTGCTTTGGGCACTTTCAATACTTTTAGAAAACATTTTCATTTGAATTGGCTCATCTTCAGCAATTCCAACCTTCTGTAATCTTTGGGCATTTTGAGAACCAAATCTTAGCATTAAAGTATCTTCAAATGATACATAAAATTGACTCTTACCCGCATCACCTTGACGACCACTTCGACCTCGAAGCTGATTATCAATGCGTCTTGATTCATGTCTTTCAGTACCAATTACATATAATCCACCTAAATCACAAACACCTTCTCCAAGTCTAATATCGGTACCGCGCCCCGCCATATTTGTAGCAATTGTAACCGACCCTTGATTTCCTGCATTTGCAATAATTTCAGCTTCTCTAAAATGGTTTTTAGCATTTAAAACCTCATGTTTAATCCCAGCCTTTGATAATAATTTTGAAATGACCTCACTAGTTTCAACTGCAACAGTACCAATTAATATTGGTTGCTTAGTTTCATAAATTTCCTTTACATCTCTAACAAGACATGTATATTTACCACGCATAGTAGAAAAAACTTTATCAACAAGATCTTTTCTAACAATTGGCATATTAGTAGGGATAGCAACAACATACATATTATAAATATCTCTAAACTCTTCTTCTTCTGTTTTTGCTGTACCAGTCATACCTGACAATTTAGAATACATTCTAAATAAATTTTGAAAAGTAATTGTAGCCATTGTTCTTGTTTCATCTTTTATATTTACGCCTTCCTTTGCCTCTATTGCTTGGTGAAGTCCATCACTAAAAGCACGTCCAGGCATCAATCGTCCTGTAAACTGGTCAACTATGACAATTTCTCCATCTTGAATTATATAATCAACCTCATTATCTAATGTATAATTTGCTTTTAATGCTTGATGCAAATTATGAACAAAGCCAGCGTGTTCTAAATCATATAAATTTTCAACACCAAAAAAAACTTCGCATCGTTTTATACCATTCTGAGTTAATGAAACAGACTTAGTTTTAATATCTAAAACAAAATCAGTATCAACTTTTAAATTTTTCGCAATAGTATCAGACTGCGTATAGATACTATCAGTCTGATTTTTCCCACCTGAAATAATTAGTGGCGTTCTTGCCTCATCAATTAAAATTGAATCAACCTCATCAATAATAGCATAATTTAAACCACGTTGCTGAACTCTATTATCACTATACAGAACCATATTATCTCTTAAATAATCAAAACCCAATTCATTATTAGTTGTATAAACAATATCACATTTATAAACTTCTCTTTTGTCATTTGCTGATAAATCACGAACATTTAATCCAACACTAAGTCCCAACCATTCAAATAGTTTACCTATTTCACCTTGAGCCTCACGAGTTGCTAAATAATCATTTACAGTAATGATGTGTACTCCTTTTCCTGAAATAGCATTTAAATATGCTGGTAAAACAGATGTTAAAGTTTTTCCTTCTCCAGTCTTCATCTCAGCAATATTACCATAATGTAAAACAATTCCACCAATCAATTGAACAAAAAAAGGTTTCATTGCTAATACCCTAAAACTCGCTTCTCTAACAACAGCAAAAGATTCAACTAGTAATTCATCTAAACTCTCACCAGCTATGAATCTTTGCTTGAACTCTTCAAATTTTGCTTGTAACTCAATATCACTATATGATTGCATAGTGTCGTCTAATTTATCAATTTCATTTGCAAGATTCTCCGCCTTTTTAAATTCTGAATTTGAAGAATCAAATTTTGCTAATAAACTTTTTAACATATATTATTCACCTCATTAATTACTAGTAATATTATAACACATTTTAATTTGTATTTGTAAATTTTATTATATACTATTAAATATATTTCATATAAAAAGGAATGATTTTAATCATACCCCTAGTATTCATATTTTATTTTGTTATAATAATAGTGGTGATGAAAATGAAAAATATGCATACAAGAATAATTCAAATGTTCATTTTAAGTATATTAGTACTATTTTTTTACATACTTACATCACATAACAACTTTGAAAATATCAAATTATTTAATAATAATATCCTAATTAAATTAGGCGAAGACTCAAAAACACTTAGAAAACCCAATTCTGAATCTAGTAAACTATTAAGTTTAGATTCAGAATTAAAGCATATAAATACGATTCCATTTAAAAGTACTTTAAACGGAGATACAATAACAACAAGTAAAAACGATGATCATAATGTATATATTAATGATTTTCAAAACATTATCAAAACAAATCCCAATAGTCCCACGTTAGAATATGGTTCAACAATTGATAAGTACATTCTTGATTTAATATATAATAGTAACATAACTATAACAAACACCTATGCTAATAAAGATTATTATCATAGTATAAGTCATGTAAAATTAGAGACAACAATTAATTATAAAGTTGACGCCTCTATAATATCTATAATCAATAATAATAAACGTTACGATATTTTAGTTTATGAGAACGTTACTGGTATTTCATTTGATGAGCTCAACAATCAGTATTTTATTTTTTTCACTAACACAAAATCATCTAATACGCTTATTAATCAAAACGAAATTGTATGCTCAAAATTAATTTGGGATAAAAACAAGTACATCTTAGATACCACAAATGTTATCCAAGATATCAAACTAACTTCTGAATCTATAGCTTACGTAGATCCAATAATTACAAATAATACTAAAATATCCTATACACAAGAAAGTAATACATCCAATCAAAAAAATATTAATTATTATATAGCTAACTTTAACCATGATACTCAAAAAATAGAGAAACCAAAATTAGTCAATAATTTCATTATTGACTATGAAAAAACCTTAACCGTTGTAAAATCTTTTACAATCAAAGATAATTTGTATACATTTTATTCTGATGCGACTTATAATGTAACAAATTTAAATACTTTATCGTCAAAAGATTATATTGTTTCAAACACTGGAGTGCTTGATTATATAAAATACTCAACTAATAATAAAGAATTATATATTTTGTATAAATCTAATAAGAAAATCCATATGGCAAAACTTCATAATGGACAAATAAGTGATATCAAAACAACTACTAAACGAGATTTGGGTCTTGATTTTTTTGATGGTGATGTGATTTATGATTTTGAGATAATAGAATAATTCTTAAAATATCTTTATAGTTTAACAAATTATATAATTTATAGTATTTGGACAAAAAAAAAAAAAAAAACTACTATTTGTGTTGACATTCAAAATCAATTACAGTATAATAATATAGTGTTAATTAATTATGCCTCTTTAGCTCAGTTGGTTAGAGCACTTGACTGTTAATCAAGGGGTCCTTGGTTCGAAGCCAAGAAGAGGCGCCAAAGTATTAATATACCATATTAGAAATGACTATGTAATTGTCAAAGAGCCGCACTTACCCACCATTGATAATTTGGTTTCATAAAATAAACCTATAAAAAGGTTTATTTTTTTTATCAATTAGATAAATATAAGATCGTTTCAATATTAAATAAAGTAGTCACCAGTAACACCATACCTGCTAAAATTATTTTAATAAATCGTAATCTTCAATTACATTATACCATACTTTTAAAAAAATCAAATAAATTAATTGATTTTATATTTTTTTATTTTTTGATCTATCACTATTAAATTTTTCAAAGTTATTTTTCTTTTCAAAGAAATTTATAACTTTTTTTTGATTAAAATCATAAAATATAAATTCATTATCTTTCATATTTCTATTATCTATAAAATCACTTATAATATTTTCATTTACTCTTTTTTTGCAAATTGGACATCGCTTATACAAGTAAAGTTTACCTGATCTATTCTTAGCACTTTCGTTTAAAGTTTTAATTTTACATTCACTACAAATAACTAATAAATTTAAATGATTATATTTATTTTGTTTTAACTTTTTAATGTTTAATGGATTTTTAATAATTGGTTCTTTAATAATGTTTGAAAAGTCTTTATCTTTGTAAATAAATGTTCCTAAGTAAATTTTATTATTTATAATATGATCAGTGTAATAACTAATCATAGACTTTTTAATTTTCAAATGTGCATACTTTTTATGAATCAATTTAGATGATTCTGATATTTTCATATTTTTTTCAAATATATTATTGTAAATTTCATTTATCATATCTTGCAATTTTGGATCTGGATATAATTTTCTATTTTCATCAAGCAAATAACCCCATTTAGGTTTACTAAATGGATATTCTCCCGTTTCACATTTGCCAACTAAACCAATTGCTGTACGCTCCGATGTTAAATTACTTTCAAGTTCAGCAAGAGCACCCATCAAATGAAATGTAAAGTTACCTATCGCACTATCAGTATCAATACTTTCACTTACAGATACAACGTGCTTATCCTTTTTTCCTAACTCATTAATCAAATAAACCATATCGTGAAGATTGCGACATAAACGATCTAATTTTAAAACTACCAAAATATCTACTTCATCACCTTCAATTCTTTTTAAAATCTGCTTCATTCCATTACGGTTTAATGTTTTACCACTTTTACCATTATCAGAAATAAAAGTTAATTTATACCTCCCTTCCCCATATTTGTAATCACATAAACCTTTAATTCTTTTTTCTTGCTCAGCAATAGAATAGTTATCTATTTGTTTTGCTGATGATACTCTTGAATATCCTATAATTTTTTTCATATTCTTACCTCCTAATAATAATTTTACAACAATTACTACAAACGTTAGAGATTAATTTTAAATATACTGAGTAAATTACCCTTATTTTTAAAAAATACTGCAAAAATTATGTGTATACAAAAAATGAAAAATTCCAATAAAACATTGAAAAAATTTTGTATACAAAAAAATGAAAAAAAACGATTTTGTTTACAGAATGTATACAAGTTTTTTTAATAAACAACGTGCTTTGCACGGTGTTGTTTACAAAGTGTATACTTTTCCTTTATCCTGCTTTGTATACAAAATGTATACAAGTTTTTCTAATGTCGATGAAATTATCCATATTGTTGCTGTAAAGAGTTCCTAATAATACTAATAGTATATATTACAAAAAAATTACCATATCAGTACCTAATTAGATATATTTTTTTATGTTTTTTTACTAAGAGTATACCATATCAGTACCTAATTAGGTATACTTTTTTATGTTTTTTATTAAGAGTCTACCATATCAGTACCTAATTAGGTATACTTTTTTATGTTTTTTACTAAGAGTCTACCATATCAGTACCTAATTAGGTATACTTTTTTATGTTTTTTACTAAGAGTCTACCATATCAGTACCTAATTAGGTATACTTTTTTAATTTTTTTACTAATAATCTACCATATCAGTACCTAATTAGGTATACTTTTTTAATTTTTTTACTAATAATCTACCATATCAGTACCTAATTAGGTATACTTTT
>JBKEDG010000059.1:0-14060 GCA_047975285.1 Bacilli bacterium | reverse complement strand
TTGAAATTTTTAAATTATCTGCTTCTACATATTCACTTGGAATATGATTTGAGTAATTAGTAACAGGTGGATTACTTATACTTACATCATCTGACTCATCTTTAGAATTAACAATATCTTTGAGCATTTTCATATATAAGTCAAAACCTACAGTGTCAATAAATCCTGTCTGTTCATGCCCTAAAATATCCCCTGCACCTCTAATTGATAAATCTCGTGAAGCTAATTTAAATCCGCTACCAAGAGATGTAAATGTTTTGATAGATTCAAGTCTTGCCTTTGCATCATCAGTTAAAATCTTATTAGAATTATAAGTTAGATATGCATATGCAATATTATCACTTCTACCAACTCTTCCTCTTATTTGATATAATTGTGACAACCCCAGTTTATCGGCATCAAGTACAATTAAAGTATTTGCCCTTGCAACATCTATCCCAATCTCAATAATTGTTGTTGCAATTAAAACATTAAACTCATGATTATTAAAATCAGTAAAAACTTTTTCTATAGCACTTTTTTTCATTTTACTATTAACAACTCTGACTTTAGCATTACAAATATTTTTTTCAATAATTTTTTTAAATTTATTTTGAGATGATATAACATTACATAAAATATAAACTTGACCATCTCTTGAAATCTCTTTTTTTATTGCTTCATAAAGGATTTTATCGCTGTACTCTAATACATATGTTTGGATAGGGAATCTATTAACTGGAGGTGTTTCAATTAACGAAAGACCTCTAATCCCTATTAAAGACATTTGTAGAGTTCTTGGTATTGGAGTAGCTGTAAGTGTTAAAACATCAACGTTTATCTTCATTTCTTTAATCTTTTCTTTATGTAATACTCCAAACTTATGTTCTTCATCAACAACTAATAATCCTAAATCTTTAAACTGTATATTAGAATTTAAAAGACTATGTGTCCCTATTATAAAGTCAATTTGACCTGATTTAAGTTTTAAATAAATTTCTTTCTTTTCCTTATCAGTGGAAAAACGATTCAATAATGCTATGTTTATAGGTACATTATTAAATCTTTTTAGCGCACTTTCATATTGTTGAATTGATAAAATAGTTGTCGGGCATAAATATGCTGCTTGTTTGTTATTAATCATTGCTTTAAAACACGCTCTAAAAGCAACCTCTGTTTTACCAAATCCAACATCTCCACATAATAATCTATCCATCGGTATTGCTTTTTCCATATCATTCTTTACATCAAATATTGCTTTTTTTTGATCCACAGTTAGGTTAAATTGAAACTCGTTATCAAATACGAGCTCCTCAACCGTTTCACTTTTACATGCAAATCCTTGTGATTCGTTTCTTTTAGAATATATTTCTAAAAGTTTTTGTGCCATTTCTTCCATTCTTCCTCTAACTATTCGTTTGGTTTTTTCCCATTCAATTCCTCCTAGAGTATTAATTTTTGGTTTAATAGATGAATCACTACAATATTTTTGTAGCAATTTAATATGTTCTATTGGAACAAATAATTTATCACCTTTTTTATATATTATTTCAAAGAAGTCGTTTCTAACTATCCCATCAATAGTTTTATTGTCAATGGTTTTTATTCCTTTATAAGTTCCAATACCATGTTTTTCATGTACTACAAAATCACCAATTACTAGTTCATCTTGACTTTTGATTTTATGTGAAAATCTAAACTTATTAACATACCTTTTGTTAATTACTACCTTATTAAAAATTGTATAACTATTTAAAACACAAATTTTCTTATCAACAAAATCAACACTTTCATTGAAATGTGAGGTAATAACATTTACTTTACTAGTATCTACTTCATTCATTTTTTTTATAACTTTATATTCCAAATCTAAATTATTAATTAATACATCAACTTGATTTTCAAAATCAAGAGAAATTATTACAAAATAACCATTCTTAATTTTATACGCTAAATACTTATTTAATTTGGTAAAATCATTATTAAATTCATCAATCATTTCAGTATTATAATAAATTTTCTTGATGTTTAAATTAATATTACTATCCAGACCTACTATAAAACAGTCAAAAACATCAGTTGACATAGTGTTATTAGGATAAAGCGTGTTATATCTATTTTTTATAACTGAATAATCTACAATTATATTATAACCTTTAACATAATCTAATATGGTTGAACTTGGCATTTTATCGTCTAAACAATCAGCATTAGGATATATAATTGTTGAATTAATTTCTTGAATACTTCTTTGACTAAGTAAGTCAAAAAATCGTATTGAATCTATCTCATCATCCCAAAATTCGATTCTAACCGGATTTTCTAAGTTATCAAGATAAATATCCAAAATATGGCCTCTAAATGAAAATTCACCACTCATTGATACTAAATCAACTCTTTTATAATTATTTGCAGTTAAAAACTCTTCAAGTTTTTTATATGATATCTTAGTTCCTACACTTAAACTAATCGTATTATCCTTATAATCTACAGCGGAGATAAGCTTGTGAAGATAACCTTCTAATGATGTAATAACAATATAATTATCACCATTTGAAAGCTTAGAAAGCGTATCAATTCTTTCTTGCATAAATTCAGGACTAATTGCTTTACATTCGCTTAATGCAATACTGTCCATTGGAAAAGTTAGAATCTTATTTGTTAAAGTAAATAAATTATTATACATTTTATTTATGTCAGAATTTTCATCAACTACAACAAGTATATTACTATTTATTTTCTTAAAACACTCGCATATATATACAGCTTTCATATAATTGGTTAGTCCAAAAATTGATGACTTTTGATTTAGTTTAATCTCACTAAAAAATTCATTTGAAATTTCCATACAACCTCCTAATTATATTTTGATGCTAGTCTTATAAAATCATATGTTATAAAATCAACACATGCATTTCTTGCAACATTAATTCGCTCCTTAACATAATCAAAATCTTTTTTATCAAAGCTTCCAAGGACGTATTTAACAACTGGAATTGATTTACTACGACCAATTCCGAATTTCAATCTCTTAAAATCACTCGTATTTATCTTCTGTTCTATTGATTTAATACCATTATGACCACCATTACTGGATTTTGCTTTGAATCGTATTTTGCCTACTTCTAAATCCAAATCATCATATACAATTAAAATATTATTATATGAAATTTTAAAATAATCCATACAATCCTTAACAGCCTCACCACTATTATTCATATATGTTAATGGTTTTAAAAATATTACTTGTTCGTTATCAATATTAAGCTTAACAAAAAAACTGTTAAACTTTTGGCTATATTTTTTTACACCATAAAGTTTAACTATTTCATCAACTATAATAAAGCCAATATTATGTCTAGTTTTTTCATATTCTATCCCTGGATTACCAAGTCCTACAATTAATTTCATATTCTCACCTTACTTTTGACAACTTCTTCTACCAAATTATTTAAATCATTTCCGTTCATATTAGCATATTCTTTTGAAGTAATAGCTTTATGAATATGGACAATAATTTCGCCTCTTCTCATTTTTAAAATACTCGGATTTACATTATATGAAAATGAAATAGAAATTGGAACAATTGATGATTTTCCTCTAGTAGCAATCTTTAAGCTTCCAGCTTTAAATTTATTCATCTTACCATTTTCAGACCTAGTACCCTCGGGAAAAATAACTAAATTAACCCCATTCTTTAAGAGTTTTGAACCATTTTTAATCATATTTAATCCTGATTTTATATTATCTCTCTTTAAAAATATACAACTCATCACTTGCATGTAATGTGAAATAATTGGAACTTTTAAAATACTGGATTTTGATATAAATGATACCCCTAATTCTTTTAAAGCAAGAGAAATAACAGGAATGTCAAAATAACTTTGATGATTTGATACAACTAGAAATCCATTATCAATATTTAGAATATTTTCTAAACCAATAACTTTATATTTAATTCTAGAAAGTTTAAGTACTGAATAAAATACCCAATTTGTCATACTATATATTTTCTTATAATCTTTTTTCTTATTTAAATATATATAGTAAAAGTATCTAAAGCATACAATAGGAGAAACAATTATTAAATGGATAATAACTAATAAATATATATATATTGCACGCATAAATACCTCCACTTATTTTATTACACATTAATTTTCTTTTAAGATTACAAAACAAATAACATATAAATCATTGTAACTAATACTTAGTTCTATATTATAGCCATCAAAATATACAATTGGCTTACCTCTATTATTAGGTATAATGGTTATTTCACTAAATTTAATTTTATCAATTCCTGTGCCAAGTGCTTTAAATATTGCTTCTTTTGCACTAAATCTTGATGCAATAAATTTTTGTTTTTTAGAATCACTTAGTTTATTATAATAATCTAATTCGTCTTTAGATAAAAATTTATTCGCATATAAATGAATTTTTTCCATGGAAAATCGACTAATTAATTCTGTGTCTACACCAATTGAAATACCTAATTTACTTCCCCTTTTTACCATTGAAATTACCATTTTTTAATACATTGGTTTCATATGAATGCACTTTATTTTCCTTAATTCTTTTTTTGTCAATTGCAAGTTTTATTAATTCTTTATATAGATCAACTTTCTCAATTCCAGAATGAGTCCATAAATAAAATGCCAAGGACCCAGGTATTGTATTAACCTCATTAATATAAACTTCATTATTGAAAATCATCAAGTCAAATCTAACTACACCTGACAAGTTCAACAATTTAAAAGCTTCAACACACATTTTTTGTGCACTGTTACTTAATTTTTCACTAATTCTAGCAGGAATTTCGCGACTTGTTGACATCATTCCTTTTGAATTTTTATTACCACTAGTATACTTACTTTCAAAAGATAAAAAATCGTCACACAAAATTTCTTCTAAAACACTTGCTTTTGCACTACTATAATTCCCAAGCACAGAACAATTAACCTCAATAAATTTATCAATTTTAGGTTCAATAATCACTTTAGAATCATAATTAAATGAGTCACTAAGGCCAACTTCTAATTCATCATCATTTTCACAAAAATTAATTCCAACACTGCTTCCAAGTGTAGCCGGTTTAATAACTACAGGATAATTTAATTTGTTAAAATTCAATTTTATCTCCTCAAATGATTGCGAATCATTAGCTACAATATAATCAATTAAATTGAATCCGTTAGCTTTTAAAATATCTTTTGTAAATGCTTTATCTTGTCCAATACTACTACCATAATGTGATGGTCCAGTATAATCTAATCCGATAATATCAAAAAAACCTTGTAATCTTCCATCTTCCCCTGTTTCACCATGCATTGCAAGAAAACCAAGGTCAATTTTATGTTTTTTTCTAAAAATGTTTTGTTCAACAATATAAACTTCACCATTGATATTTTGAAACGATATTTCCCTACATTTATATAATAATTGATCAAAATCTTTATAATTTTCAATGTTATTTAATACTTTACCTATATAGAATTTTCCTGTTTTAGAAAAGTATATATTTATAACATCATAAGAATTAGATAGTTCTTCATAAACTTGCATGGCGGTAATAATACTTATCTCGTGTTCAACACTTTTACCACCATAAATTAGTCCTATTTTCATTCTATTCACCCATTATTTTTTGAACATGATAAGCTAAAATAAGTAATTCTCCACTCAAGTCAACATTATGAACAGCTGTTTGTTTCGTACTAGCAAATCTTTCAGTAGTGAAATTTAAAATACCTTTAATATTACAGTGAGTTAGTTTATCAACAACATCCTTAGCGTATTCACTGTTAACACAAACAATTGCAATCTCAGCATTTGTATATAAAGAACATTCGTCGGACAACTCTTCAATTTTTATTCCATTAATTTCTTTTCCAATTAAAAGTGGATTATTATCATATGCTTTTTGGATTACAAGTCCAAACTCTTCTTCAAAATCATAATTAAGTAAAGCTGTTCCTAAATTTCCAACACCAAATAATATAGCACTCATTGTTTTAATTCCTAATTCTTTTTTAAGTATTTCCACTAGGTAGTCAACATTGTACCCGTACCCTTGTTTACCAAGTTCTCCAATCATAGAAAAGTCTCGGCGAATAGTTGAAGCTTGAATATTTAAATAGTCAGCAAGTTCTGAACTTTTAACTCGATCAATTCCAAGTTTTTGCAGTCTTCTAAGTCCTTGATAATATATTGGTACTCTTTTATTTGTTGCACTAAAATTACTAATCATTTATAACACTCCTCTAATTTTAAATTTGGATTTGCATTTACTGCATAATCTGTAAAATCATTTTTCAAATATTGATGATATGCTACTGCACCAATCATAACAGCATTATCAGTACAATACATAATAGATGGAAATACTGTTTCAATATCTAAACAACTTTTAAATTGCTCTCTTAAATACGAATTAGCAGCAACACCTCCTGCTACGACTAATTGTCTAACATCATATTTATTAATTGCGTTCTTAGTTTTATCAATCAACTGATTGATAGCATATTTTTGAAATGTATAGCAAATATCTTCTTCAACAATATCTTCTAATTTCATATTTTTTTCATTAACATAATTAATAATAGATGTCTTTAACCCACTATAGGAAAAGTAATCTAACGACCTATCATATTTATAATTTAATTTAACTTCCAAATTACCTTTTTTTGCTAGTCTGTCAATATGGGGGCCTCCTGGATAAGGCAATTTTAACACTCTTGCTACTTTATCAAATGACTCACCAATTGCATCATCAGTAGTCTTATAGAGAACGTCAAAATTTAAATCTGATTTCATAAGAATGATTTCAGTATGACCTCCACTAACAACAAGAGCTAGCAAAGGAAACTTTAAATTATTTTCAATATTATTTGCATAGATATGACCCGCAATATGATGAACTCCAATAAGTGGAATATCGTAACAATAAGCTAATGCCTTAGCCGCTTCAATTCCAACTAGTAGTGCTCCAACTAACCCTGGACCAACTGTAATTGCAATTGCATCAATATCTTTAAATGTTAATTTTGCAGATTTAATAGTTTTATCTATAACATATGTAATTTGTTCAGTGTGTAGTCTAGAAGCAATTTCTGGAATAACTCCTCCAGATATAGTGTGAGTATCAATTTGTGATGAAATAACATTTGCAATTACATGTTTTCCATTTTCAACAATTGCACAAGCAGTTTCATCACAGCTTGTCTCAATCGCCAATATTTTTACACTTTTCATAATATACACCTACTTTTCTATATCCAACTTTTTTATGTATTTTGGTTTGAAATTAAAACAATCTTCGGCCTCAATTAATTGGTAAAATAAATTCAATTCAAAATACTCAAAAGAAGTTAGTAATTCAGTGCTAATATTGACAAACTTTTGAGTAGATATCAAATTGTAATCATCTCTTAAATCACAATATTCACATACTTGATGATCTCCATCAACACCTTCAACAATCTTTAATTTATCCTTATCTATTTGTCCAAAATAATATTTATAACTTCTTGCATCATCAATACCAATCACTTTGCGATTAGGAACAAAAAGATTATAAAGTATAATTGAACTTATTGAATACAATTCAATATTTAAAGCATAACACATAGTTTTAGCGATAGTAAGTCCAACTCTAAGACCTGTAAAAGTTCCGGGTCCTCTTCCACATATGATTTTAGAAATTTGAGATTTTTTGCAATTATTTTCTTTTAAAAACAAATCTAGCTGTGTAATAAAGTATTTTGATAAATCTCTATCAAAATCATTTATTTTAAACACATAATCATTATTATTAAGCAGACCAAATAAAATAAATTTTCTACTTGTATCAATAACTAAATCATAATTCATATTCACATACTCTACTTTCTAATTCATCTTTGTTTACAAAGCTAATGCTTATCTTCCTTTTATCACCGCCGTCATATTTTATATATAACTGTACATATGAATAAGGGAGATAATCACTAACATATTCAGGCCACTCAATCACAGTAATACCGTTCTCATAAAAATCATATAAGTAATCATTGTTTTCATCAGCATCTTCTAATCTATACGCATCTACATGATATAAAGTAACTGATTTAGCATAATATTCTTTAGCAATTGTAAACGTTGGAGACATAACTTCATCAGTTACACCTAAAAACTTGGCAAAGTGCTTTGTAAAAAAAGTCTTGCCTGCTCCTAAATCACCATTTAACAAAATCACATCTCTTTTTTTACAAAATTTTGCAAAAGTCCTAGCTAATTCAATCATATCATCTTTATTATTGATTATAACCTGCATATCTTCACCTCTGTTGTATTATATCATAAATTTGTTTTTTTTAAAAGATTTACACATTCAATAATTAAAAACTAAACAAGTACATTCTTATTATACTATCTTTTTTATCCAATACCCTTTTGAATACCTAAATCTAATAACTAGTAATTTTAATATATCACTACTTTGTACAAGTAAAAAAGAAATTACAATAGATAAAGGAAGATAATTGTTAACAACAAATGCAATTGGTATACAAATACACCACATAAAGCAACCATCAACAGCAAGTACACCAATAACATCTCCACCAGCTCTTAGTGTAAAAAATAGTGTTGCTGTTAAAATAAATATTGGGAAGTAGAAAGCCATTATTCTCAAAATATTTGCTGAATTCTGTCTTATATCTGCACTTACATTGTAAAAATTAGGTGTTATGAAAGAGAGTAACAAAGTTAAGATTAATACTCCAATACCAGTAAGAATAGAAAGTTTTACAAGTAGTATTGAATGATTTTTTGCACCAACAAAATCATTCTTTCCTAAATCTTGTCCAATCAATATAGATACTGATGTGGCAAATCCACTCATTACAACAAATAATAAATTTGCAGTAGTATATGACATCTGAACTGCTGTATAATTATCAGCATGTTTTATCCCATAAAGTGCCATTAAAGTAGTTTGTCCAAGCCCCCATAAAAATTCATTTAATGTTAAAGGTATTGATGCACTAAGCACTTTTTTTATACTGCTAATTGGAATTTTAAATATGTCTTTGAAATTTGGTCTAAATGGCATATGTCTTTTTTCCATCATAATAATAAGTATTATCAATTCTATACTTCTTGCAATTAGAGTAGCAAGAGCAGCTCCACTTACACCTAAGCTAGGAAAACCCAAATTACCATTAATTAATAGATAATTTAAGCATGTGTTAATAATAATTGATATAACACCTGAAATCATAGGTAAAACAGTATTCCCACAACGCCGATATGCACCAGCTATTGATATAGAAACAAGAATAATCGGGTATGTAAAAACTGCAATACTAAGGTATTGATATGCTAAATCATGTTGTGTTTCAACCCTCGTAAATAAATTAATTAAAAATTCTTTAAAACCAAAAACAAATACTGAACTAGTCAACCCAATTATAATAGCTCCAATTATTCCAATCAAAAACACATAATGCATTCCTTTATATTGTTTACTACCATATTGTTGGGCTAGGAAAATTCCCACTCCATTAGAAATACCATATCCTAAAAGCATAATAACAAAAAAAATATTTCCACTTGCACCTACAGCATTAATTGCATCCTTACCATTAACGCCAACCATAAGATTATCAATCAAACTCGCAAAAGCAGTAATAAACTGTTGTACCATAACTGGCAACGCTAATTTGAAAACATTTTTTGTGTAATTAAAAGTAAGTTTATCCCCCATAAACTCCTCCTCAAATAATTTTACTATTGATTAATTTTTTAATTGCTAATGACCGATGAGAAATGCAATTCTTTTCAGCTTTTGTTAAACTAGCCAGACTCTTATTAAAGTGTTTGTTATAAAATACACTATCATAACCAAATCCATTGCTTCCAGATCTTGATTTTAATATTTCTCCATGTAAAACTCCATCATAATAATAATATTCATTATTCTTATAAAGTACAATAACTGTTTTGAAAAACGCACTTCGGTCATCAAAATTTGCCAATTCTTCTAATATTTTATCAATATTATCTTCATTATTACAACCATCGAATGCATATCTAGCAGAGTATACTCCCGGTCTACCATTTAAACTATTAATAAAAAGTCCTGTATCATCAGCGATAACTATATCATTTGGAAATAATTTGACAATAGAAGTTGCTTTTATTTTAGCATTTTCCTCTAAAGTATTACCATCTTCAATAATATCAATATCAATATTTAAGTCATTTAATGAATATATATTTGTGTTAAATAAACTCTTTAATTCATTTACTTTACCTTGATTATTTGTTGCCAAAATAATTTTCATCTATAAATCCACCTTTCTAATTGTGTACTTAAAGCTCACAAAGTTATTTATAATATGCTTAAAACTTTCTAAATTTCCACTTACATTAATTTCTATATTTCTATTATTTTCTAATAAATTATAATGTATTAATTTTTCTTTGACTTCAATTGCTGTAACTATTCCACTATCTACAATAATTCCAGAGTAAAAAGTTTCAATAAAGTCTCTTAAAAATGGATAATGTGTACATCCTAATACCAATGCATGTATATTTTCATCTAAAAGTGGTTGAAGAATTGCTTTAATTTCAGGTGCTTTATTCACATATGTCCCATTTTCTATCATTGGTACAAATTCTGGTGTTTTTAATGTTTTTACATCTTTATCAATCATTTTTTGATAAACATTATTTTCTATAGTTCTTACTGTTGCAATAATTCCTACTTTTTTTACACGCAAGTTATTTACAAAGTCAACTGTAGGATAAATTACTCCTACAATTGGTATTTTTATATTTTTAACTAGTTCTTTGTATAGAAAACTTGTAACAGTATTACAGGCAATAACAATCATTTGAACGTCACGTTTTATAATATAATTAATAATTTTATACGTTAGTACCCTTAAATCTTCATTGCTTTTATCTCCATACGGTGCATTAGCATTATCACCAAAATATAAATAATTTTCATTAGGTAATAGTTTATAAAGTTCTTCTAAAACAGTTATACCACCTATACCTGAATCAAAAACACCAATTTTTCCCATACTAACACCACCCTATGTTATAATAACATATTTTAACATTTTTTAAAATATTCAATGATATTTTTTGCAATATTAGAAGGAACAACACTTTCAAGATCACTTAATGTTGCATTTTTAATATTTTCTAAAGATTTAAAATGTCTAATCAAATCCTGCTTACGTCTACTACCTATACCAGTTATATTATCAAGCACACTAGCTGAAATTGATTTAGATGCTAGTGTATGATGATAACCAATTGCAAACTTATGAACTTCATCTTGGATTGATACTAAAAATTTATATAAAACACTTCTTTTATTTAACTGAAATCTTTTGTTTTCATAAATTATTTCTTTAGTTACATGTTTATTATCTTTTATTAATCCAAGAACATAAATTTTCAAATTAAGTGACTTAACAACTTCCTTAATTACATTAACTTGGTTAATTCCACCGTCCGCAATAATTAAATCGGGTAATTCTAAATTGTTCATTAAACATTTATAATAATATCTATATACAATCTCTTTTGTATTAGCAACATCATCATTACTATTAGCAGTAAGTTTAAATTTACGATAATTTTTTTTATCAAAAATATAATTTTTGCAAACAACAAGAGCCCCCACTACGTTAGCACCATTGTGATGAGATACATCAAACATATCTATTCTATAACATTCTATATTTATAATCTCTTTTAGTTGTTCTTTTATGAATAATGTTTTGTTATACTCATTACTCTCATTTTCAAAATATTTATTTAATATTATATTGGCATTAGCTTTAGCCATTCCTAAATATTTACTTTTAGATCCTCTTAAATAATAATTAATTTTAGTAGGTATAATATTTCTAATTAACTCTATAGATTTTAAATTAGGAACTATAATTTCTTCAGGAAGAGTTTTATTGTAATATAAATTAAGGATATATTGAGTTAAAATATCTTCGTGTTCATTAATTACATCAAATATTTCACCTACTCCCTCAATGATTGTTCCTCTTCTAATGTAAAGTAGTTGTATACAAATTTTATTTTTCAAGGATGAATAATTAATGACATCGATATTCAAATCTTTATTAACATTTATGTTTTGTTTTAAAATAATAGTTTCAATTGACTCTAAATTTTTTCGCAGTTCAATTGCTCTTTCATAATTAAGATTTTTACTAGCTTCTTCCATCTCTTTCTTTAATGAATTTCTAAGTGAACTAACGTGTCCTTTTAAAATTTTTTTTGCTTCATCTACATATTTATTATACAATTTAGTATCAATTTTTTTTATACATGGACCAAGACACTGGCCAATATGATAGTAAAGACAAGCTTCATTTGGAATCGAACGACATTTTACTAACGGATAGTTTCTGTTAATGATTTCTACCATTTCTTTTGCTGCTCCACCATTAGGATACGGGCCAAATAATTCTCCATTAGTTAATTTCCTATTCCTTGTTATTTTAACTTTAGGGTATAGTTCATCTGTAATTAAAATATAGGGATAACTTTTATCATCCTTAAGTAAAATATTATATTTTGGATCATATTCTTTAATTAAATTCAATTCCAAAATTAATGACTCTAATTCATTAGAAGTTATAATGTAGTCAACATCAACTGCTTCTTTCAATAACATTTGTGTTTTTAAACTTTGGTTTGAAGCAAAATAACTTTTAACACGATTTTTTAAATTCTTAGCTTTCCCCACATATATTACTGTTCCATAAATATTTTTATATAAGTAACAGCCTGGTTTATTCGGAAACAAATTTATTTTTTCACTTAATGCCATAATATCACCTACTAAAAAACACTAACTAATTAGTGTCTTATTATTTTTTCTTTTCTACGAACTCTCTAGATGTTTTACATTTAGGACAATACTTTGATAAATTTAATCTATCTGGAGTATTTCTCTTATTTTTAGAAACTCTGTAAGTTTCTTCTCCGCATTCCTTACACTTCAGTGTTACATTAACTCGCATAAAATTCCTCCTTAATCTTCATAACTTTGAAATTCAATTCTAATATGTTTATAATTCTTATACATTGATGCTTTAACTAGAGTTCTAATTGAATTAGCTGTTTTACCGCTTTTACCAATAACTGCACCAAGATCAGAAGAATCAACAAAAACAAACAATGAAATTAAATCATCTTCATTTTCAATTTCTCTTATTGTTAGCGATTCTTTATTTTCAATAACAGATGAAACTAAAAACTTTGTCAGTTCTATGTAATTCATATTTACTTACCTTTTGAATATTTTTCATTATGAAATGTTTCAAGAACACCAGTTTTTGATAATAAACTTTTTACTGTATCTGAAGTTTGTGCACCATCTCTTAACCATTTAAGAGCGATATCATTATCAATCTTTACTTCTGCTGGATTTGTATTTGGATTATAAGTTCCAATCAATTCAATTTCTCGACCATTTCGTGGAGAACGTGAATCAATTGCAACAATACGATAAAATGGTTTTCTCTTTGCACCCATACGTTTTAATCTTAATTTTACTGCCATAACAACTACCTCCTATTAAACTTCATTAGTAATTATACAACATTTAAAAATATCTGTCAACCTTTTTAGTTAACACATTAAATATTTATTTATTTTTTGTAGATTTATTTACATACTTCTTGTATAATATATATATATGTGGAGGGTTTATGAATTTAGAGAGTTTAAAAAAATTTATTAAAAGTCAATCAATGCCTAAAGTATTCTTTAAGTATTATTTTTGTATTGTTATTATTGGATCATTTATACTAAGATTACCAGTATCACTTACTGGAGATGTGGATATAACCCTCTTTGACGCTTTATTTACTGCTACTAGTGCTGTTAGTGTTACCGGACTTTCAGTAACTAGTACTATTGATACTTTTTCTATATTTGGACAGATTATAATTATGTTATTAATTATTTGTGGCGGAATAGGAATTATGGCTATCAAAGCTTCCATTTACTTACTATTTAGATTAAAGTTAGACTCAAAAAACAGAAGGTTA
>JBKEDG010000058.1:0-31054 GCA_047975285.1 Bacilli bacterium | reverse complement strand
AATATTAATTTTTTTTAAATAATATTTAAAATTTAATTTTATTATTTAATTATTTATTTTATTTTTTTTAATATTATTTTTTATATTAAAAATGATTTAAAATTTTTTTTAAATACTATTTTAAATTTTTATTTTTTCCTTTTTAATATATTTTTTTAAAACAGGATCATTAAAATCTTTAACTTCAAAAATTTTATCCTGATAAGTAACCTTCAGAGTAGGGTTTATGTATAAATATAATGAAGTTGAAATTATAATAATGATTATTATGTTTATAATTATAAAAAAGAACTTTTTCATAAAAACCTCCGTGTTAAGTGTTTATATTATATCATATATTATATTGTGGGCATATTATATTATGAAAAATCATTAAAATATAGTATAATTAATAAGAGGTGATAATATGGAATATGATATAAATCTAATTAAGCAAGAACTTATTAAGCAAATAAAAAACAGTAAAATTCAAAATCTTGAATTTATAGATAAAGATAAAATTTATATTAAAATAGGTATTTTGGAAACTGAGGATAATGAAACAATTAAAAATGATATTATTCGCTTTTTGAAACTAGATATGAAAATACCTAAAGTTAAATATGAATATGATATAATTAAGGAAAAACTTTCATTAGAGAATGCTAAAAAAATTATTATTAGTAGTGGTAAAGGTGGTGTTGGTAAAAGTTTTGTAACAGCAAATATTGCTAATGTTTTATCTAAAATGGGGTATAAAGTTGCAGTTATTGATGCAGATATTTATGGAAGTAGTATTCCAATGATATTTGACTTAGAAGATTCTCCACAACCATCTGGAGATAAAATATTTCCATTGAAATATGAAAACATTGAATTAATAGGGACTAGTAATGTTAATCCTAATAATGAGGCTATTGTTTGGCGTGGTCCAATGCTTGGAAGACTTCTAAATAGTTTTTTTAGAGATGTATGTTGGAGTGAAGATATAGACTATTTATTAATTGATTTGCCTCCTGGAACTGGAGATGTACCACTTGACTTGAATAAATTAGTACCTGATGCAAAATGTATAGTTGTAACAACGCCACATATAAATGCAAGTAAGATTGCTGTTTTGGCAGGAGAAATTGCAAAAATGCAAAAACATGAGTTAATAGGTGTAGTAGAGAATATGAGTTATTATCTACATAATGAAGAAAAATTGTACATTTTTGGAAAAAGTGGTGGAGAATATGTTGCTAAGACACTTGACACGACTTTGTTAGAGAAACTTCCTATATCTTCGCCTCGTAAGTCAACGTTATATTCTGTAGGTGAAGATAGTTATAAAATGTATGAGAATGTATGTAGGCAAATTAAATTAAGTTTTGAAAAATAAAATCTAAAAAAAACTATTTTTGTATTGATATACTAATTGTAGTATGTTATAATATCAAATGTGGATATGCGGATGTGGCGGAACTGGTAGACGCGCTAGACTTAGAATCTAGTGCCTATGGCGTGTGGGTTCAAGTCCCTCCATCCGCACCATTATAAAAAAAATCTCGTTAAAATGTTAACGAGTTTTTTTGTTTTCTACAATAACTATTTATTTTTCACATTATATATTAAGTTTCTTGAAAAATAGTGCAAAAAATGTTATAATAATTAGGAGAAAAAATTCTACGTAGATATTAAAGTTTAATGTACAAATTATCAGTGTACTTGTATGAATTACTTAGGATTTTCAGATTTATATATTCTGATTTAATATATGAAATTTAAAAGGAGATAATTATGAAATTAAAAAAAAGTGAGTTAGGTATTTTTGCTTTAGGTGGGCTCAATGAAGTTGGTAAAAATACATATTGTATAGAGTATAAAAACGAAATTATTATTATTGATGCAGGAATAAAGTTTCCAGGTGATAGTTTGTTTGGAGTTGAGTATGTAATAGCTGATTATTCATATTTAGTTGAAAATAAAGAAAAAATATCAGCTTTAATTATAACGCATGGTCATGAAGATCATATTGGTGGAATTAAATATTTGTTGCAACAAATTCCTTCATTACCTGTAATTTACGCACCACAGCTGGCGGTTAGTTTAATAAAAAATAAAGTTTCTTCTAAACTACTTTCATCAGATCGTGACTTTTTAAGATTAATTACAGAAGATACAATTGTAAAAACATCAAATATGGAGGTGTCATTTTTTAGAACAAATCACTCTATTCCTGATTCATTTGGATTAGCTGTAAAAACGGATAAAGGAACTATTGTTCATACTGGTGACTTTAAATTTGATTTGACTCCTGTTGGTGCTGCTGCAAATATCGGAAAAATGGCACAACTTGGTAATGAAGGGGTATTATGTTTACTTAGTGATAGTACAAATGCACAGACACCAGGATTTACGCCAAGTGAGCGTGTTGTGGATAAAACTCTTAGAGAGATATTCAAAAAGACAAAGGGTAGAATTATTTTAGCTACTTTTGCATCTAATGTTAATAGATTAAAGCATATTGTTGAAACTAGTATTAAAAATAAAAGAAAAATTGCGGTTGCTGGTAGAAGTATGGAAAATATTATGAAGGTTGCTGTAAGTGAAAAACATATCCCAGAGGTTTCAAAACATTTAGTTAGTATAAATAATTTAAAAAACTATGATGAAAGTGAAATAGTTATTGTATGTACTGGTTCACAAGGAGAACCTTTAGCAGCGTTATCAAGAATGGCAAATCGTACTCATAAGCAAATAAAGGTGCAAGAAGGGGATACGGTAGTATTCTCTAGTTCTCCAATTCCTGGAAATGATGCAAAAATAAGTAAGACAATTAATATGTTGTATCGTCAAGGTGCTGATGTATATACAACACGAGAAAATAGTATTCATACTTCAGGCCATGGTGCTCAACTAGAATTACAGTTAATGTTAAGATTAATCAGACCGAAATATTTTATGCCAATTCATGGAGATTACCGTATGTTAAAAGTACACTCTGATTTAGCAGTTGAGACAGGTGTACAACGTGAAAATTGTTTTATATTAGAAAACGGGCAGGTTCTTACTTTTACAAACGATGGTCCACATACAAGAAATTTTGTATCTGGGAAAGATATTTATATAGATGGTAAACAAATTGGAGATGTGGGAGAAAAAGTACTTAAAGATAGACAGATTTTAGTAGATGATGGTGTTATAGCTGTTTCGATTTGTATTGATATTAAAAATAGAAAACAATTGACTTTGCCTTTAATTCAAACAAGAGGCTTTGTTAAAGTGAATGAAAGTGAAGAACTAATGAGTTCTATTAGGAATAAAGTGAAAAATGCGATAAATGAAACTTTAAATGATCCTAAAGTAAATTTTGATAAAATAAAGAAAAAAATTGTGCTTACTACTCAGTATGAATGTAAAACAAATACAGGAAGAAATCCGATTGTTTTACCTATTATGATGGATATAAAAGGTAAATAATCTCTGTAAAATTTCAGGTATAGTTAGATAATAACTATGCTTTTTTTATGATTTGCTACACAATTTTTAGGTTTTCCTTGTTTTGCTTGTATATATTGATATTTCATGCTATAATGTTTAGTAGTTATGTTTGATCAAGGAGTGACTATAGTGGAAATTAAATTTTATAAAAAATTAATAGTATTATTTACAATTTTTTCTTTAGTTTTTATAAGTTATAGATATATTGGATATTTGGAAATAAATGCTGAAGATAGTAATGCAAATTACAATAATACTCAAGATATATCAGGTTCTAATGATTCACAAGAAGTGATTAAAACCCAAAATGAAGGTACTACAGTTAATAAATCTTCCGATATTAAAGAAGATTATGTTGAGAATGGGGAAAAATACCTTCTTGATGAAAATGGAAATAGTGTGGATGTAATAGATGATAGAATTACCAATGTCGTTAAAGACTCCAAAATTGTTAAAAGAAATGTTAGAACTTACGGTATGGGATATATAGATTTTTTTGGTAAGTCGTCTGCTGTTTTGAATGTATACAAAACTGCTTCATCAAATTCTGCGTATACATATTTTAATACAGGCTCTAGTGAGCGAGTTGCAACATTAGGAGAGGCAAATGGAAGAGTAAAAATTGCTATAAATGGTTTTGTTGGTTTTGTTGATAAAACTGGATACATAGAAAGTGCCAAATATACAGCAATAAATAATATTTCAACTTCATACTCAGAGTATTACATTGTTAATAATTCGGGGGATTTACTGTACAATTATGGTTATTATGAATCTTATGCAACGATTGTTGTTGGGAAAGCCCCTAGTTTTTTAACTAAAAATAAGCAATACTATTCATTAGATGGTATATTTTTTTACACAAACAGAAGTATTATGCTAAGTAATTATAATTCAAACACTGTAACTGGAGCTATTAACGCTTCCAATCCATTTTATAATTATTATCAATATTTACCTTTCAGATCAAGAACTAATTTGACAAATACTGATTTTAAAAATTTTATAAATAGCAAATTATCTAGTGATAATGCATCAAAATCTGTCTTAAATAATTATGATGTAATTAACCAATTTTTTACATCACAAGATGATGTATCAGTTAATGCGGCTTTAGAATTCTCAATGGCTATGTTAGAAAGCGGTTATGGGACAAGTGAAATAGCTAAAGATAAAAATAATTTATTTGGATGGGGAGCTGTTGACTCAGGTCCGTATGAAGGAGCATTTAAATTTGCAAGTGTTTCTCAAGGTGTAGACTATCATTTTAATAATGCTATTAGTACAGGGTACTTAGATGTTGTACAAGATAGTAGGTATTATGGTGGAAGTGTAGGTAATAAAAATACTGGTGTAAATGTTAAATACGCTTCGGATCCATTTTGGGGTATGAAAATAGCTGGTATTTATTATAATATGGATAAAAAAGCAGGATTTAAGGACTATAATTACTATAAATTAGCAATACTAAATAGACCACCTGCTTATGTATATTTAAATGGTAATTATTCTTACACGTCACAGAATGTTTTAGGTAAATTGAATGTAGCACATATTCCATATTTAGTAGTAGGTGAAAACAGTTCTCAAATTTCAATAATAAGTGATATCGGTGTATGTAATAGTGGTGATGAAATATCTAGTTTAGTGATTAATCAAAGTACTCTTGCAATTGAAAAGAAATACTACAAATGTTTACCACAAGGTGTACATTTTGGTGCTAAAGTGAATTTTAACGATGATATTGTAGAAGTTTATAAAGATAGGATAATTTATGCTGGCGGGTCAACTATTAGAAAGCCGCAAGTTGAAGAAAATTCAGTAATAGTCAACGATATGACATACGTTTTAAAAGAAGATGGTAAATTTGTGAAATATGCTTATAAAAAGAATAGTTTAGGGAAAATTACTAATTATTATGAATACTATGGGAATGTAACAGTTGATAATGCTGCTTCAAAAATAAAGTTTGTATTTAATATGAACACTTCTAATAATACAATAATAAATGCATATTCGCAAAAAGAAAATTCTATTGAAATTTTAAAATATTTTGAATACATCCCTTATACTAGTTACGATAAAAATGGTAGTCACGGTTCTAAAATAAGATATATATTTGATATGGAAGGTAATTATATAAATGAGGCTTTTGGATATAATAATGGTATTGTTTCGCAAGTCTATGATTATGCAAAAAACACTACATATGGAACACATGGTATTTATATAACTGGGTATCACACAGTTGATAAAAATGGTTATTTAAAAGATGGCTTAATTAAAAAAGATGGGGAAATAACAAGTTATTTAGAATATCCATCAAATACAAGATATGTAGATCGATATGATAAAAAAAGTTATCAATTTAATGTAGATTCATCTAGAAACATTACATATGCGAAGCGATATAATAGCTCTGGTAAAGTAATTAATTACTACGAATATAATTTAGGAACTAAATATGGTAATCACAATTATAATATAAGATATATGTTTGATATGGAAGGTAATTATATAAATGAGGCTTTTGGATATAATAATGGTGTTATTTCACATGTATATGATTATGCAGAAAACACTACATATGGAACACATGGTATTTATATAACTGGGTATCACACAGTTGATAAAAATGGTTATTTAAAAGATGGCTTAATTAAAAAAGATGGGAAAATAACAAGTTATTTAGAATATCCATCAAATACAAGATATGTAGATCGATATGATAAAAAAAGTTATCAATTTAATGTAGATTCATCTAGAAACATTACATATGCGAAGCGATATAATAGCTCTGGTAAAGTAATTAATTACTACGAATATAATTTAGGAACTAAATATGGTAATCACGGTTCTAGGATAAAGTTCATATTTTACATTAATTCATCTACTGGGTATATTGATGTAGCATATTCTCTTAATTCAAATTGGCAAAGAATAATTCAGTATAAGTACAAATCAAATACAAAATATAATCCAAATGGAGGCCATGGTAAAAATATAAAATCATCAATACGCTTGCAATAAAATAATAGCTAAAAGAAGAGTTTATGAAGAGAATTATAGATAAAACAGCCTTAAAATTTATTATAGAAGGGATTATAAATACGATTGTTGGAACAAGCATTATGTTTATATTGTATAATATTTTAAATGCTAGTTATTGATTTTCTTCAGCATAAAACTATGTTATAGGAAGTATTGTAAGTTATTTCTTAAATGCATTTCAACATTATGAATATCGCTATGTAATGATGTTTTCTCCAGTATTTGCATTATCTTTATAAAGAGTGATTACAAAATTAAGTATAAAAAATATAATTATAATACTAATTATTTCTACAGCAATAAGTTTATTATATTTTTTGAAGTATAGATACTATACTATTTATAGTCGTAATCATACTTTTGATGAAATAACAATTCTAATAATAATGATTTTATTTAGTGTTGTTTTACTTCAATTTATAAATATTATTAGCCCAAAACCTAAATTTACAACATCAATATTTTTTATTATGTTGGTATTTATATTGAATAACAATGTAGAAAAAGGTGATAATGTAACCTATTATAAATTAGACTCTTATCGTACAATTAGAGATGTAACTATAGAAAATAGAAAAAAACTAATAGCATTAAGGATATGTGTTCACTTTCAACAGACATTTATACTTCACTAAGTAACAAGGTGAAATATTTATATAATGATTTATATGGTATACCAATCAAATTTTCTCCGGACAGATCAATATATTATAACGATAGACTACATAACATTTTACTTTCAGTACAATATTTACTTGTTGAAAATGATAATAAAACTAAAGTAGATTATACATCGCTACCATTAATATATTATACAGATGAAAAAGCATATAACAGTAGCATATTGAAAGCAGAAGATAATTTACTTGCTAGTAAATACCTTTTAAACGGATTTTATAGTAATAAGTCAAAAGAAGCAATTCAAGTAAAATATAACTGGGAAACCTATGATAGCTATAAAAACTTTAAGTATAATATAATTGATGCAAAGAACGGGAAAATTATTTTAGAAAATTTAAAATCAGATGGTATGTATGGAATAGAAGTAGTATTAGATGAAAAAATATGTGATCAAACAGCAATTACAATTGAGGGGGATAGTAATGCTAAAACCAGATGTTCTATTCAATACTATAATATAATAGTAATACTAAAATGAATTATTGGATAGAAGCAAGTGAACTTTAAAATGGACTTGATTACATAGTTAGTGGATCTGGGAAGATTAAAGAAATAAGATATGTCTATATAAGCGAATCAGAATTAAAATTAAATGTGGACTATAGTGAAATTAGCAAGGTTAATTATACTGGAAATAGTTTTAACTTCAAGGTCAAGTCAAATGGTGGATTCTTGGGATTTAAGGTTCCTAAGGGAATAATGAAGTAGAAATAAATTATAGA
Organism: Bacilli bacterium; assembly: GCA_047975285.1. Lineage (GTDB taxonomy): Bacteria > Bacillota_I > Bacilli_A > JBKEDG01 > JBKEDG01 > JBKEDG01. Next base: position 23,138 of record JBKEDG010000058.1, on the reverse strand, counting down.
GTAAAGTATCTAAAAGAGAGTATATTAATTTCATTTTTAACAGTTTTTAGTTATATAGTATATAGATTAGTAAAGAAGATAAAAAAATAAAAATGTAAAATAGTATAAAACTAGGATTACTATTAAAAATTAGTTAAAATAAAAAAGAAGTGTTTGCTAATGTAACTATAAATTTAGTTACATTAGCAAACACTTCTTTTTTATAATTTATAATTAATTGATATCTAAATTACAATTGTTTTAGTACTAAAAAATATATAATATTATTTTAAATGTTGGCGCCACTTCTTGGATACGAACCAAAGCATTCTAAAAATTAATACATATATAGAAAATATACATTCTAAATTGCCTACTGGTCTAGAAGTATATCTTGACACTAATGAGGTTCTCGGTGCAGTCCACAAAGCGGCTCTCCCATACACCACTAATAAAATTTATTAGAATGGGGGTGAAAGTAGAGAAAAAGTATAAGTACTTTCTAAGATCACTTAATTATATTTAATTAATATTTTAGTTTTAACAATGAATAAATTTCCGTTCCAATTAGGAACAAACATATATACATAGCAACTTTAAAAAATATATCCTTAGAGTTGCTATGTTATAATTTAGAAATGAAGGTGAAAATATGGAAGTAAAAGAATTACTTACTAACTATTATATTTCTAAATCAGATGGAATATACCCATCATATGATATGGGTTCAGTAAAATCTATTTCTTTAAGAGAAGGTGAAGTAATAAAAGTAGATAAAATAGTATATGATGAAATGGATAAAATGGTTATAGTAATGTGTAAAGTATCAAAACTATATGTAAACTTTGTAGTTTCATTACAACAACTAAAAACAAATTTTAAAATCAAAAATCAAATACTTATCTAAAAAAATCATCTTAAATTAAAAGTAGAGGAGGTAAATGTGTACATAGACAGCCAACCATTTGAAAGGTTAAAGTTATATGCAATCAATCTAAAAGAAATACATGGACATAATAAAAACAATATGGAAAAGATCAGACCATGTATTCTAATCAAAAGTAGTGAAGACAATCAATATTATAATGATACATTATTTCACGCAGTACCATTAACAACAGGAAGTAATGATACAATAAACAATTATTTAAATCACTACACAGTAGATATTAAAGGTAAATCAAAGGCATTAATATTTAATACAGTAACAGTTACTGACAAAGATTTAAAAACATGGTATAATAAAGATGGAAGATATGAGCATATAAAAAGTGAAAAATACGTAGAGATAAGTAGAAAGTTAGGTGAATATATGAATGATGTAGTAGAAAAGAATATAAACCCACTAGGATATAAGAGTTCAATCCAAAGACTAGAAGAGGGTAACGTAAGACTAGAAGAGAGTAACGCAAGGCTAGAAGAGAGTAATCAGAAATTAGAAGAGAGTAATCAGAAACTAGAAGAGAGTAATCAGAAACTAGAAGAGAGTAATCAGAAGTTAGTAAATTTAATAACACAAGCATTAGGCATAGATAGATCAAGTTTAGACTTATAGTATTGAAGCGAAAGTCAGTTTAATTAAATTATTTTTTTTTATAAAAAGGAGGAGTAACAATGATTATAAAATTACTTATGAGTGCAATAACAACATTTGGGATGTTCACAGGTACATTTGCAGTAAATAATTATTTAACTACTCAAGAATTAATAATAAATGATGAGGTAGTTTTAAAAGGTAATCCCCAAGATGTAAATAAACAGTTAGATAATAAAGTAAATGAAACAAAAGAACAAATTATAGAAAATTCAAGAACATTAGTAAATGAAATTGAAAAGAAGTATAATAAAGATTTTAGTGCTAGTGAAGTAGAAGAAGTAAAAGTAACAAAAAATAGTAAGTATAATTATGACATAAAAGTTACTCACTCTGTAAAAAGAACTACAAATAAAGAAATAGCATTTACAAAGGAAACAAAGAAAGATGATAGTAAGTTTAATGATTATAAGGAAGTAACACAAAAGGGAAAAAACGGAAGTGAAACAGTTATAATGGACATTAATTATATTAACGGTTCATATGAAGATAGTGCTAATGATATAAAGTTAGTAGATGCAACAAATGAAGTAACAACAGTAGGAACAAAAGCAAAACCACAAACAAATAATAGTTATAATAATGGATATAGCAACAATTGGAATAGTAGTAATGGTGGTTATAGTGGTGGAAGTAGTAATAAAGGTAATTCAAGTAGCGTTAATAATGGAAGAAAAAATATATGGTATTGGTCGCTAGCAAATTCACAATATGATAATACATCATATCCAACACCATACGGAAGTGAATACGATTGTTTAATGGCAGTATCAGATTATAGATATGCAAATAATATTAATGGAAGTTATGCTTGTTATAATGAATATGATATATATAAATATGGTTGGACAATAGGTTAAAATAGGAGGTAATATGAAAAATAAAATAAAAATAATTGGTAGTGTTACTATGGTAGCACTTTTTTTATTGTCAATATTCAATATTGAGATGAAAACAAATGAGGTAAAAGCAAAAAGCGATGAAACATTTACATTAATAGAAGAAGAAAAGTTTGATTTAAAACAGTTTGAAAACGGTAAGTTAAGGACTAGTGAAGGTGCAATGAAAATACCAAATCCATATGGAGGAGATAGTTTTGCAATCAATGGTGGAGGACATATAAACGTATATAAAGCACCACCATCAGTAAAATTTAGTAATGTATATGGAAGCGAGAGTGGACTTACATTTGCCACTTACGTTGATTACATAGCCTATTGTACTGAACCAGGGCAAGTTCACGGCAGCGGAACAATCACAAGTGATGTTGGTAAGGTTGCATTAAGTAAAGCAAATGCAAAAATTGTTGGTAAATGGGCAAGAGCTGCCGATTACTTTATGGCAGTAGATCCAGCATATTGGGGTGAATATGTGGGAGTTGCTCAAGATAAGATATGGGCAATAACTGGAAGAACTAATACGGGAAGTAGTATAAGTCAAACATATTATAATCGTGTAGAACATTATTATAATGTCCTTAATAATAAAAACTCAGTAACAGCAAATATCCCAAGTGAGATGTATGTTGATAAAACTTATGATATTACAGTAAAGAATGGTAAAATATATAACGATATAGAAAAACTTAATAATAACTTTGATATTAAATTAGCAAATAATCCAATTAATAATGATAGACTTAATTTAGATGTAGTTTATACAATCACACCAAAAACACACGGTGATTTTGCAATTAGATTTTGGAGTGAACCACAAGGAACACAATTTAAAGCCCAATATATTTATGGTTCATATCAAGACTTATTTATTGGACAAGCAATTGACCCAAGTTTTAAATCATTCAACGCAAAAATCATTGGTGAAGTAGAAGTAGGAGCAACAAAGGTAGATAGTGATAACAAAGCAGTAAGTGGAGTAGAAATTGAATTATCACCTACACAAGACTTTAGTAGTGATGTAAAAAAGATTGTAACAGATGAGAATGGAAAAACACCAGTAGTAAAGTTTCAATTACCATTAGGAACAGATAATATGCTAATATATGCAAGAGAAGTAAGTGTACCACAAAATATGGTATTAGATACCACAGTAAAGGAAATGGTAGCCTATCCAAATAAAGTAAGTAACTTTGAATTTGTTAATAATTATCGTAAGATGATAATAAAAAAAGTAGATAGTGAAACTAGTGAACCATTAAGTGGAGCAGAAGTTGAAATATGGGAAAAAGTAACACAAGTACCAAAAGGTAAACAAATAGAATCAGACCATACAGTAGATAAAGATTATCACGTACTAGATAATGGCGATGTAATCAAATATATTACAACATTAATAAGTGATGAAAATGGACAAATCATATTAGATAATCATAATATATTAAGTGATACAACTTATTACATAAGAGAATTAAAAGCACCTATAGGTTATATAGGGGAAACAAACTATATAGAATTAGATAAAGTAGGAGTAACAGATGGTGAAATAACATATACATTAGGAAATGATATAATTAAAGCATATGTAGAATTTTCCAAAGTAGATAGTGAAACTGGTAATTTAGTAGGTGGAGCAAAACTACAAATAGAGAAATATAATGAAGAAATAGAAGAGTGGGAAGAATACGATACATTTATATCAACAATAATTGGACCAACAATAAAAGAGATTGAGTTTGGGAAATATAGAATAACAGAGTTAGAGTTTCCAAATGGATATGTTAATGAAGAGATAGAACAAGAATTTGAAGTAACAGAAAAAGACCATTTAACAACAATGGAAGTTAAGGTTAAAAATACACAAGTGAAGGCAAAAGTTGAGTTTGCAAAAATAGATAGTGAAAGTAAAAAAATAATTGCTGGAGCAGAGATGTTAATAGAAAAATATAGTAAAGAAACAGATGAATGGATAGAATATGAAAGGTTTACAACAATTGCAAATATGGCAATTCAATATAGAATAGAAGTTGGGAAATATCGTGTAAGTGAAATTAAAGCACCAGATGGTTATTTTAAATCAAGTAATAAATTTGAGTTTGAAGTAGGAGAAGATGACCATAATAAATTAGTTACAGTAACGTATCCAAATGTAGCCAAACCTTTACCAAAAACTGGAATGGTTAATGTTGGAATTATATCAGGTTTATTATTATTTGTGTTAGTAGTATATAGAAAAATACTTAATTAAGATTATAAAGTGATATAGAGAAGTTTACAGTTATATTAGTTGCATATTCAGTTGATGAAATAGCCAAGTAATTAATTCACTTGAAGATAATTATAAATCAAAATTATATTTATATAAAAGATCGATAACAGAAAATGACATAAGAATAATATTAGAAGAATATAAAATATTTAATCAATGTGAGAGTTCAGAAGTTAAGAGTGATTTAAATAATATATGTGAATATTATGGAAAAGGTGAGCATTTAATATATAACGAATTTAAAATTGATAAATTTGTAGGAAAAGTAAATAAAGTATTAGAACAATAAAAAGTGATTAATTTCACTTTTTATTTTGTAAAAAAAAAAGGAGAAAATAAATATGATAAATAAATTTTTGCTGTTTTTAGAAGCAGCAACTTCAGAGCAAGATTTTGAAACAAAAATGAATGATTTAACAAATAGGTTCTTTGATTCACTAACCAATATTCTTAAAACGTTTTTTAGTTCAATAGGTGGAGTTATTTCATTAATTGGAGGCTTAGCTGCTCTTGCTTGTATAGTATTTGCACTAGTTGATAAGGAACGTAGAAAAAATATGTTATTTGCAGCAGCAGGGTGTTTTGTAATAGTTTTAATAGGAATTGTAGTGTATAAAGTATTTGGTAGTTAATTATGCTTGAAAAATTAACTAAAGAATTGCAAGAAATGATAACAGAATTATTAGATTTTGTTTTTGGAAGTACAATTACAACAATTACAACAAAAATTTTAAATAATGCTGTTGTTGATGCAATAATTGATGGAATACTTACTTTAACAATTTTGTGTTTATCACTTGCATTTGTAATTAATATTTTAAATTATTTGATGAAAGAAAGTAAAAAGGAAATAGTAGATGTTATAGCAAGGTTTGTTGTCTTATGTCTAGTTTCCTTTTTTATATATGATTTTGCAAAAATATTTTTTTCAGAAATTATATCAAATACAGTTGAATATATAACTACAGCAGGAGGAAGTGGTATTGCAGATGGATTCTTTAAAAATCTAATTGGATCTATTGTAGTACCAGGTGGAGGTGCAGGATTACTATTGTTAATGGTAGTGGAAACAATATTTTTATTAATAATGTTTATTAAATTTACTGTTGATCTAGGTAAATATGCAATTCAGTTACAAGTTATGGTATTTACTTATTTTATCTATGCGATCAATACTTTATCAAATGGATGGAATGAACTATGGTCATTCATTATAAATATTTTAAAAATAATTATATCTTCATTTGTTTTAAGTGTTTTTATGTCTGTTGGTATTTATTTGGTTTTGTCATCACTTGGAGCAAATGCTTTAACACCAGAAGGATTTTTCAACTTTATGGTAGGAGTTATATTTATGATGAGTAAAAAACCAATAGAAACAGCATTATCAAATTTGGGATTATTTAATTCAGGTTCATCATTTTTAGCTACTGCTTCATCTTCAGCAATGTTAGTTAGAAATACAATAAGTGTAATGGGAAGTGCAGGTAAGTAATGGAAATAAAAATAATTAAGCAAACAAATAAGCGACTAAATTATATGATGATTGATTTTTACCATATAATAATTATGGCAGCATTCACATTATTATATGTATTTTATGTAGTGGTAATATCAAGTAAGGGAATACTAGGAATAATTATTAATTATGCATTATGTATATTTTTTTACTACATTTTATTTGCAAAAATAGATGGTGAAAATTCAATAGTATCAAGAATAATACGAAATCTAAAATATATTTTAAAAAAGAAATATATAGTTCATGAGAAGGGAGAATATGATTTATGGTAGAATATCATAGTTTAAAATATTTTATAGGAACAGATACAAATATATTTTATACAGATGAAGATTTATTAGATTTATTAATTGAAGAGGTTGCATCAGTACTAAGTGTTATCAGATGTAGTGGAAAGTTTAGATTGATAAATAGTAAATCAGAATCACTTAATGAAGAATATTATAATTCTATAATAAATAGTGATAATACAGAAAAATTAAAGAAAGAAATTATAAGTAATATGATTCTTGAAAGTAATTTAATAAATAAGGTTGTAGTTTTAGAATTATTTACTGATAATGAAGATATTGTTGTTACTGCTTTAAAAAATTCAAAATTAACTTTTCAAAAATTAACAGACTTTGAAGAATTTCAATTTAGATTAAATTTAGAAAGTGGGTTTAATTTAGCAGTAGAAGATATTAAAGTTCAACTAGAAGATGTAGTAGACAAAATAAATGGTGATCCTAAACTAATTAAGAAAGTTAATAAGAAACTAAAAGGTAGTACTACACCAATTATAGATTATGCATTTGGTAATGTGACAGAGCAATATACACCATCAATTACAGAAATAAAAAGAGAAGGGATTAGATATAATACACATGATAGTAGATTTTATATAGTATCTAATTTATATCATTTAAGAGATGTTAAATATCCTTTAAAATTTATTTTAGATCAACAATTAAATTTAGAATATTGTGTATCTTTTGAGGTGAAGAGTAAGAGTGATGTTGTAAATAGTGTAAAAAAAACGATTGAGATAGAGAAACAGAACTTATTACTTAAAAAAAAATTAAATAGTGTAGATATGCAAACCGTGGATAAGCAAATAAGTGATTTGACTACTTCAGGTACATATTATAATACAACATTAGATGCATTATATAAAGTGGTAATAATAGTGAAAAGTAGTAACTTAGAAGATAATGATAAGATAAGTTCTGTGTTCACCGGAAATAATATTGAACTATATAATTTAGATGGAATCCATGAAGAGGCAGCTGAAATATTTGATTTAACAAATACAATAAATTTAAGAACTTTACCATCGTTTTTTACCTCAGCAAAGCAATTAGCCGAGTTATTTTTAATTCCCCCAAATCCAATAGCAGAAAAGCGAGGAGTGTTTTTAGGATATAACAACCAACAAAAACAAATCAATGTAAATTTTCTAGAGTATTTTAATGGTAGAACATCATTTAATTTTATGATAGATGGAACAATGGGGCAAGGTAAATCACATACAGTCAAGAAAATTATTTCACAAATCTATTGTCACCCTGAATTTAAGTATTTGTATATCTTGGATCCTGATTATGAATACATAGATTTAGTAACAAAGATGGGTGGAACAGTAAAAAAGTATGATAAGAGTAATGCAACAAATTTTTTACACTTAATTGTTTATAAGGGTGCTAGTGAAAGTGATGAAGATGATAAAACCTTTACCAATGATAAAGAAGCAGTAATATTTGAAAAAATTCAATTTTTAAGTGGGGTATTTAAAATATTAATAGGTGAAGAGAATAAAGAGAATTTAATTTTATCTTTATTTAAAAAAATCTATAGTCATTATATTATTACAAGTGGTAATGATGAGTATACACTATCATTTAGTGAATCAATTAAGTATGCAGCTGATAATAATATTTATAATGAATTTATTAAAACTGATGGTAATGATGAAAGAGTTCTATTATTACAAACTATTATTGCTGATTTAAGAACATTTTTTGAAGGTAAGGGAGAATTATTAGATACGCATTCACCTGATATTGATGATGATATAATTTGTTATGACTTAAAAAATGTTATTGGTAGCAATTCAGTAAATGATACAGTTAGAAAAGTAATTATGTTATCAACTACATCTCAGATATTTTATAAGATGACAGAAGCAAGAGAAACAGGAAAAATGGGAATGTTTATTACAGAAGAATTTAACAAGATTGTAAATAAGCATGAAACATATTTAGAAGAATTTTACGAAGTTATGAGTACGAGAATTAGAAAATTTAATTTTGGTATGGGTATTATTTTACATTCATTACACGATGTAAAACACCTTAATAATATCTTTAATAACATTTTAATTAAGATTATGATGTATACAGGTGATGATTATGAAGATTACAAGCAAGCATATAAGTTATCTAAAAAAGAATTTGATGTAATTTCAAAGCCAAAAAGGGGAAATGCATATGTTGTTGCTGGAAATGCAAGAAGTGATACAACAATAAATAAATTTGATTTTGAAACTGAGTTATTTGGATCAGCTGGAGGTAAGTAATGGCTAAAGCAATAATACTTGCAATTAAGGAGGCAATTAAAGATTTAAAAAAAGGTGGTAAAAAGATTAAAATAATTGTATTAGTTTTGATAAGTCCAATAATCATAACATATTGCATATTTTCTTATGTCACTAGTTGGTTTGATGGTTTATTTAAAGATCAGCATATTATAAGATGTATGGAGGATGAACAAATAAGTAATTCAGCATATGCTTTTATGCTTGAAATTGATGATCTAAAAGAAGAGAAAATGGAGAAATTCATTAAAAAATATTATATGAAGAAAAATGAATGTAATTTAGATGGATCAGAATATGATAAAATTCAAAAAGATTATAATTTAACGGATAAACAAATTGAAAATATCAAGAAAACAATAGAGTCAATCCAAACAAACTCAACGTATGACTCAAATATAGGAAAGCATGGGTATGTAACATCAGTTACTAACGTTACCTCCTGTTATGGTATGAGGGGAGGAAGAAAGCATAATGGAATAGATATTGCGGGTCTACCTGGACAAAAACTACCTATATTTGCATATGATAAAGGAGAGGTAATACAAAGTGGATATAATAATGTTTTGGGATATCATGTTATTATAAAACATTCCAAAGAATTAAAAACAAGATATTTCCATTTTTTTGAACCTGGGGTAAAAGTAGGAACAAAAGTTAAAAAAGGGGATCAAATAGGAGTAATGGGAACTTCTGGAGATTCAACAGGATTTCATTTACATTTTGAAATATTGATGAAGGGTAAACAAATAGATCCGTACGAATATCTAGTAACTACAGGAGTTAGATGTGATTAGGAGGAACTTATGAAAAAGCGAAACAAAAGGAGAAACAGCTATTCTTTAGCAATGACAAAAAAAAGCAATAAAAATAAGCATATTAAGATAGTAGTAATAGTATTTAGTATAACTTTTATGCTTGCAACAATAGGAATGTTTTATAAGTTCACAACAAAAAGTGAAATTGAAGTTAAATATAAAATATATGGAGAAGTTGAAACTACTAAAGTTTCACGAAAATTTAGTATTGACGATTTAGATTTAGAAAGTCATAATGATAAATATAAAATATCAAATGAAGACATAGTAAAAATAAATAAAAAGGAATATAAATATAAAAATGCTAAGAATATAAAGTTAAAAGCCAGAGATAAAATTGAAATTATTGATGTTTATTATGAAGAAATTATAAAAAAAATTCCTATCAAGTATGAAAACGAAACAAAGGAAGAGAATACGATAAAAAAGGGTCATAGAATACTTGTTCAGCAAGGAGAAGATGGGGAAGAAATAATAACATATAAAGTTGAATTTAGGAATGGTAAACAGTATGATAAATATAAAACAAAAAATGAAATTGATAAAGAGCCACTTAAAGAGATAATATTAATTGGTATTGGTGAAACAACAACATATAGTGGAAATATTGATCCAGGTTTAAATTTTAAGGGTAATAAAAATATAGAAGAAAAAAACATACCAAAACAAGGAACAATAGGTGAACAGTATGAAGATGTACCAGGATATATTGAAGAAAGTGGGGAAGGTGAAAATATTAACTCATCTGAGTGTACCATCACAATAAACGGTATTGTTTATCCTTGTTAATACTATTTTGACAAATTGAAATGTAAAAATATTGAATAGGAGGTAAATGTGTACATAGACAGCCAACCATTTGAAAGGTTAAAGTTATATGCAATCAATCTAAAAGAAATACATGGACATAATAAAAACAATATGGAAAAAATTAGACCGTGTATTCTAATCAAAAGTAGTGAAGATAATCAATATTATAATGATACATTATTTCACGCAGTACCATTAACAACAGGAAGTAATGATACAATAAACAATTATTTAAATCACTACACAGTAGATATTAAAGGTAAATCAAAGGCATTAATATTTAATACAGTAACAGTTACTGACAAAGATTTAAAAACATGGTATAATAGTGATGGAAGAAGTGAGCGTATAGATAAGAAAAAATATGTAGAGATAAGTAGAAAGTTAGGTGAATATATGAATGATGTAGTAGAAAAGAATATAAACCCACTAGGATACAAGAGTACACAGCAAAGACTAGAAGAGAGTAACGCAAGGCTAGAAGAGAGTAACGTAAGACTAGAAGAAGCATATGAAAGATTAGAACTTAGACACAATCAAGAATATGCAGAATTAAAAGCTAGTAATCAGAAACTAGTAAATTTAATAACACGAGCATTAGGCATAGATAGATCAAGTTTAGACTTATAGTATTGAATAAAAAGACAGTTTAATATATTGTCTTTTTATTTTATAAGCGGTAGTGCACCGATTAGAGAAACTTATTTAAATTTAACACACTAGTTTTTATTAAGAAAGGATATAAGAGTGAGTGAAAATTTTTATTTGTTAAACAGTATGCTATTTATTTGTGTTATAATAGTATTAGATTTTATATTTATGGATGGTACTATTATGAAAAAAGTAACTGATGATTATAAAAAAGTACTAAAGTAAAAAAAATTGTAGTTAAAGTTATGGGAACTTTTGTCGCAACTGCAATATTTTTTCAAGGACTTGATTATTTTGCTGGCACAAGAATTATAGATGTAGTAAAAGATAGTATAATTCAAAAAGTGACTTCTTGTGATGTAAAAATTAGTTCAAGAAATTCGCTAGGAACATTCAACATAGAGGACAGCAATGCTACTAAAGTTGCGATGCCAATAGAAATTAATCAAAGTAAATCAAATTGTATCAAATCAATCAAAGTGTTTTCACCAAAGTTCAATGGATATACAACATCAACAGTGGATAATAACAGTATTATAGATGACTATTTAATAGTACAACAAGTACAAAATTATGAAGAAGTAGATATCATAATGCTATCTTCAAAAGAAGAAATTACCTTACCATTAGGTGCAATTGAAGTAACTAATTTTAATGAAAAAGAATTATATCTATCAATAGTTAACGTACCTTCTAGAAAAACTGAGGAAGAGTACTCTCCTATACCAAATGCTACAAGAAATATTTTAAATCATTACTTTATATCAGTAGAATATGATAATCAAGTTGAAACATACTTATTTATGTATAGTGAAAAAATTGATGGTAGTATAGATGTGTTTTTTGAAAAAATAGAGGATATTCGTGAGACTGACATCAATAATTTTATAAATAATTATGGAGATGAGTTACTATGCTTATCAATTGCACCAACTAAATTTGATATAAAAATAACAAAGGATAATTATTGTATGTTTACAAGTGAGTTATATCTTAATGTAGAAGAAGTATATTTTGAACGAATGAGGCATAAAAATATAAACAAAAACAATGATGAAATATCAATTCAATTATATGGTGATGAACTTTCAGAAGATATTGTTCAAAAATTATCGCCATCATATGTAGATAGTTATATTAAAATGATTATAGATCAAGCAACAGATTTAAAAAAAATAAAATAAACTAAATTCAATTTTAGATTTAGAGTATTGAAAAAAATATGTAGAGATAAGTAGAAAGTTAGGTGAATATATGAATGATGTAGTAGAAAAGAATATAAACCCACTAGGATATAAGAGTTCAATCCAAAGACTAGAAGAGAGTAACGCAAGGCTAGAAGAGAGTAACGTAAGACTAGAAGAAGCATATGAACAGTTAGAAGCAAAATTTGATCAGTTAGTGAATGTATTATCATTATCATTAGGAGTAGACAAATCTAGTTTGGATTTATAGTATTGAAGAAAATATGTAGAGATAAGTAGAAAGTTAGGTGAATATATGAATGATGTAGTAGAAAAGAATATAAATCCCCTAGGATACAAGAGTACACAGCAAAGACTAGAAGAGAGTAACGCAAGGCTAGAAGAGAGTAACGCAAGGCTAGAAGAGAGTAACGCAAGACTAGAAGAAGCATTTGAAAGATTAGAACTTAGACACAATCAAGAATATGCAGAATTAAAAGCTAGTAGGCAGAAGCTAGAAGAGAGTAATCAGAAGTTAGTAAATTTAATAACACGAGCATTAGGCATAGATAAATCAAGTTTAGATTTATAGTATAGAAAAAAGACAATATTTTATACTGTCTTTTTCTTATTTTAAAAATTGGAGGATATAAAATGATAAATAATTGTACAATAGTTGGAAGAATAGCAAATAAAATTGAATTAAAAAGAACAGAAAGTAATAAATCGTATGTAAGAATAAGTTTAGCAGTGGAAAGAAATTATATTAACAAATTTACTAATAATAAAGATGTTGATTTTATAAGTGTTGTTGTTTGGGGTCAAAGTGCAGATAATATAAACAAGTATTTAACTAAAGGTAGTTTGGTTGGAATAGAGGGGAATATTCAAGTAAGTAAATATGAAAAAGATGGAAATATGGTATATCAGACAGATATAGTAGCATCAAAGGTTCAATTTATGGAAAGTAAGGAAGTTACAGATAGTAGAAGAGATTTTGAGACAAATATAAATAATAATGAATTGCCGTTTTAAATAGGAGTGTATATGAAGAAAATAATACTTAAAATTATATTAATATTTGGAATCTTTGGGATAGGAACAAATTTTATTTTTAAAAATATTGATCCAGATATTTTAAATAAAATTCCATTTATTAATGGAATAATTAAAAATAATCAAGTAGATGTTACATTAAGTAAATGTGTAGATGGAGATACTGCATGGTTTAATATTGATGGGGTTGCAACAAAAGTAAGATTTTTATACATAGATACACCAGAGTCAACCAATACAGTTGAACCATACGGAAAAGAGGCAAGTAATTTTACATGTAGTATGTTATCTAATGCTAGTGAAATTAGATTAGAATATGATGGTGATAAAAAAGATAAATATAATAGAATTCTTGCTTGGATATGGGCTGATGATATATTAATTCAAGAAGAAATTGCAAAGAATGGTTACGTGGAGAAGTTTTATGATTATGGAAATTATAAATATGAAAAGCGAGTAAGTAAAGCAGTAAATGATATATATGGTATTTTAAAATAGTTAATTAAAAGACAGTTAATAAATTAATTGTCTTTTTTTGTTATTAGGAGGTAAGAATATGAAAAAGAAAACAAAAGTAGTAAACTGTAGAGTAAATGAAGAGTTATATGAACAAATTAAAATAATAAGTGAAGAAGTTAATGATGATAATGTAACAATTTCTACAGTTGTTCAAACAGCGATTACAGAATATGTAAAAATTCGTTCTGGTGAAAAATCAATTGATTTAATTAATCATCACATTGTAGAAGCTATTAATTCAGCAATAATATTAAATACTAAAAAAATAAAAAAGGATATCAATCAAATTGAAAAGAATTTAAAAATAGTACTATTTATTTTAAAAGACAATTTACAAATTGATGAAGAGTTATTGAATGATATAGAAGAGCAGCTAAGTAATAATCTAAAAGCCAATATATAGGAGGTAAATATGAGTGAAATAATTATTGAATCATTGGGAATAGATCCGGGGAATGGATACATTAAGTTAAAAAGTAATAGTATTGAAGTTTTAGAACCGTTAATAATAAGTAATGTCAGTTCAACATATCAATTTAATAAATTTGATTTTTTAGTTAGAAAAGATGATAAAAGATATATCATTGGAAATGAAGCACTAAAATCAGGGTTTAAATTTAGATCTGTAGTTGGAGAAAATGATATAGATAGATATAATGAATTTTTTTATTGGTTATTGTCATCATACATTTATAAAAATTTTGGATTTAGTAATAAGAAGTTAATAATAAAAAGTGCTGTTATTGGAGTTCCCAATAATATATATTCGATACTTAAAAATAAAGTTGAAAAAGAACTAAGTAATATGACTCAATGTATTAAAGTTGAAGATGATATAAAAGAAGTAGTTTTTGAAAAAATTAAGGTAGTTCCACAGCCATTTGGAACTTATTATAGCAATAAGGAATATGCAAGTAAAAATGTATATATAATTGATTATGGATTTGGTAGTGTAGATTATACTTACTTTAAAAATAATAATGTAGTAGAGAATTTTGGAACTAATAATGGAATTAGAAAAACATTAGTTCAAATTCAAAAGCATTTAGAAGAAAAGTATAATGGATTAGTTTTATCACCATTTGAAGTAATCGAAGTATTAAAAACTTCTAAACTTCGTTATGGTGGTGATATAAAGAACATAGATAGAAAGAATATAAGTAATTTTTTACAGAGTGCTTTTGATAATATTTTAGAAGAGGTTATAACAAGGCATAATAATCTTGCTGCAATAGATCTTGTTGTTTTTACTGGTGGTGCAACAATGGAAATTAAAAGTGATATAGAAGCATTGAATTTGAAAAATGTTATAGTAACTTCTGATCCACAACTGTCAAATGCAATTGGATACTATAATATAGCTTGTAATATGTGATTATTATGCAAAAACAAATTAATATTAAATTTAATGATCAAATTGAAGAAGAAAAAGATATTTTAAAGTTTCTTGATGGCTGTGAAAACAAAAATAAATTAATAAAAGATGCTTTAAACTTCTATATGGTTATAAGTGAAGCAGAGAATACCCTTAATTCGTTAAAAATAATGCGAAATTTTAATTTAAACGAAAAGATAGTAAATAATACTGTAGAGCATAAAAATAGCGAAATAAGGGCTAATTTTGAGAATGAAGACAAGATTAAAATTGATATAGGTATGTTAGATGATATTTTAAATGAAATTTGATTAGAAAGGTGGTGGCAAATGTCTAAGATTATATTTACAGCAAGGTTTTTAGATGGTAAGGAATTTAATAGTACAAATAAGTCGTATTTAGAAAATAGTTTAGATTATATTTCTATGCGAGAAGGTACTGAATTAATTGATATAAAGCAAATGTTAAATTATAATGCACAGCGACCAGGTGTTGAGATAATTAATGATAAAGATAAGTTACATGGTCTTTTTAATTCTAAAGGTAAATGCGATTTAGATTTAGAAAAAGAAAAATTATCTAAAGCATACACTAATGGTTCAATTATCTGGAAAGCAATAATAAGTATGCATAAAATTGATGCTTGTAATAAAGGATTAGATAACTGGAATGATTGGAAAGATATGGTTCAGTGTCATCTGCCAACTATAACAAAGAATTTTAATATGGATATTAAAAATTTTGAATGGAATGCAGGCTATCATACTAATACAGATAATCCTCATATTCATTTAACATTTTATTCTAAAAATGCTGATGAAGGAAGAATATCAAAAAAAAATACAATCAAAGCATTTAGAAAAGTAAAGTCATCAATAGTAAATCAAATTTTTGCTGATGAATTAAAACAGTTAAAACTTGATAAAACAAATTTAAGAAGTGAACTTAAGAACGAATTTTATAATACTGATATGAAAGTGAACAATAAATTAATTGATGACACCATAAAAATTTTACCTAGAGATGGCAAAAAAGTATATGGGTATATGCCTAAAAATATTCGTAAAAACGTGAATATAATCTTAAAAGATATTATTAAGAATGATTTAGAATTAAATTCTAAATTTGAGGATTATAAAAAAAATCAATTAGAATTTATTAAAATGTATAATAGTGATAATTTGACAATAAATAAAGAACTAGATAATTTTGAAAAGCATTTTTTTAATCCAAGTAAAAATGATTTAAAATTATTTCATAATATTATTTTAACAGAACTATATAATCTAAAGAATAATAATGAATTAGTAAATGATATAAAAGAGTTTGATAAAAATGTTATTGCTGATACTAAAACTAATAAGAATATATTTTATTCAAATAGTGTTTTATCACTATTAAGAGTATTTAGCAATAATAATAATAGTAGATCAAACACCAAGGAACAAAGTAAAAAAATGAATTTTGGCAAAAAGAAAAAAACAATTGATTTATAGGAGGTAAATATGAGAGAGTATAATTTTGAAAAGTATTCAAAGATGACATATGAAGAGAAAAAAAATTTAAATAAAAGTTTATATAAGGACTTAACAGATAGGGTGAATAGTTTTTCAGAGAATGTTGATAGTTATAAAGAAGCGTTAATTGATTATGGAAGTTTTGATAATTATTCAATGTATAATAGAATGTTATTACGTGATCAATTGAAGATGAAAAATAAAATGTATGAAGTGCCAGTATTTAAAACATTTAATGAGTGGAAAAAAGAAGATGTTATGTTAAAAAAAGGCTCTAAAAGTTATGCAATAATTACACCTATTAAAGTTGAAAAATATAAGGAAGGTAATAATTGGGTGAATATTACTTCTAAAAACAGAGATATGGTTAAAGAAAATAATTACGATACTAAAATATTTACAAATTTTCAACTAAAAAATTGTGCATTTCATATAAGTGATACTAATGCAACACAAAAAATATTGGATATAGGACAGAGTAATTATTACACAATTGATAAGAATAATGAAGAGTCATTAAAAAATTTCTACGAGAGTATTAAAAGAGCAATTGATGGGAAATATAGGATTGTAGAAAATAAAAATATGTTACCAAATATTGGTGGAAGTTGTACAAAGGCTCCTAGAGAAGGATATGTTATTGAATTAAATAGTAATTCAACATCAGCAATGAAAATTAACACATTATTTCATGAAATAGCACACGTTGAGTTAGATCATCTAGATTCAAGGAATAGCATTGATAATAATACAAAAGAGCTAGAGGCAGAGTCAACTGCATTTTTATTTTCATCAAAGTTTGGTATAGACACTGAAATATCATTTAAATATTTAAATGGCTATGGTGGGGAAACCAAAAGTTTAAATTCTATTTTCAATAATGTATTTAATGCAACACAAAAAATAGAAGATAAATTTATGGCATCTATAGTAGAAAATATAAATGAAAGAGATGTTAACCAAAATCAAGTCATAGATATAAATGAAGAAAATACATTATTTGAAATGTAGAATAAAGGAGGTAAATGTGTACATAGATAGCCAACCATTTGAAAGGTTAAAGTTATATGCAATCAATCTAAAAGAAATACATGGACATAATAAAAACAATATGGAAAAGATCAGACCGTGTATTCTCATCAAGAGTAGTGAAGACAATCAATATTATAATGATACATTATTTCACGCAGTACCATTAACAACAGGAAGTAATGATACAATAAACAATTATTTAAATCACTACACAGTAGATATTAAAGGTAAATCAAAGGCATTAATATTTAATACAGTAACAGTTACTGACAAAGATTTAAAAACATGGTATAATAATGATGGAAGAAGTGAGCGTATAGATAAGAAAAAATATGTAGAGATAAGTAGAAAGTTAGGTGAATATATGAATGATGTAGTAGAAAAGAATATAAATCCCCTAGGATACAAGAGTACACAGCAAAGACTAGAAGAGAGTAACGCAAGACTAGAAGAAAGTAACATAAGACTAGAAGAGGCTTACGAACAGTCACAAGAAGCATATAAACAGTTAGAAACAAAATTTGACCAGTTAGTGAATGTAGTAACATTATCATTAGGAGTAGACAAATCTAGTTTGGACTTATAATACAGAGGAAAAAGACAGTTAAAAATATTGTCTTTTTTTATTTTATAAAATAAAGGAGGAACAAATGAATAAAGTACATTATAAGAATGTAGATGAAATGATTGATGAACTTGTTATAAAAGAAAAATCAAATTATTTTATTTGTAAATGTCCTGAATGTGATCATGATGAAGCGTTTATATACAAAAATAATTTAAATACTATTAAATGTTCAAGAGAAAACAATTGTGGAGAAACTACTTATATAGATTATGAAGAAAAAATAGAAAATGATAAGAAAATAATATTTAATGAAAACGATGGTATGTCTATTGAAGAACAGGAAAATGTAAAAACTGTTTCAGTGATTTACACTTTAAAAGAGGTTGATTTTCCAACAAATTTTACCTATCGAGGATTAGAAAAAGAAATTTTAAAAAAAGCAGATGTCTATTTAGCACCAAAAGATACAAAGTTTGAAGTTGATTTCAAAAGTGATGATACAGTAACTTATCCAATACCTATTAATAAATTACAAAGTAGATTAGCTCACTATGATTTAATATTTCCTATAAAAAATAAAAATAACTGGATAACTAGATTAGTTTATCGTAGTTTAGATGATAAACAATTTGTTAAAGAATATTGTAGACCACTAGTTCAATCTAGCGATGATGTTTTAAAATTAGACTTAGATTTAAGTACTGTAGTGATATCGGAGTCAATTATTGATGGATTATCTATTAAACAGTCATATGATGCAGGATTATATGCCTGTAGAGGTGTAAATAAAGTAAACAAGCTTATAGCAGAATTAGAAAGTAAGTATGATTTTTGGAAAGACAAAACAATTTTAATTGGATTAGATAATGATAATGCAGGAGAAAAATATTATAAAGTTCTTAAAAATAAATGTGATGAACTTAATATTAATAGCGTAAAGTTGACTGTACCTAATAATTTAAAAGATTGGAACGAAGTTTTATGTAATTATGGTAAAGAATATATTACAAAAAAGATAGATAGTACAATTAGAAATGAAGTATTTAAACAATTAAATAATAAAAATTTAAATACTGTATATAATTTATCTAAAAAACATTTAGAAATTGCAATAAAAAATCCACTTTTACAAGAGAGTTATTTAAATATTTTTTCTTCACAAATTGGTGTTGGACCGGTAAACTCAATGCTACTTGATTTGCAGTATAAGTCTTCGTTTTTTGCTAATCAGGAAGTGATTGAAAAACTTAATAATGCAATTCCATCAAATACAAACTTGTACGATTGTGAATTACTTAAACTTGGTGAAAACGAAAATGAATTTTCACTAATAAATGATAGAACAGCATTACAGAAAAATTTAGTTAAAAAAAATATCAATTATGATAAAGCATTTCAAGTTCTAAATGTAGTATTAAAAAAATATAATTATGATAAAGATATAACAGTTGGTCCAGTGTTAAAAGAAAGTTTTGAAACTCTATCTAAAGAGTTAATAAATCAAAACTTTTTTTTAATTGAAAATAGGGATATAGCACATACACTGTTTTTAAAAAATTTCCCTGATTTTAAAGATAAAAAATTTAATTTTGATGATAAATTAGAATTGAAACACATTATAAATGCAATGAAAACAAACCATTCACTTTTAAATATTTTTTCTAAAAATGAAGTGTTTGAGTATCAACTAGAAAATAGCAAATCTTTGCAAAGAGGATTTATAAAAAAGGAGGACTTAGAATGGTAAGTTATATCGATAATACTAGATACACTTTAAATGTAGCTTTAAAAAAATCTATAGAAAACTTTGAAAAGAATGTGAAAGGTGAGTATATATGTTCAACTGAAAAAGGTATAAAAGTAAAAATATTTAACAAGTATACAAATCAATACACACTTGTATTAGTAAAATCAACGAGAACAAAACTTAACTTTGAAAACTTAAATAGTACTGCTACATTTGAATTTAATAATATTAATAAGAATAATATTAAATATGCATATATATATTACAATCAAATTAATTCAATTATACATACTTTAAATATCATAAAAAAATTAACAAAAAATGATTTAATTAAAGAAAGTAACTCAAATAATAAAACACTATTTGATAATGAGGGTTAAAATATGAATAAAAAGTATAAAAATTTTATAATTATTACAGTAATTACAGTTATAACATTCATATTTAATTATTATTTGATTCACAATAATACAACGTATTCCAAAATAACATCAATACCAATATTATATAAGATATTTTTATTTGGAATTCCTGCAATTATGATAATATTTATGTATGCTATAACATTACCAACTACAAAAAATAAAAAAATAACTAGAATGAACACAGGACAATTTGGAGATGCAAGATTTTTAGAAGAAACTGAAAAAAAGACAATTTTAGAAGAAGTTGTTTTATGTGGGAATAAAACAAAATGGACTCCAGGAGTGGTGATATCAAGCGAAGAATCATCATTTTTAATCGATTCAAGTGATAAGAATATTATATTAGTTGCTCCACCTGGAACAGGTAAAACAAAACGATTTTTGATACCAACATTGCAAATAAATGCTTTAGTAAAAAATGAAAATAAAAAATCATTATTAATCACAGATGTTAAAGGTGAGTTATTTGAATCTACAAGCCAAAATTTAAAAGATAATGGTTATAATGTAATTGCATTTAACTTTAGAAATCCACTTGAATCTAATATGTTTAATATGATGGCAATTATTAACAAATATATTGATAGGAGTAATAATGCCACCTCAACACATGATGTGTTATTTTATTTTGCTACTGCTGAAAAGAACGCAAAAATCCTTGCAGAGCTTATAGTTGGTGAAGAAAAAAACCAATCAGGAAATAGTAAGTACTTTAGAGATACTGCTGTTGGGCTTTTAATTAGTGTGATTTTACTTGTTAGTAAATATTCAAAACCAAATGAAAGACATATTATATCAGTTCTAAATATAGTAATCGATCTTAATGGTTTGATTGAGGGAAGTACAGATGTCATTCAAAAAAATAAGTATGCAGAACTGATAAGGAAGTTGGATGAAGCAGGAGAAAATGAAATAGCAGAAAGATTAAAAATGTACTCTGGTGCATCAATATCAGCAGATAATAGAACTAGTATGAATATATTTAGTTCTACAATTGCAAATTTAACGAGGTTCATTGATCAAGAGATGGAACAGATGATTTCTGCAGAAAGAAGTGAATTTGATTCAGAAACATTTATAAAAGAACCAACAGCAGTATTTATGATTATTCCAGATGACAATACAACAAGACACTTTCTAGCAAGTTTATTAATAAGAAATTTTACAAATGAATTAATTTTAATTGCTGAGAAATCAGGCGGAATATTGGAAAGGGAAGTTGAATTTTTATTAGATGAATTTGGGAATACACCAGAAATTAAAGATTTTGATGTAATCTCAACTGCAGTACGTGGTCGTAGAATAAGAATTACTATTGCACTGCAGTCTGAAGACCAGTTAGAAAGGATTTATGGAAAAGAAAAGGCTAAAATAATTAAAAAGGCTTTTCAAACGGTAATCTATGGAACGTTATCAACAAGTGCAATTGATGAAGCTAAAAAGATTTCGGAATCAGCAGGAACATATACTGCTACTACATTCTCTACTTCATCAGGAGATAACGCAAATTTCTTTAGTATTTTACCAAATTCTAAAAATAAATCATCATCAGAACAATTAATAAAAAAGAATTTAATAGAGCCATTTGAATTATTTACTATGCCATCAGGCTCATTTATAGTATTTCCACATGGAAGTTATCCATTTAAAACTCATTTAGAGATAATATATGATATCCTAGATAATAAAAAATACCCAATTAACAAGTTAAAGAAAATGGAGTTACCGAGAACACATTTAAAACAAGTACAAAAACTTAATGAGCCAAAACTTTTTGCAAATATATTTGAATTAAATTTGAGTAAAAAGGTTATTGAAGAAAACGTGTTTGAATATAACAATAAAGAATTTATATGAGGTAGATATGAAACAAACAAAACAAGAATATAAAAATCAAATAACATTTAAAAACCTAGTAATTAAGTAAATTACTAGGTTTTTTTATGGTGCTTAAAATTAAATAAGAAGTTGTGTGTGAATGCTGTTACCCAGCACACGTTATCAAATTATGGGTAGAAGTGGTCTTGTTCAGCCACGAGCAACAGCCTGAAAATGGACAGGGGAAAGTATATTTAAGCTTGAAAAAAGTATGCTAGTACTACTAAAAGCGCGTTTGTAAGTATGCTAACGCCAGCTAAAAAACTTAAGGGTGGAGCACTGAGTAAAGCAAGCATCTTTTTAAAAGAATCAAGGGACAGTTGCGATTTAAAAGCTTGTGGTCTAATCTATACTGCTTATTCCGAAGTGACGGAAAGTTAAAAGTTAGAGAGACTTCTTACAAGGGGTCTTTCTGCCTACTTTAACCGAGTTCTGGAAAGTTTAAAGTAACCTTAAAACAATTTAATCATAAAAAAGTATACCTAATTAGGTACTGATATGGTAGATTATTAGTAAAAAAATTAAAAAAGTATACCTAATTAGGTACTGATATGGTAGATTATTAGTAAAAAAATTAAAAAAGTATACCTAATTAGGTACTGATATGGTAGATTATTAGTAAAAAAATTAAAAAAGTATACCTAATTAGGTACTGATATGGTAGATTATTAGTAAAAAAATTAAAAAAGTATACCTAATTAGGTACTGATATGGTAGATTATT
>JBKEDG010000057.1:0-4657 GCA_047975285.1 Bacilli bacterium | reverse complement strand
GATGTGCTGAAAAAATATCTAAATTATGAAAGAAAATGTGAGCAGGATATTAATTATTTATTAGTTAATGCAAACAAGACAAATTTGAGTGCTCGTGGAGTAAGATATATAGTTTCACAAATATCTAAATCTAGTGAGTTGCCTAAACATGTCTATCCCCATATGTTGAGACATTCTTTTGCTACTTATTTCTTGACACACGGAAGTGACTTAAGAACAGTACAAACTTTTTTGGGGCATAAAAATATATCTACAACACAAATATACACACACCTTTCAAAAGAACATATTAAAGAGGAACATCAAAAATTTCATCCAAGAAACAAGAAATGTGGGGGTTAACCACATTTTTTTACATTAAATATGGAAAATTTTAAAATTTATAGACAAAGTTATTAATTAAATATATAATATATGTAAGGAGGGGATTTTATGCAATATTATCCAACATGACAATAGGATTCTGGCTAATAGGTTATTAACAAAAAGGAGCGAGTATTATGAACTCATTTTATAAATTGCAAAATGAGGACACGATACAATCAATAAAAGATTTCAATCAAAAATGTACTGGATGTAATCAGTGCGAATGTTTGATGATGAAGGAATTAGACATTAATATGAAAGAATTTACAAAAAAAATTAGTGATAGTTCTTTTCATAAAGCAGAGGCTTTTTCTTGTGTTGATTGTGGACAGTGTAACTTAAATTGTAATGTAGGTTTAGATGTTAGAAATGTCTTTACTAGCATAAAAGCAGATGTAAGTTGTCAAGTTGAGAATAATAAGGTATTTAATACACCCTATATTCTACAAAAAAGAGTAAATACCAAACACAATATTGTTAAACCCAATAGTAAATTAGTTTTTATGAGTGGGTGTTCTTTAAAAATGTCTTATCCACATTTGGTAGATAAAACTTTTAAAATCTTAAAAAATTATGATAATGAGATTGAAATGTATGATGGATGTTGTACAAAACCAGTTAAATTACTTGGTAAAAAACAGTTACATGAAGAATATTTAAAACAGTATAAAGAAAAATTTAAAGATACAACAATAATAACTGCCTGTTTTTCTTGTACTAAAATCTTAAAAAATCATGTAAATGTAGTAAGTGTTTATGATTATATGAATGAACATAATTTAATAAAGGATAATAATAAGCAAATTTTTAATAGTGTAAAATTTCCATGTCATATTGATGAAAAGAATATAAATATGTGTAAGGATGTTTGTAAAAAAATAGGTATTCAAACTGAAGTATATGATAATGTATGTTGTGGTAGTGGTGGTTTGATTGGATTAACAAATATAAAATTAAGCCAGAAATATAAAAATGAATCTGTTTCAAACTTACAAACTAACGATGTAATCTGTTTTTGTGCAGAGTGTGCTAGAAAACTTAGAAAAGATAAAAAGACAAGGCATTTCTTAGAATTAATATAGGAGAATATATGTTAAAATTTAGTAAAATTATTTTAGTGTTTGCATTACTTAGTGCATTTGCTGGATGTAATAAAAAAGAAGTGAAAGAAAAAGAATTTACTGAAGATAGTTATTACATTAACGCTTCAGAGTTAAATGAGAAAGTAGAAAAAAACGAGGACTTAATTATCATTGATGCACGTGCTAAAGATGCGTATGATAAAGGGCATATTGACGGAGCTATTAATGTAATTTGGCAACAGCTATCAAACGTTAGCGTGGAATCAAATCAAGAGGGATTTGGAGTAGTACTTCCACCAAAGGAACTTGAAAAAGTTTTACAAAACCTTGGAATAAATGAAAATAGTGAGATTGTATTATATTCAAATGGTGCCGAGGGTTGGGGTGAGGATGGACGTATTCTATGGACACTATTATTAAATGGAGTAGATAATATGAAACTTTTAGATGGTGGGTATAATGCTTGGACAAGTAAGGAGTTTACAACTTCAAAAGAAACAACTGTTCTTGATAAAGGTAACATTTCACTTATCGAGTTAAATAATGATTTTGTAATTAATACAAAAGAATTAAAAAAATCAATCAGTGATGGAACAATCAAACTTATTGATACTCGTGATGAGAGTGAGTATGAAGGTGCTGTTAAATATGGAGAATCTAAAGGGGGCAAAATTCCCTCTGCTATAAATATTCCGTTTATTAACTTATACAATAAAGATAATACAATTAAATCTCAAGAAGAAGTTGATAAAATAATGCAAGATGCTGGAATTAGCAAAGATGATGAAATAGTTACATACTGTACAGCAGGAATACGAAGTGCTAGTATGTTTGTGACACTAAAATCATATGGATATGAAAATGTTAAAAACTATGATGAATCTTTTTATCGCTGGGCAGCTATTGAAGAGGTAGAATAAATGAAAAAAATTGCTTTTATTAGCGTAGTAATTGTATTACTTTTAACAACAATTGGTTGTAGTAAAAAAGAAGTTAGTATTGAAGAAGTGGACTATAAATATGTGGAAAAGAATTTAGGTGATGAAAATTTTGTTCTTGTAGATGCTAGACATAATTCTTATTATATTGGAAATACTAATAATATTACTAAAAACGGTGGGCATATTACTGGTGCTGTTGACTTCTCTGCTAATTGGCTTGAAGTTAAAGGTGCCAGCGATGAATTAAAAGTAGCAATGGAGTCAAAAAATATTATAAAAGATAAAGAAGTAGTTGTATATGATTCAAATGGTACTGACGCAAAAAAAGTTGCTCAATATTTTATCAATAATGGCATTTCAAATGTTAAAATCTTTGCTGCAAAAGAATATATTAATGGAAATGCTAATAAACTTACTAAATATAAAAACTATGAATATTTTATTCCAGCATACGGAGTGAACGAATTATTAGATGGGAATGATTATCAAGGAATTAATGCATCTAAAGCAAAGTTTTTTGAAGTTTCATGGGGTGAAGAAGATGTTACATATGCAAATGGTCATGTTCCAACTAGTGTCCACATTAATACTGATGAAATTGAATCAGCACCGCTATGGAGTTTAAATAGTGATGAAAAATTAATTAAATTTCTTGCTAATAATGGTGTAAATAAAAATGATACACTTATATTATCTGGTAGTGGTGGACATATGGCAGTTAGTCGCCTTGCAATAATTTTTAGATACTTAGGTGTAGATGATGTTTATATATTAAATGGTGGTAATGAAGCATTTGAAGATGCTGGATATGATCTTGAAAAAAAATCAAATAAAAAAAATGCAATTGATAAAAGTGATATTACTAAACCATTACACCCAGAATTAATTGATACAATAGAAGAAGCAGAGGAAATAATTGCAACTGATAATAGTGTTTTACTTGACGTAAGAACTAAAGATGAGTGGCTTGGGAAAGCATCTGGGTATAGTGATCTTAAAAATAGAGGACGTATCAAAGGTGCGGTCTTTCATGGTGGAACTAAAGGAGAAACTTCTGGTGATGTACTTGACTACGTAAATGTAGATGGAACAATGAGAAACTTTGACGAAGTTATTAAAATGTGGGAAGATGCTGGAGTTGATCCTAAATCACATTTATCATTTTACTGTGGAAGTGGCTGGAGAACTGCAGAAATACTAATGTATGGTAATACTTATGGGTTAAATAACCTTTCTATGTACTCAAATGGTTGGTACGAGTGGAGTAATTACAATAATGAAAAAATTGAAACTGGTAAATAAATTACAACCTATAATATTCTTTATCCTACAATTATTAACTATTGCATTAATTTTCATAAGTGATTACTATACAAAACATAATATGGGATATTACCGTATTATGCATAGATTAAATAGAGAATTTGAAGATAATTTTTATCTTATCTCAACTATATATGTAATAACTATGCTTATAATAGCACTAATATTAAAACAGAAACATGGCTTTAAACAAAAACAAAATATATTATCAGTGTTACTAATATTACTAAATATTGTTTCATTTGTATTCCTCCCTGATTACTTAAATAAAACAATAGTAACAACGTTGGTATACTTGTTTATTACAATTAATTTTATATTTGCATATACCCTTAGAAATGCCAAACATGTAAATATACTTAATTGTATTGAACTTATAATTATTATATATATAATATTCATTATCTACTAAAACAACTGAAAGGTTGTTTTTTTAAATGGTACAATGTTAAAATATTATCAAGGATTGATATTTAATAGGATAAAAAGTGAAAAATATAAAAAAACGTGCACTTGGATTAGATATAGGAATTGCTTCAGTTGAATGGATTGAAAAATTTGAAAACATTGAAAAAGCGTCCGATTTTTTCAAAGTGAGTGAGGAGTATTATAATCATAATACTACAACTCCATATCATCTAAGAGAAAAAGGTTTAAGTGAGCCTCTAGAAAAAACTGAAATAATGCTAGGGCTTTATAATATTTTAAAACATCGTGGAATTTTCTACAAAGATGAGTTAGATGATAGTATTGAATTTCTATGTAAAGATCAGTTAAAACGATTAGATTAAACAGATAATCTCATTAGGGGGGTCTAAAAACACATATAACAATAGTCAGTATATCTATGAAGCAAATAAGATATTGGATGTTTCTCAGGTAGATGAAGACTTTAATGTAGTATATATTACGCTCTTAAAACGAGAAAGATAATATTGTGATGTG
>JBKEDG010000056.1:0-4955 GCA_047975285.1 Bacilli bacterium | reverse complement strand
ATCCAACATTAGATTGCCCAGATACTCTGCCGTCTCGAAGTTCCATCCCTATATTTGTACTTGATAAAACTTTATATTCATTTTCTTTTTTTGATTTTTCACTAAATTCTATTAGGATATCCCTCAGCCTCCGCTGTTCCCAAGCGTCAGTAAATCCTCCAAATCTTAAATTAGGTGTGTTTTCACCATTTCTCGGAAAAATTTCTGAAAGTAAAGTTTTCTTCAATTCTTTAAGTTTATCGCACTTACGCTGATGAAGGGTGATGAGGTTGTAGAGCTGGTGAAAGAAAGTTCCAATTTTATTTTGTTCAACAGTTGATGGTACATATGCTTTAAATTCCGAGAATTTAGAAATCCAATGTCGCTCATGACTTTGAGGAGTGTAATTAATGTTTTTCAAAGTATTATAAACGAAATAAAAATCTTCATTATCAGATTTTAAACTTAGTAGTTTCATCGCAGAACTCTTGACTTTAAAGGGAAAGCTAACATAATGCGAGCTTGTTGTAAAGTCATCAAAAATAATGACTGGTTCTGAATCACTAGCAGATTTTATTCCATCAGTTTCATTTGTGTATCCAAGGATGAAACTTTGACCAGCAGTTAGAACTGGAGTTTTAAAACTATCATCATAATCGGTAGTATTTACAATATACTTAGTTGGTTGCTCGTATTTTAGTAAATCCCCCAACTCACGCTGTTCCCAAGCGATAGTAGATTTATTTACGTAAACACTTGCTTATAAAATACCTTATCCACACTCCACCATAAGCATTATAAGGAATTTATTGTATAAGAAAATACAGTTCAGATTAGTAAAATTCCACCCTAAACTGTATTTTAAATAGTGCCTACTTTATTTATACCTGCGAATCAACTTGTTCAGTCACGCCTTGCTTAGCACTCTTATATTCTCTAACTAAATTTAAACTATTTATAACAATTATTCCTATTGATGCCATTATATACAAATATGTTACTATTGAGAAAGTAATTTCTACATTCATCATCTGAGTATTACCATTATAATTTTTAATCCATATTAAATATATTAGGAACAATGTCGCAATTGATGCAACTGCTATATTAGATACTTTTGGAGTAATCTTTTTTTTCAATTCTAAAACTATTAATGTTATTAATACAATTGTTGTAATAAGTGTCATTGCAAAAAACTGCGAATTATTAAAAATTAATATACATGAACTACTTGAAAAACTTAATACACTTTCAAATAATAGTTCTAAATTCATATTTAGTACAAATGTATTCAATAATGGAAATATCATCAGTAATAATAAGTATTTTGAATTAATACTAAGGTAAATATCCATATTACGAATTGTCATAAGTAGTTTAGCAATTAGTAATATTATCAGTACATAATACGCTTCACTTATTCCTATCAGTTCAACATCAGCAAATATATCTGCTACTATAACAACTATAACCATAACTAATGCAAATAAACTATAATATATATCTATCAATTTATTCATTTTTGGAGATAAGCTAATTATGCTTAATTGTTGTAGAACATGTTTAATTATTAGCAATGATGTTACTACCATAAGAATTATACCTATGTTTTTTCCAAGTGATGTATTGATTTCTCCAAATTCAGAAGAAAGTAAATTCATCATTCCCTCTAAAACTCCAAAATCATTGTTAACAAACACTCCACCTTTGATGTTACCCATACCCATCGATTCCGTAATACTATTAAATTTAATTAAAAATACTGGTGTTAATAGTATAAGTAGGTTTATAATTAAACTAATACTAATAAAACTATTAACTTTATTAATAACTCCAAATAAGCCCTCATTAGAAATTATTAAATTATCACTATTCTCTATTATTTCTCCTTCAACAACTTCACCTTCACTAGTTTCCTCATTCTCTGCTTCAACTACTTTACTTTCAGTATCTTCTTCTAGTGATTTGCTTTCTAATTTTGCAACATCTTCTTTAGAAGTTTCATTTGAACCTGTAAGGGCATGTTTCATCTTACTATAAACCCCATCATCTTTTTTACGAGATTTGAAAATTATAAGACCTAATATAAGCAGTATTAGGAAGATTCCCCCAACCACAATAATATTAACTAATTTATACTCAGTTACCTCTTTATTCATTTTTTTAGAAATATCAAGTTTTTCATTTACAATATGTTTAAACTTGTAATCATCAAAGTATATTTTCTCATTGATTGTTAAATAATTTGTATTACTGTACTCATTTTTACTCTCATTACACTTAAACTTAGTATAAAATAAATTATCTTTTGATAATTGACAATTTAGCACATTAAGTGGTGAATACACATGACTGCTTTTAGCATCAAATTTCCCACTTACTTTTAACTTCTTATCTTCATATTTAACATCAAATCCATATTTTTCTAAGTTCTCCTTAGCTTTTTTATAATACTTATCCTTCTTGCTTATTTTCATATCAAATTTGACATTATAATCACTCGATACCGCTGAAAAATTACCATCAACACTTTCTTCTTTTATCTTATCAAAATCAAGAGAATAATTATATGTTATTTGGGGTTTACTCATATCATAATTATCTTCAATGGTAAGTATATCATCAGAATATTCAAATTCATAACCGTCGATAAAAGTTGTAAGATAGTGACTAGATATCATATCATCTACATCTACACTTGATGCACTAAAAGTCAATTTATTAAAAACTTCTGATGCTTCACCGTCAAGATATTCAGAAACATTATCTCCTTCTTCATATTCTTTTAACACTCCTAAAGTATTAAACTTTTCAGTAAAAGTAATTCCTTCTTCACTTGTTTTTTCAACCATAAATTTATTATAATCTTCAAGACTATCAAATTTTGTTTCAATCAAAAAACCTGTCCCTACATCACTTAGCACAGCCTCATCCCATAGTGACTGTTCTAAAGCAGTTTTTATAGCAGCTTTCCCACCATTTACTTCCTCTAATTCAGCACTGCTAATTTCTACATTAGATGTTAAAACAACTGAATCATCTTTACTATTGTATTCTACTTCTGATTCTACACTAGCACCACATCCAACTAAAAAAATAAGTATAAATAACATTAATATTTTTTTCATATAATCCCCCTCATATTTTAATCAATTATAGTATAACACATTCATTAAATTTAGTGTATCCCTAAATGATTATTTTTTTATTTTGTCTATTAGTACGTTAAGTTCACTTTGAGTCTCTTCATCAGAACCACTTAGTTCTTTTAGCATTTCAAGTAATTTAGTTGTAGTTTCTTCAATCTCAATTGATACTTCGGCGTATTCACCCGCAATTTGAGATAAAGGTATTACCTCTTCTTCTTCAAATGTATCAACATAACGAGGAATATTCAAATTATAATCATTTTCTTTAATTTCTTCTAGGTCAGCTAAATGTGCATATTTTTCTACATCTTCTCTATTTTTATAAGTATCCATTATTTTATTAATATTTTCTACTGATAATTTATTTTTATTCTTTCCTTTTTCAAAATCATTTGATGCATCAATAAATAAGATATCTTTTGTTTTCTTTGCATCTTTTCCTTTTAAAACAAGGACACAAGTCGGAATTGACGTACCATAGAATAAATTAGTTGGCAACCCAATTACTGCGTCTAGTAAATTATTATCAATAATATTTTTTCTTATTTTTCCTTCAGCACCACCTCTAAATAAAACTCCATGGGGTAAGACAATTGCCATTGTACCTTTACTATCTAAATGATATAATCCATGTAGTACAAAAGCATAATCTGCTTTTGATGCTGGTGCTACTCCATATTCTCTAAATCTTGTATCTTTTTCTCTATTAATTGTTTTGGTTTCCCATTTTTGAGAATATGGCGGATTTGCGACTACTGCATCAAATCTTAAAGGTATTTCAACTTCATCTTTCTTTTCAAATGGCCAATCCGCATTTAAAGTATCAGCACGTCTTAATTCCATATTACGATAATTTACACCATGCATCATTAAATTCATTCTGGCTAGATTATAAGTTGTTGTATTAAGCTCTTGACCATAAAAATCTACACTACCAAATTCTTCTCCATATGGTAATTCTTTTTTAACTGTTAATAGTAACGAACCAGATCCCATTGTTGGATCATAAACTCTAAATTGTTCCTTGTTATCTTCTGCTTCTAAAGTAACAATTTTGGATAATATTTGACTAACTTCATGAGGTGTATAGAACTCTCCACCTTTTTTACCAGCATTGGCAGCAAACTGACCAATTAAATATTCATAAACATCTCCCAAAATATCACGACCAGATTCATCTTTGAAATCAAAATCATTAATTAATAAGATTATTTCTTGTAATGCATTTGCACGCTCATTAGTACTCGATCCTAATCTGCTATCACCTAAGTTTACATCTGAGAATACATTTGAGAAATCAGATGCCGAACTTTCATTTCTTTTAGAATTTTTTTCAAATTCATCTAACATTTCTTGAAAATCACTCGCAATTATTTTGTGACTTGTAATTTTTTTAACTAAATTATTCCAAGTAAATTTTGGAGCAATTGCATATCCAATACCACTACTTATTTCTTTTAAATATTCTTCTGAATCACTTTCATTTGTTACTTCATAATATTCAGACAAACTATTTTCTTTTAAATAGTTATCTTGATTGTCAGACAAATAGCGATAGAACATAAATGGAAGAATATAATTTTTATACTCACTAGCATCCATAGTTCCTCTTAATTTATTTGCCATATTCCATAATTTTGATGTAATTTCATTTGTATTTTTCATTGTTTTATCTCCTTTATATCATACAAACATGTTTTTTAATAAAGTTTTTTTCAATTCTTTAAGTTTATCGCACTTACGCTGATGAAGGGTGATGAGGTTGTAGAGCTGGTGAAAGAAAGTTCCAATTTTATTTTGTTCAACAGTTGATGGTACATATGCTTT
>JBKEDG010000055.1:0-3620 GCA_047975285.1 Bacilli bacterium | reverse complement strand
TTATATTTAAATAAATATATAAACTAGATTTTGTATTTTTTAAAAAACTTCATGCTTTTTTTCCTCTCTCGCTCCAGCTCTACGCGATGTTGGAGGCATAATACTATCTAATTCTGTACCTGAAGCAGTAGCATAGCCTTTTTCAATTGACTTTCTAATATATCTATCAGCATCTCCCTTTAAATTTTCTTTACCTATTATCTGCATAATAGCTTTTGCTTTTTCTTCTTTTGCGTATTCATAAAACGTTTGCATTATTTCATCATTGTTTACAATATTAGAAAGTTCTACATTATCAACAAAACCCAATATTAAATTTTCCTTTGCACGTGTATCAATACTAGATTTTATTATACGCGTAATTTCAAGTTTAAGATTATCTTTGTTTTCAAACTCTTTTGATTTCTCTAAAATCAAATTTAAGATATAATCCAAATTAATTTCATCAGTTTTTAACAATTCAATTTGAAACTCAACATCAGAAAAATCCACTTCAACTTCTTCACTAGTTCTAAAACGTTGAATTTCTTATTTTATATCAACGTAAACACTCTTCATATCCTGCATTAATGATTCTGATATAACAGATTCTTGGTGTTTAAATTCATCATAATTCTTGAGAATGTTTTGAAGTTTTAATAATTCACCAAATAGTTTACAAAACTCTTTTTTGTCAGAGTCCCTAGCAATATCAACTGGATTAGGAAATTTTTCAAGAATTTCTTTACATATATTTTTATAACCACGAACTTTTTCACCTGTTTCTTCATCAGTAAAACCGTTCATATACTCATCATGACTTTTCTCAAGAATTATATTAATATCATTTTCTTTACCAAATGTTCTAATAGCTTCTTTTGTTGCATTTTCTAAATTACGAAAACACACAATGTTTCCAAAAGTTTTTACTGTATTAAAAATACGATTAGTTCTTGAAAAAGCTTGCATAAGTCCATGATAACTTAGGTTTTTATCGACAAATAAAGTATTTAATGTCGGAGCATCAAATCCTGTTAAAAACATTCCCACTACAATTAATATATCAACTTCTTTATTTTTAACACGCATTGATAAATCCTTATAATAATTTTGAAATTCTTTAGATTCTGTCGAAAAATTAGTCTTGAACTTTGCATTATAGTCTTGAATAACTTTATTTAAAAATTCTTTAGCAGTGCTGTCAAGAGCTGTTGTTTCAAAAGATTCATCACTTATTTCACCTATTGATTTATTACATTCATTTGCTGAAAAACTATAAATAGTTGCAATATTCAATCGTTTTTCCTCTGGCATATCTTCTTGTTGTTTTAGTAATTCTTCATAATAAAGTTTTGCCGCATCAATGCTTTGTACTGCAAACATAGCATTAAATCCACACGATACTTTATCCTTAAGTGAAAAATGTTCATTTCTGTGTGTCTTAGCATTATATACACGTAAGATATGCTTTGTAATTGCCTCAATTCTTTCTGGATGAGTAAGCATTTCTTTTTCCATTTTTTTAAGTTCTTTTTCATCCACAATATTTGCAACATTACTCTCAACCGCTTTAAATTTAGGTAAAATATCATTATAATCTACTTTAAATTTTAAAACTTTTTTATCTTTAATTGCATCGGTAATTACATAGCTATGAAGTTGTGCGCCAAATACATCAGCAGTAGTCGAAATACCAACCGCATTTTCTCGGAAAATTGGCGTACCTGTAAATCCAAATTGGTAATATTTTTTGAAACTTTTTTGAATATTTTTTTGCGCTTCACCAAATTGTGATCTATGACACTCATCAAAGATCAAAACACATTGTTTATTATAAATATCATGATTTGGATTTGTTTTAATAAATTGATTTAATTTTTGAATAGTTGTGACAATAATCTTTCCATCATTGTTTTCTATACTCTTCTTTAATGCCTGTGTGTCCCTACTACCATTAACACTATCTTGCTGAAATTTTTGATATTCTTTCATCGTTTGATAGTCTAAGTCCTTTCTATCAACTACAAAAAAGACCTTATCTACATACTCAAGACTTGTAGCAAGTCTAGCAGCTTTGAAACTTGTTAAAGTTTTTCCACTGCCCGTAGTATGCCAAATATATCCACCTGAACTTGGTTTTCCCCAACTGCTTGCATTGTAACTGCTGATAATTTTCCAAACTATTCGTTCTGTTGCCGCAATTTGATATGGTCTCATAATAAGTAATTCATTTTCTGAAGTAAACACACAATATTTGGTTAATAATTCCAAAAGAACTCGTTTCTCAAAAAATGTTGAAGTAAAATCCACTAAATCATCAATTCTATTATTTTTAGCATCTGCCCAGTCACAGGTAAATTCAAAATTGTGTTTGCTTTTTAAAGTGGTGTTTGCAAAATACTTTGTATTTGTTCCATTTGAAATAACAAAAATTTGAATAAACTTAAACAATGAATTTTTTTCATTGTAACTTTCTTTACTATATCTATGAATTTGATTAAATGCCTCTTTTAAACTTACACCTCGCTTTTTCAATTCAACTTGAACTAAAGGCAATCCATTGACTAAGATAGTTACATCATAGCGATTCTTGTGCTTCCCCGCTTGCGTAAACTGGCTTGTAACTTGTAACTTATTATTATGAATATTTTCCTTATCAATAATTTTAATATTTTTAATATAGCCATTATCAAAAACAAAATCATAAATATAATCTTCTTGAATTTTTT
The DNA here is from genome assembly GCA_047975285.1 of Bacilli bacterium. Taxonomy (GTDB): domain Bacteria; phylum Bacillota_I; class Bacilli_A; order JBKEDG01; family JBKEDG01; genus JBKEDG01. The sequence continues at coordinate 912 of JBKEDG010000055.1, read as the reverse complement.
TTGCCTTTTCAATAACACCATCATTTGGAGAATTTAAATATTCAAGTAAAAATCTATTCCATTCCTCATGAGTAAATTCAACATCATTTAATCTCTCAATCTGCAACTTTAAATTCACAAATAAATCATCATTATTTGTAACATTAATTTTTTCATAACCTTGAGATACTAAGTTTTCAATCATTTCAGTTTCTAGTTCCCATTCACTTTGGTAACCTTCACGAATAAAGATTGGCTTTACAAACTCAGATAAAATTATTCCATTTGTCATTTCCGCTATACTATTATACATAACTGTTTCTTTCATAATTCATATTTCCTTATTCCACTTAAAATGTTCAATAAATTTACTAAAAAGAAGTTTCAAAATTTCTTTTTCTTGAGGTTGAAGCTCTTTGCCTTCCAAATCAGAATGTTTATTATGACTATATAAATTAATTCTTCTTGCATATGCATCTTGATTCTCTTGTATTCCTTCTCCTACTAAACAATCTGACCAGTTTTGATACCCCAAATAATTAGAAGTTTTCTCTAGTAAGTTTCTAAATAAAGCAAAATGATATTTTTCAATTTTATCACCTTGAATTGCTTTTTGTATTTCATCTTTTATTAACAAGTGATATCCAAAAGGACTATCCTTCGCTTCTTTTAAGTAATAATTTAGTTCATCTTTTGAAAAAGTATAAAAAACTTTCTTTCCTTTTATGTCTTTCTGATTAAATTCATTATATAAAATATTATAAAATAAAGAATGATGTGTCGAAACAACAAACTTCAAACTTTCATTTTCAGACTTAGATAATAACTTTTTAATATCTACACCGACATCAACAACATGATTATCATCAAGTGAAGAAATAGGATCATCAATATAAATATATTCTATATCATTGTACTCAATTGTACTTCTAT
>JBKEDG010000054.1:0-2212 GCA_047975285.1 Bacilli bacterium | reverse complement strand
TATGAAAAGCTTATAGATGATATTCAAGAGGAAAATTACTTTGATGACTCAGATTTTTCTCAGACAGGTACAGGTTGTCTTGGAGAGGATTTACTATGTGAGCTATTTCCGGATAATTCATTTGGAGTCGAATATACCCCGGGAATGATATATGGGGATGGATATGTGAACCAGGATAAAACTACAGAATATAATTATTTAATATTACGAGATATGGGTGCTAATAAGAAAGTGTTTGACAACATTTCAGTATCTGAAATTTACTTACAAAAGTACATATATAATGATTATATATTTGATGAAGAACAAGGAAATTATTTAATAGATTTCTTTAAAAAATTAGATGAAAATAATATCCATTATTATATACATGAAAATACTGATATAGATGAAGGTTATTTCTTTTATGAAGAAGAAGATAAGCAGTGGCAATTAGAAAATCAAAGCATGTATTGTGATGTGAATAAGTATCGTACAGATAAGGAAATAAAAGAATATTTAGGTGATCAAAATCTAGAAGAGTTAGATATGCTAGAGTATTTAGATTTTTTAAATTGCAATACAGAATTAAGAATAAGTTTTGATCCGGAAAATTTAAAGGAAGAAGGAGTTAGTTTAGAACAAGTGGAAGAATTATCAAAAGAATATTACAACCCAGATCATATATCCTTAGACATCAGACAATTATCATATAGTGATGAGAGTAGCATCCCTATAATAACATATATGGATTCAGAGACTGAGTACTCAATTTTCAATAAGGATAGTATTGCAATGATTTCAAGACCGCCAGTATATAATTGGTAAGCAAAATTTTAATGTTATTGTAAATCAATAAGCGCATATAAAAAGATTGACTAATAAATAATTATACACCATAAAATTGGAAGTAATATTAAAGAGCAGCCAATAATGCTACTAGTAATCCTAGTACTCCTTAGTGGGTGTATAAATCGCCAATGGTTAGAAAACATGAAAATTCAGAAGAAGTGATTGAAGAAACTGAGAATCACAAATATTTTGTCCAACAAGTGGCTTGATATTATTTGACAAGAATGAAAAAAAATAGTATCATTTGATTGAATAGTACACGGGTACCGCAAGGTTGAGAATTACCGTTAGAAACTGATCTAGTTAATACTAGCGTAGTAAGTACAATACATTTATGTATGGTATAACGCTTTCGTTATGCCATTTTTTATTCTCAAACCATGCTCCCTAAGGAGTGAAATGACAACAGTTAAAAAAATTATTATTACTATTTTTGTAATTATTGGGTACCAATTGATTCATCAGCTGCTTGATATCAATCAAACAATATTACCGTCGATTGACCAAATAGTAATCAGTTTTATACAAAATTTTCAAAGTATTGCTTACAATTCAATGGCAACAATAGCAGAAACCTTAGTAGGTTTAAGTATTGCAATCGTGCTTGCTTTATTATTATCAATTATAATTAATGAAAGCAAATTACTAAAGGCCTTTGTAATCAATTTTATATCGGTTATTCAAATTATTCCGATAATCGCGGTTGCACCACTTATTATTATGTGGTTCGGAATAGGATATGAGTCGAAAGTTCTATTAGTTATTATTTATAGTGTATTTTCGATTGTTATAACAACGACAAGAGCTTTTTCAGATATATCAAACTCACATTATTTATATATTAGGTCTTTAACTACCAATAAATACAAAATGTATCGTTATTTGTATTTTCCACTAGCTAGCAATGAGATTTTCAGTGGTATTAAGATTGCAACAACATATAGTGTCGTGAGTGCTATAAGTGGTGAGTATTTAGGTGGGAAAGTTGGGATTGGAATACTGATTAGTAGGGCTTACAGCTCATATCAAACCGCATTAGTGTTTGCATTAATTGCTGTTATAATTGCTATTACGTTTTCACTTTTAGCAATAGTAAATAGAATTGAAAAAATGGTAATAAAATAAAAATAAATGGGGATGAAAAATGAAAAAAATATTTTTTGGTATTATACCCGAAATATTCATAATAGTGCAAAAAGGGAGAATTCACAGCATATGTTAAAACAATGTATCCGAAGTCAATTTATTTGTAAGATTTTTCATTTTTGTGCGTAACTAAATTTTCAAGTTATCTTGTTAAACTTGATTTTTACTTGGTATTCAATTTAATAAATCTATATCGATTCAAACATATTCATAAATTCTTCAAAATATCGATAAC
>JBKEDG010000053.1:0-2758 GCA_047975285.1 Bacilli bacterium | reverse complement strand
TATTAATTGCTAATACTAACTCATTTAACATCTTTGTTTGTTCTATTGGATCGCCTTGCTCAACTGGACTATCTACCTGCACTACTTCAACATCATCTACTAACACACGACCACGTCCAGGTATTTCTTGTTCTGGTAATGTTGTTTTCTTAAGAACTGTACCCACATCCTGGCTATTAGCTGTATGTAATAATAATATATTTCTAAAGTTTAACATTTCATTTTGTTTGATGTCATTTGGACTTAAGGTTCCAATAATTAAATAAATACCCAAGTTTGCACCATCTTTAATAAGCATCTTAAGCGTATTTATTACAGTTTCATCTAATGCTGATAAATTCTCATATGAGTCTATTACAATAAATATAGACTGCATCTTAGATTCCTCAGATTGATTATACATCTTAAATGAACTTACGCGTTTACTCATAAATTCTTGTTTACGGAACGCTATCTCTTTCTTTATAAAATCACAAAACTGTTTTTGCTTCTCATCAAAATCTAATGTAAAATACTCACTCGTATGTTTCAAATCTTTAAGACCTAACAATCCACCATCTCCTAAGTCAAAGATGAACGCTTTCATTTGCTTTGGACTATTTTGACTAGCTAGCTTCATAATAACTGACATCGCTGTGAATGTTTTACCCATTCCACTACTTGCAAATACAATCATATGTCCTTCTTCTTCAAAGTCTACAACATAATCCATTTGTGCTTGTTGATTAGGTAAATCGATTGTACCCAAGTTAACTGATAATCTTAGTTCATCAATTTCTTCTAGGGGATTAATAGGTACGTAAGAATAATTTTTAAGCGGTGGTAACCATGGCTTTCTCACTTCAGTTAATTTCGCTTGTTTATATGTATCTTCTATTGTCTCTAGTACTACATCAAGTTCCGTGTCTTGAATTCCTTCTTGTTCGGCTTCTGTTGTGCAATCTTCTGGATTAAGTAATGTTTTATTACCATACATATCTAATTGGTATACTTCGGGTCTGCAGGTAAGTTCATTATTTGCACTTTCAATATAAGGTGCTCCACTGTATCCACTTTGAAATAGCTCGTACAGCTCATTTGTTCCGACTTTTAAATATCCTCTTCCTGGATTCGTAATGTAAGCCGCATCTGGTGTCTTTAATAGTGCCTTACTATCTGCTTCTTCCGCTACTTTAAGACATAACTTGAATTTACTATTTGACCATATTTGATCATCTACTACACCATCCGGTTTTTGGGTTGCTAGAATTAGGTGGATACCTAAACTTCTACCTATACGTGCTGCTGATACAAGTTCCTTCATAAAGTCTGGTTGCTCTGCTTTAAGCTCCGCAAACTCATCACTAATTAGAAATAAGTGGGGTAGTGGTTTTTGTACTTGATTTGATTCATATAATTGTTTAAGCTCCTCATCCGCCTCTTCATATCTTAATTCTAATTTCTCAAATGGGTTGGTTATTTGATATGTACAGGTTAATATTTTAAAGTAATAGTTCTAGCATTTCATTAATATTGATCCTATAGTTTTTGATTTTAAAATTACTTAGAAATTTTTCTTGTCAATAATATTCTTTTATTTTTAACTGCAAAAGATTTGGAACTAATTTCTGTTCCAGACCTAACTTATTATATTACTCTGCTGCAATAAAATTCGAAAAACAGTTACCACTGCTTTCTTTTATGATATATACTTGCAGGTTCATTCCAATATTTTTTTTGACTTGGGTTTAACCTATCTATCTCATAATACTTTTTTTTATCATAATTACACCACAGTTTATTAATTGCTAAATTATCAATTGGTACAAATATTCCTATTAAAAAGATTATTAATGCTACTCCTTTATTACTTTGTGCTAATAAATAACAAAAAATAACCAATGCAGTATAGCAGGCAATAAAGAGAGTGCCTATTGTACCAAACTTTCGTTTTATATATGAATTACCTACCTCATATTGTTTTTCCATTTTTATATATATTTTTACTACATTTAATCCTGTTAGAATTAATAAAAATGTAACTATTATAATTGATATTATTAATAACTTCGGATAATATACTATTGTCAATAAGTTTAGAATCGAAAACCCTATACTTATTATTACTATTATTGATGCATCTTGTTTTTCATTTTTTTTAATATACGACATTTCATTCATCCTTACTTTTAGAAGAAAACATCACTAACATTATCAATTATTTCACCTACATCAGTTAGTTCACCTTCGTTTATTTTTTCAATTAGTAGTTGAAATTCAGCATCAAACTCTACAATATTCTTTTATAAATTCGTTTGATTTCATATCTCCTAAATAATCACTATACTTTTGCTTTAAAGCCTCCATGCAGTGTTCAACGTTTTCTAACTCCTTACTTGCTATTTTAGATTGATTCAATACTAATGCGACATCTACTTTTATCTCATCCATACTACTCCTTTAACCCTGTTTATCATTTTGAGTTTAAATTTTGAAACAAAGCAAGCTTTGCTATATTGCGCTCTATTTCAACTATTACTTCAATACTTGATATATACTTGCCATAATCCTCTTTTTCGACACCAAGGTCTTTGAAATCATAGTTTCTATTAACCGGATTCTCCATTCTTAATACATCATGATTTTGAGGCTGTAGAATGCACGCTTTAAATTATGCTCTGTATTTATTAGTTATATAAAGTTCGAAGTATTAGTCAGCTTTAAAACAATCGCACTTTTTATACCAAGAAAGACTTGAAACAATTGAGTCTCAAATCTT
>JBKEDG010000052.1:0-71456 GCA_047975285.1 Bacilli bacterium | reverse complement strand
TACTTACTATTTAGATTAAAGTTAGACTCAAAAAACAGAAGGTTATTGATGAATGAACAACAGCATAATCAAAATAGTGGAATGGCTAAATTAGTTAAACAAATTTTAATAATAACTTTAATAATTACTTCCCTTGGATTTGGCTTATTAGCCCAAAGATTTTACTTTCAATATGATATGTCTATAAGTAAAAGTCTTTGGAATGGCTTGTTTCATTCTGTTAGTGCAATTAATAATGCAGGATTTGACTTATTTGGTAATTCATTAATTAATTATAGTCATGATTATTTTATTCAATTTGTTTTTATGTTCTTAATAATATTTGGTGGAATTGGATTTCCAATTATCATTGAATTTTCAAGATATATTTCTCACAAAATTAAACGAAAAAAACAGATATTCAGAATATCATTGTTTAGCAAATTGACTTTAAGTTCTTATTTCATTATATTAATAATTGGATTCTTATTCATATTTTTTGTAGAATATAATAATGGACTAGCTTACAACGATAATACATTTACAGATAAAATATTCTTATCCCTTTTTCAGTCCGTTACAACAAGAAATGCTGGATTTGCAACAACAGAGTTATCAAGATTTAGTAGTTCTACAATCTTTATTATGACAATAATGATGTTCATTGGTGCTGCTCCTTCATCAACAGGGGGTGGAATAAGAACTACAACATTTGCTGTCATTGCCGTGTATGTCTATAACAAATCAATTAATCGTAATCAAGTTGTTGCATTTAAGCGATGCTTACCTAATAAAACAGTAACAAATGCTTTTCTAACTTTTTCACTTGGTATTATGATATTATTTATTGGATCAATAATAATTCTTACAATTGATAATATTTCAGCAAGTGATGTTATGTTTGAAGTAGCAAGCGCATTTGGAACGACTGGACTATCAACTGGAATAACTGCTGGATTATCTAAAATTAGTCAGTTTGTTCTTATTGTAATAATGTTTACTGGACAAATTGGAATAACTACAATGTTAGGTGTATGGTCAAATGAAGATCATTCTTCAGATCAATTTACATATGCTGAAGAAAACGTGTTGGTAGGATAATATTATGAAAAAATATGCAGCAAATAATTTAAATGACTTTTGTGGACAATCACATTTAGTTGGTAAAAATGGTGCTCTAAAAAAACTTATTGACAAGAATGAAATGAAATCATCTATATTTTATGGTCCTGCTGGGACTGGAAAAACATCACTTGCAAGAATAATTTGTAATATACTTTGTATTGAAAATAGTTATTTTAACGCAGCAATTGATAATAAACAAAAATTATTAGAAATTCTTGATACTTCTATTATGTTTGACAAGTATATTATTGTTATAGATGAAATACATAGAATGAACAAGGACAAACAAGACATACTTTTATCATTTCTTGAAAGTTCTAAATTAATAATTATTGGAATAACTACAATTAATCCGTATCATAGTTTAAATCCCGCTATTCGTTCAAGAGTTCATATGTTTGAGTTTACTCATTTAAGTAAAAGTAATATTAAAGATAAATTAACAAAGATACATGATAAAAATTATAGTGAATATAATGTTGACTATGATGTATATGACGCTATTGTAAATAACTCCAATGGAGATATGAGATATGCTATTAATCAATTTGATACTTTAATTATTATCTCTAATAATAATCACATTTCTATACAAGACTTCTTAAATTTAAATCCAAAAAGAATGTTTTTAATCGACAAAAATAGTGATTATTATTATGATTTAATCAGTGCATTTCAAAAATCAATTAGAGGTAGCGACGTAGACGCAGCTTTGCATTATTTAGCACAATTAATAAACTTAGGTGACTTAGAAATAATTACTCGTAGATTATTAGTTATAACTTATGAAGATATTGGTCTAGCGAATCCTCTACTTCACCAAAAAATACACACTGCAGTTTCTACTGCTAAAGAATTAGGATTACCAGAAGCAACTCATCCATTAGCATTTGCAGTTATAGAATTAAGCTTATCTCCTAAATCTAATTCTTCTTACAAAGCAATTAAAAATGCAATTGATGATACAAAAAAACTTTATCAATTAGATATACCAAACAATATAAAACATCATAGTATTAACTATATTTATCCTCATAATTATAATCATTGGGTAAAGCAACAATATCTACCTACTGATTTAATTAACAAAAAGTATTTAGTTTTAAAAAACAATAAATACGAACAACATTTAAACCTTTTTTATGAGAAAATAAACAAATTAAAAAATAATCAGTTTTGATTATTTTTTAATTTGTTTATAACAACTTTTCTTGTATAATCTTCCATTTCAAAATTAAGTTTTTCAAGTGATATTTCAATATTTTCATATTTTAATATTTTAGAAATAAACCATTTCAATAATGGCGAATTTTTTGGTAAAATTGGTCCATGCATATACGTCCCTACAACATTTTTATATTTAAAACCTTCATAATCACCCTCACTAGTATTTCCGTAACCCTTTATGACTTTACCAAGTGTCCTAGATGAATGAATTGTTTCTCCACTGTGATTTTCAAAACCTACTATTTCACCTTCGTCTGTTGAAATAATAATATTTCCAACCATCCTATTTTTTGTAGCTTTAGAAACATAATCAAAAATCTTTAAACCTTCAATAAGTGTCCCATCTAGTGATTGATAATGTTTACCAAGAAATTGATAACCTCCACATATAGCAAGTAAAGGAACATTATTTTCAATCAGTTCTTTTAATTCATCTTTGATTTCTCTTAATTTTTTTGTAACAATAGCTTGCTCGCGATCGCTACCACCACCTATTAAAATAAAACTACATTCATTTTTATCAAAATCACTAATATCTAATATTTTTTTATAATCAACATCAATACCTAAGCTTTCAAGATGAAACTTCAAAGAAACAATATTTCCATAATCTCCATATAAATTGAGTAAATCTGGAAATAAATGATAAAGTACTACTTTCATATATTCACCCTCTTTTCAACTATCGATTTAATTTCTTCGATACCAGTAAAACTAGAAATACAAAACGTCATATCATTTAAAATATACATAGATTCTTTGTTCAAGTTATTTATAATATGTATATTTTTACTAGAAATCCCCGCATATTTTAATCTTAGTGCCATATCTTCTTTTCTTAGACCAGCAACAAAAAATTCATAATTATTTTTTAACAATTCAAAATCAGCGTCCCATATCCAACTAATATCTATACCGTCCACAAAATTATCATTTAAAATGAATAATACATTTTTAAACTCAGAATTTATCTGTAACAATGATAAATTCATTCCACTAGGATTTTTTGCCAGTGTAACAATATGCTTACCAATTTTTTGCATTCTTCCATCGTATGATTTGTATTTGATAAAACCATTATCTACATCTAAATCTAACTCTTTTGCAATACAATAAGTTGCACAGAAATTAAAAATATTATAATTTCCCATTAAGTTATGTTTAAATTTTTCACCATTAATAACAACAAAGTCATTTGTAAATTCACTAGCAACAGCGCTAAGATGAGGAGTTTTAAATTCACAATTTTCACAACTATAATAACCAACTTGTAGATAAAATAATTTGCTATAAATTAACTTTTTATGACAATGGGGACAATATTTTGACTCAGATATTTCAAAATTTTTAAAGCCTAGATAGTCACTACTAATTCCATAGTATATACTATTATTATTATCCAGTTTCATCGTAAACGGATCATTAGCATTTAAAATTAATTTGGTATTTGATTGTATAGAGTTTTTTATTTTCTCAATTATCATATCAATTTCTGAATATCTATCAAGTTGGTCTCTGAAGAAATTAGTAATTACAAAATAATCAACTCTCAAATCTTTGAAAACTTTTTCAATACTTCCTTCATCAACTTCTAATACTGCTGTATCACTTTTAGTCTCTAAAAAAGCGTTAACAATTCCCTGATACATATTAGCTCCTTTACTATTATGTATAATTTTTTTATCAAAGCAAGAAGCAATTAAATTTGAAGTTGTTGTTTTACCATTTGTACCAGTTATAACAATAACAATTTTTACATTTTTAGACAACTTTTTTAAAATGTTTTTATCTAAATGCCTAGCAATTTTTCCACCTATACTAGATCCGTGATTACCAAATATTTTACTAAGTTTTATACATAATTTTGAAATAAATATAACCATACAATACTATATCTCCTTATTATAAGCTTTAATAATTTTTCTTACTAAATAGTGTCTCATTACATCAATTGTATCTAGTTTAATGATACTTATCCCCTTAATATTTGATAGAATGTTTATACTATGTAATAATCCACTGTCAAATTTATTTTTTAAATCAATTTGAGAATCATCCCCAGTAATTACCATCTTTGAGTCGACACCGAGCCTAGTTAAAAACATTTTCATTTGCTCTTTCGTCGTATTTTGTGCTTCATCTAAAATAATAAATGCATTATTCAAAGTTCTCCCCCTCATATAAGCAATAGGAGCAATCTCTATGATTTTTCTTTCAATGTATCGTTCAACAACATTGGTACTAAGTAATAGATTTAATCCATCGTAAATTGGTTGCAAGAAAGGATCCACCTTATCTTTTAAATCACCAGGTAAAAAGCCCAAACTCTCTCCCGCTTCAACTGCAGGACGCGCAATAATTATTTTTTCAATATCATTATTTTTTAACATTTTAACAGCCATACAAACAGCTAAGAATGTTTTCCCTGTACCAGCAGGACCGACACCAAATACCAAATCATTGTTTTCAATATTTTTAATATACTTATGTTGATTATTACTTTTAGTTCTAATTTTATTCCCTTTATAATCAGATATAATACCATAATTTCTATAACTATTGCTGTCATTTTCTAAAGAATCATATAAAATAGCGATACTGGAAGTTTTTACATCAATATCTCTATTAATAAGATCAGTAATTTTATTTAAAAAGTGAATAGTCTTTTTTTCATTTATATCACTTACAACAGTAACATTTGGTACTCTACCTTTGATATTAATATTATATTCAAAAGCCAGAAACTTTGATATCATATTATTATTACTAGAAAATAATTCTTCTTTTTCAGCTGAATTAAAATTAAAGAAGTACTTAAATTCCACCATAATCCCTCCAACATATATAAAAGAGGAACCTATGTTCCTCATAAAATCTAATTATTTAAATTTTTTTCTTTGAGCTGCTTCTCTTTTCTTACGTTTTTTAATCCCTGGGCGTTCGTAAAATTCTCTTTTACGAGACTCTGCTAAAGTACCAGAAGATGCAACGTTTCTTTTGAATCTTTTTAAAGCGTCATCTAGACTTTCATTATCTCTTACAACTGTCTTTGCCATATTCACACGCCTCCCTTCACTTTAACATTTCTAAAATATTATAACATCTTTTGTAAAGAAATACAACTAAATATTAATTATATTTAAGAAAATTACCCATTAATATTAAACAATGCAATAAAATAATACATTTTATTTGACTTTAGAAAATATAAAAGTTCCTATATAAAATCCTAAAGTATTTAAAATTATATCATTTATATCAAATACTCCTACTCCACTTGTATATTGCACATACTCAATTACTACAAACAATAATAATGGAAATAAAAATTTTAATATACTATTAAACTTTCTATACATAAAACCAATAGGAATTATAAGTACAATATTCATAACAAAAAATAAAATCCCATTATTGCTTTCAAAACTATATAATATTCCCATTACATTCAAGTTAAACATTTTAATATATCCAATATCAGTATTTATGTCTTTTGAAAAAAATAGTGTAATTAGAAAAATTGTATACATAAATTTTAATGTATGAATTTCTTTACTTCCAACCTTTCTATCTAAAATCAAATATATTACAATGTAAATGATGTAACTTGAACATAAAAATAAAATCATATGAATATCTATACTTACTGAAATCAAGTCGTTAAATAAATCTTTCATAAAGAAGTGGTAGGAAATTAAGGAAATAATTATTGAACAAATGAATCTGCGAGTGGCTTTAAAATTATTCATCAAGAATTACCTTTTTTTTTAAAGATTCATCAAAACATTTATTTTTAATCATTGCTATCTCGTACTTGTATGGTGAATATTTAAGTTTGCTATCACTTCCATTATCAATGTATGGAGTTTCTAAAATCATTGGAATATTATTAAAACTAGGATGATAAATTATTTTAAGTAATGCGTCGAATCCAATAGTTCCATATCCAATATTCTCATGACGATCTTTTTTTGCTCCTAAGATATTTTTACTATCATTTACATGAATCACAGAAATTTTATCTAAACCAATTATTTTATCAAATTTATCAATTACATTATCTAAATCATTAACTATGTCGTAACCTGCGTCATTTAAGTGACAAGTATCTAAACAAACTTTTAGTAAATGATTTAACTTTACACCATCAATAATTTGAGCTATTTCTTCAAATGTGCAACCACATTCACTTCCTTTTCCACTCATTGTTTCAATAGCAATACTAACAGTTTGGTTCTCTCTTAAAACCAAATTCAATCCCTCTATAATACGCTTAATACCTACGTCACTTCCCTTATTGACATGGCTCCCAGGATGTAAAACAATCGTTTTTATTCCAATTTTTTCACACCTTATAATTTCTTTTTTTAAAAATTCTACTGCAAGCTCAAACGTTTTTATATTTGTAGTATTTGCAAGATTAATTATATAGGGAGCATGAACAATTATATTATTAAAATCAATACCATTTAAACTCATCAATTCTTTTGCTTTAGATACATTAAACTCATCAATTCTTTTTCTTTTAGTATTTTGAGGTGCACCTGTATAAAACATAAATGTATTAGCATTATACGATATAGCTTCTTCAACACTACCCAAAAGCATTTCTTTTCCACTACAGCTTACATGACTACCAATTATCAACATTTTTCACCTTACTTTTCTATTTGATTTTTTTTTAGCTTTATCAAACTTATCTTTCTGTTTTTTCTTATATCCTGGTTTTACTTTTCTTTCTTTATTAGTAATAATAACATCTAACCCCTTTTTATTTTTTTTAAAAAAGAATTCTTTCTTTTCAACTAGCTCATTTTTTATAATATGATAATATTTAAAATCTATCCCCGTTTTTTGAATTTTATTAATTGAAACTAAATCTTTTTCATCATACAACAGAATAGAAATTCCATTTGAATTAAATCTTCCTGTTCTTCCACTTCGGTGAGAATAAAAAATAAGTTCCGATGGTAAGTCATAACTAATGACATGAGTAACCATTTCTAAATCAATTCCCCTACTTGCAATATCACTTGCAACCAAGTATTGATAACGATCATTCAACATATCTTTCATAACACGATTTCTCTGCCTAGGTTGCATATTCCCATGTATCATTCCTACTTTATAACCATAATTACTAAGAAGATTATAAAGGCGATCAACTTCGGTTTTTTTACTTGCAAAAATAAGACAAGTATAAGGATTAATACTTTGAAGAATTTCTAATAACTTTTGATCTTTTCTATCATACTTGGATTTAATAAGTATATGCATAACATTTGAATTAATTCCTTTAACAGTGCTACAATCAATAATCTTCGTATTTTTTAAATATTTTTTTAAAAAAGAACTTAAATTTGAATTAATCGTTGCCGAAAATACCATATATAAAATATCATTTTTAGTTAATTTACCTTTAATTTCATCAATACTATGGATATAATTATCCTCAAATACCATATCAGCTTCATCAATAACTAAAGTTCTTGTTTGATCAATTCTTAGTAAATTTTCTTTTATAAACAAATCATGAAGTCTTCCAGGGGTTCCAATAACAATTTGACTAGTTAATTTAGACGTTTTTTTATCACTACCACCAACAAATTTTCCTACTTTAATTTCAGAATTATAATTATTAACTAATTCTAAACATACATAATATAATTGCGTTGCAAGTTCTCTCGTAGGTGAAATTATAACTGCTTGAACTTCTTTAATATTAACATCAATTTTTTCTATTATTGGAATTAAGAAAGCATATGTTTTTCCACTTCCTGTATCACTAATTCCAACAACATTCTTATTTTTCAATGCAAGTGGAATCACTTCCTCTTGTATTTTAGTCATTTCTATAATCTTGAGATCATTAAGAGTATCCAACATCTTTTGACTCAAGTTACAACTATTAAATTTCATATAAATCACCTCTTAGCCATTATATCTTTAAATATAAAATTTATTTATCTTTCTATATCTACATTGGGAAATTTTATCCCTACACGCTTATGTTCAGACTGTAAATGTAGTTTATTTATTATAGAAGTTGAATTTTTATCCACGCTTTCTCCACGTAAAAACTTGTCTAAAGTTTCATATTTAACTCCCATTTCCTCTTCATCTGTTAGATTGGAACCAAGACCTGCACTAGGTTTTTTTTCCAGTATAGATTTTGGAATATTGTATAATTTCGCCATCTCATATACTTCCGATTTATTTAAATGAATAAGTGGAGCAATATCAACACCACCATCACCATATTTTGTGAAAAACCCTGTATACCATTCACATTTATTATCTGTACCAACAACTAAATAATTGTGTTCACTTGCAATTGCATAAAGCTGAGTCATTCTAATTCTAGCCTTGATATTGGATAAACTATTTGATTTTTTGTAATCATATACATTTTTAAAACTATTAAAAACAGAATCTAAAGTTAACTCTATATGATTCAACTCACAATTTGTAACTAACTCATGAGCATCTATTAAATCGATGTTATCGGTCTCAATTGGAATGATAATTCCTAAATAATTATCATTAGTAGCTTCTTTAATTAAATTAGCAACTAATGCACTATCAATACCACCACTTATTCCAACAACTAAACCTGAAGCATTTGCTTCTTCAACACATTCTTTCAGCCAATTTACAAGATAGTTTTTATACTCTAAAATACTCATTCATACCTCCTAATCATGCATTTCAAACTCAAAATTCATTATTCTAACAGTATCACCATCTATACATCCTAGTTTTCTAAGTTCATCCTCTATTCCCATTCTACGAAGCGTTGATGCAAATTTTAATATTGAATCTTCTTGGTCAAAGTTTGTTTTTAAGAATATTTTTTCAATTTTATTTCCACTTATCTCAAAAAGTCCTTTGTCTAGTTTGTTAATTTCAAAATTATCTTCAACTTTTTCAAAAGTATATTTAACATGATTTTCTAAATTATTTTCATCAAGTGAACCATAAAATTTTGGTGTTTTATCAACAAGATCAGCAAGTTTAAAAATTACAGAATCTAACCCTTTTTTAACTATAGCAATTGTTTCAAAAATTTCCACATCAGTAATCTCTTTTTTAAATCTTTTTAAATTATCTTTTGCATTTTCAATATCCATTTTATTAGCAAGTACAATTTGTGGTCTATTCATTAATGTTGAATCATACTTACTCAACTCTGAATTTATTTTCAAATAATTATCAACAGGATCAACAGCACTCATGTCTACAATATGACATAAAACTGAAGTTCTTTCAATATGTTTTAAAAATTGATGTCCTAAACCTCTTCCATCACTTGCTCCCTCAATCAACCCTGGCATATCAGCAATTACAAACTCACGAGAATCTAGAGTTCTGGCTACTCCTAAATTTGGTATAATTGTAGTGAAAGGATAATTTGCAATTTTGGGTTTAACATTAGTTACCATTGAAATAAAAGTTGATTTCCCTACATTTGGTAATCCAATAATTCCAACATCAGCAAGTAATTTTAATTCAACTATTACATCTTTGTTTTCACCAAACTCTCCATTTTCACTAATCTTAGGAGCTTTGTTACTATTACTTTTAAAAAATTTATTACCTCTTCCACCACGACCACCTTTACATATAATGCAACTTTGACCATGTTCAACAAGATCAGCTATAACTTTGTTACTTTTTATATCTTTTACTATTGTCCCCACAGGTACACTTATATATGTATTATCACTATTCTTACCATGCATACTGCTTCCTAATCCATTTGCCCCATTAGAAGCCTTGACCAAAGAATTATATCTTAAATCTACTAATGTACTTTTTCCTTCATCAGCAACAAAAATGACATCTCCACCATTTCCGCCATTTCCACCAGCAGGACCACCAAATGGAACGTATTTCTCTCTTCTAAAAGCAACACATCCATTTCCACCGTTTCCAGCTTTAACATTAATTTTTACATAATCTACAAACATACTTCACCACTCAAATTCTATATTAAATTAAAAAAGAGCTTTGCTCTTTTATTGTGTATAAACACTTACTTGTTTCTTGTTTTTACCAACAGTTTCATATTTAACAACACCACTTACTTTAGAAAAAAGTGTGTCATCTCCACCACGTCCTACATTTATACCTGGGTGTATCTTTGTTCCTCTTTGACGATATAAAATTGACCCTGCTTTGGCAAATTGCCCATCAGACATTTTTGCACCTAATCTCTTTGAATGAGAATCACGTCCATTTTTTGTAGAACCTACACCTTTTTTTGATGCAAATAACTGTATATTAAGTTTAATCATCATTTTCACCTCCATCAACAATTGATATATATTCTGGATACTGTATTCTTAATTCATCTAACATAGAAGATAATCTATTTAATACAATATCTACATTTTCAAAATACTCATTTACTCTAAGTTTTAAATAACCATTTTCTTGCTCATATTTAACATTTTTATTGAGTTCCAAACATAAATTAAAAGCAAAAATTGTCATTGAACTCACACTAGCACATACAATATCTTTTCCGTATTCTAAATAATTTGCATGGCCTTTAACCTCAAAACTATTAATATAATTAACTCTAGATATTTCAATTTCAATCATTATTATGCCTTAATTTTTTTAATTTCCACTTTAGTATAAGGTTGTCTGTGTCCTTGTTTTCTCTTGTATCCTTTTTTAGCTTTGTGCTTAAATACAATAATTTTTTTATTTTTACCATGTTTAGAAACAACACCTTCAACAACTGCACCATCTACTAATGGTGTACCAATCTTATCTCCAGCCATTAAAACATTTTCAAAAGTTACTTTCTTACCATCTTTAACATTTAATTTTTCAATGTATATAGTATCTCCTTCAGAAACTTTGTATTGTTTTCCACCAGTTTGAATAATTGCAAACATATTTTCTCCTCCTTTTTGTCAAGACTCGCCATTAAGGTGCTACGCTTAAACCTTTGCTGTACGGTTTGTAACCAAAAGGTTACATTACTTAATAATGATACTACATAACAACTTAATTGTCAATATTTTTTTGTAGTTTGACATTTTTTATACCATAAATGATAAAAATTTCATGATTTTACAAATATAATTAAAATCCATAAACATGATTTGTCTAAAATACATTTATGGATTAATAAAACATTATTTTAATTATATCTGTCTTTTAACATATTCGAAAGTTTCTCTTAATTCATCCGGTTTTTTTTCAATTAAATGTCCCGATTTAATTTTTCTTATAGTTTGAGTTTTTCCACGAATCAATAGAGTTTCGGTATATAAGATACCATCATCAATATAAATACCATCAACAAGATCACCTTTTGTAATACCTGTACATGAAAACACAAAATCTTCACCTATAACTAAGTCGTCTAGTTTTAAAATGTCACCAACATTTACACTTAATTCTTTTAATTGCTTTTTTTCATTAGCAGTAAAATCAGTAGATTCTTCATCATCAGGCCACATTTGATCATAATGCACCAAAACACCTTCAAAATTTCCACCTAAAGCTTTTAATGCTGCTGCTGCAATTACACCTTCTGGTGCCCCGCCATATCCATACATAATATCAATATCACTATTTGGCATACATGTTTGTACAGCTGTTGCAACATCTCCATCAGGAAAATAAAATAATTTTGCTCCAATTTTTCTAACTTCATCAGCAAACTTTAAATGTCTATCACGCTCAAGCATTGCAACTCCAATATCGTTAATGTTCTTGTCTAATGCTTTAGCAACTTCTTTAATATTTTCAGTAAGTGATTTAGAAATATCTACAGCGTTTGCTGCTTTTCTACCAACAGCAATTTTAAGCATATACATATCTGGTGCTTTTAATAAGCATCCTTTTTCTGCTGCTGCTAAAACAGAAACAGAGTTTCCGCGTCCAACACTAACATTACTAGTACCATCAACTGGATCTACTGCTATATCAATTTTCAATCCACTTTTACCAACTTTTTCACCTTTATAAAGCATAGGTGCTTCATCCATTTCACCTTCTCCAATCACAATTTCACCATCAATTGATATGTCATTTAGCATTATACGCATAGCTTTAACTGCTAACTGATCTGCTAAATTCTTATCACATAACCCTATTGATTGATATGCAGCAATTGCACCACATTCTGTAACTCTCATAAATTCAAATGTTACTGGTTTTATATTCATAATAGCCTCCATAATTTATTTCATTTCAATAACAGTTGGTACTTCTTGATATAGATTAGTTTGCACTTCTACAACAGTCCAAACACCATCCCAATCTACAACAATAACTTTAATTTTATCAAATAGTTGAAAATCTTGCTTAGCATTGGCAATTTCATTGTATTCAATATTATATGTCAAAGCATAAGCATTCATACCTATTTTTTCTTTATTCTTACCACTAATGTCGTAATAATCATAAGTTTGCTCTTTACTTGAAATTAATTCTAAGTTCTTTACATCTGGTAAAGTATCCTTATATGTTTTAGGGTTGCTATCAATATAATAATCTCTAGATAGATAATAATCAGCTACGCCATCTAATTCTTCATAATGGATCTGCAAAGCATCAACTAAAAATTGTTTCCCACCAACACGATTAACTTTAGGTTTTTTAGAACCTAAAGTTACATAATCTGCAATATAGTTTTTAGCGTAAATATCAACATATTTTAATTCTTTATCTGCTTCAACATCTCCAGTATAATAATATTCCTCTAACTCTGCAAATAGTGTTCTTTGATAGTCACTAGAATCAGCATATAAAATAAAGTTTTCAAATTCCTTTTCTATAATATTTTCTACTTTTTCTTCCGATTTATTTCCCTTTATATCTTTAATAACATAATTGGCAAATAACAGCATAGAAATAACCAAACCTAAAAATACTATTATAATGTATGTAAGTTTATTTTTAAATATTTTCATCATTATTCTCCACATTATGGTAAATATCTTGAACGTCTTCACATTCATTTAACATTTCTAATAATTTATCAAATTTATTCTTGTCATCTGCTTCTAATTCAATATAAGAATTTGGCAACCAAAGTATTTCACTAACTTCAAATTTAATGTCTTCTCTTAATGATTCAATTAATTTTCTCATCAAATTATAATATACAATTTCACATTGAATAGTAATGTATTCATCTTCGACTTCAAGTTCAATATATTCTAAATCATTTTCCATTAATTTTTCTAAAATTTCATCTTCTAAAACACAAGTATTAAATACAAACATAGCAACGTGAGAAAACAAATGTTGCAAAGCCCCACTAACACCAAGTTTACCATTAGTCTTTGTAAAACAATTTCTAACTTCACTAATCGTTCTATTAACATTATCACTTAAACATTCAATCATCAAGTTAGATCCACCAGCACCAAATCCTTCATATAAAATTGATTCATAATTTTCCTTGCTTGATCCTTTCGCTTTATCAATTGCTCTTTTTATAATATCTGATGGAACTTGATTACTTTTTGCTTTCTCAACAATCCTTTTCAAATTCACATTCATTTCTACATCTGGTTCTCCAGTTTTTGCTGCCATATAAATTTCTTTACCAAACTTTGCATATACTTTACTCTTAGCTGCACTTGTCTTAGCCATAGAAGCTTTTCTTACTTCAAATGCTCTTCCCATCATATCACCTTCCATTAACTATTATACATTAAAATATATGTATTTAAAATAGTATATTAAATATTTTTTTTTGCAAATTTTATTAATTAATTTAAATTTTTTAAAAAATCTTAAAAAAATATAGTATAATAAAAATGGTGATAAAATGAAAAAGAAAAAAAGAAGATTAAGACTTCCATTTAGAATTATTAGGGCTTTATTTATAATTATAATATTTTTTGTATTAATATTATTTGCTGTTTATAAATATTTTATAGAAGACGATTTAAAAAGTACTATTAAAACCTATAATGAAACAATTTATGATAAAGATTTAGCAGATGATCACAAAGTATTATCATCATCATACTTAGTGGCAATTTTGGGAGTAGATGAAACGTTATATAATAGTCGAGTTGACTCAATTAATGTTATGGCAATTAATGCTAAAAGTAATGAAATGCGTATATATAGTGTCCCACGAGATACTTATATACAATATAAATGCATTGGAGAATATTCTGATAAAATAACTAATTCTCATAGTTATGGTGGAATTGAATGTACATTAGATGGATTAAACAATTTATTTAATCATGAAATAGACTTCTATTTAAAACTTGATTTCTCAGGATTTATTTCTATTATTGATCAAGTTGGTACAATTACAACTAATATCCCCGATTTTTATGATGGCCAAGAATGGTGTGAGCAAACATCAAATCGTGTAGATCAAATATGTTTTTCGCAATTTGGAAAGCAAGAAGTAAACTCTGAACAAGCATTAGCAATTGCAAGAAGTAGACAACATTCTTCAGATTTAAATCGTAATACTTTGCAAAGTCAAATAATTTCTGATACTATTAAAGAAATTATGAAAATTAGAGACATAAACGATATAGAAAAAATCATAGATTCAGTGGATGGAAAAATAAAGTCCAATATTAGTCCAAAACAAGCAGCTTACATGCTATACAACATGTATTTATTTAATAAAACAGATAATAAAATTAATACATATCAATTAAAAGGTATTGCTCAATATCAGTATGGTAATTATGCGGGATATGGCTCATATTTTATATTAGATCCAGAAGAATTACAAAAAACAAGAGAAACGATAAATAAATTTATGGAAAAAGAAGAGTAGTTATAACTCTTCTTTTATTATTATTTTATTTTCCTCATAACTACTATCAATTATTTTGATTATACTACTAACTCTATATTCAAAATATGATACGTAATTATTAATATTTTTTATATTAGTGCTAAACTTAATGTTTTGGTTTTTTAAAATTTTTAAATATTTTTGACCTTTCTTATTAAAACCAAGTACTCTAAAATAATTTTGGTTTTGAATATCAATTCTGTCCTTTTTTTTATAATTTATTAGTATATTAAATAATAATCGTGATACTCTTGCATATGTATACCTTTTAGAAGAGATATTTTTAACTAAACTGTCAAACCCATACGATACTGATACCATTTTTTTTATTCGATATTCTATGCCTTCCTCTACTAAATGAATCGCTGCTAATTCTTCAACAGTAGAAGAAATAATTTTATATTTTAACATAATAAAAAAATCGGCATTACTATATAATCTACTGTTTTTTAAAATTTTTTTTGAAAAATCAGGAACACAAATATCATAATTTACCCCAGATTGTATAGCTTTCCTTATACTAGTAGCACTACTAATTTTATTAATACTTAAACTATGATATGAATTTGTTCTTTTTATTGTTTCAATTTTAATATCATAACTATTTTTAATAATTGCTTTAGTATAAGCTAATCCTAAAATATCATTAGGTAAATTAACTTCTTCTCCACAAATTTCTTTAAGAGCCAAAGAACTAGAAGTTGGAAAGTTAAAACCATTAGCTAAATTTTTTTTTACATAGTTTGCATAGTCGGTGTTATTAAGTTGAATATTAGCATACTTAGTGTAACTTGAAGAATCTCCACATTCACTTCCAAAGATAATTGTATCCACTTTAAAATTACTTAAAATTTTAAGAGCATTTATAGCGAAAAAATCAGCAGATTCATTAGCAAAAACAAATGGTAATTCTAGAACAATATCCACTCCATATTCTAAACATATTTTGGTTTTTTCCCATTTAGATATAATTGAAATACTTCCCCTTTGTACAAAGTTTGAACTAACAACAGCGATAATTACACTATCTTTATACTTTTCTTTTATATAATCCAAATGATATAAGTGACCATTATGAAATGGGTTATATTCAGCAATAATTCCTATTATATTCATCAACTCACCCTTTCATTTATATTCTACACTATTTTTATTGAAGTTTAAAGCATTAAATGTTATTATAGTCATGAGGTGATGTAAATGTTAATAAACCTAAAACCATATGATAAGATAGAGATAGATTCTTCAATTCAGATGGATATATTTGAAAATACTATTGGTATAATTGATTTATCAATGGCAAAAATCAAAGGAAATGTATATTCAACACATGACACATTTGAATTACAGTTAAATGTAGATTTGACTGTAACTGTTGAAGATAATAACAATCATTCTATACAAAATGTTGATTTATCATTAAATATTAATGAAAAAGAAGAATTTTTGAAAGAAAATTTATATATTCATAAAAAAACACTTGATTTATGTATGAAAATATGGGAAAATATAGTAGTTGAGATATTTAACAGACCATCTAAATATAATCAAAGCATTATTGATGGAGATGGTTGGAAATTATATCATGATAAAGTTGAAGATAAAGGTATTGATGATAGACTTAAGCCTTTATTGGATTTGTTAAATAGAAATGAGGAGGTGTAATGTATGGCAGTTCCATTTAGAAGAACATCAAAAATGAAGAAACGTACTAGAAGAACACACTTTAAATTATCTGCTCCTGGAACTCAAAAATGTCCTAGTTGTGGTGAAGTAAAAAAGATGCATAGAGTATGTCCTAGTTGCGGTACTTATAAAGGTAAAAATATTTTATCTGATGCAGAATAATCAGCTTTGCTGATTTTTTTTACAAAAAATCACCCTAATTATTGGGGCGATTTCAATCAAATATCATTTCGTTAAATTCATCATTATTTTCTAAAATATTTCTAAGTACTTTACAAGTAACTTTGGTCTTTAAATTGTGTTGTTTATAATTATCATAAGCAATATACGCTAACTGTTTAGATATTTTTTGCCCTCTATATTCTGGATTCACATAAATATATGAGTAATTAATATTATATTTTGTTTTTAAATATTCAATTTTCCCAACAAGAATATTATCGTAATATAACTCAAGTTGGGAAAGATTCTCATTATTTAAAGTTTTTTTAATCATCTAAGTTCTCCATTGTATTCAAGCCTAAATACATCTGTAATCATTTTTAATTTTTGTAAAACAGTTTCATCTGATAATGTAGAAATATTACTTCTAAAAATAATTCTAAATGTTAACGATTTCTTATTTTGTAATTTTTCATCATAGTAAATATCATATATACTTATATCTTCTAAGATATCAATGTCTAAATTGTGAACCGATTTTATCATATCTATTGAATTAATTTCTTTTTCAACTACAATACTCAAATCTCTTGAGATTGAAGGATATACAGACAAAGTCCCAAGAGTGATATCTTCTGAAAAAAGTTTTTTTAATTCATAAAAATCAATCTCAAATGTATATAAATCGTATTTGGAATATTTAGGATGAATTTTACCGACGTAACCAACTACTTTCCCATATAAAATAATTTCTCCACTTTGATTTGGATGAAATATATTCGGTATATTATCACTAGATTTAACAAAATAGTCTCTACCTTCTGTTAATCCAGCCATTGAAAGTAATTTTTGTAAAGCTCCCTTGATTAAATAAAAGTCCCCTTTTATTTTAACATCAAATAAAGGTTTTTCGATCGTAAAACCTGATATCATTGCAGTAATTTTATTATGTGTCACATTCTCATTATCTTTTAGAAAATTAATTTGACTTATTTCATATAGACGAACTATAGATGCTTGTCTTTCTAAATTATATACCGCTGTATCTATTAAAGAAGGTATCAGTGTTTTGCGCATGAACTCTCTTTCACTGCTAAGTGGATTTTTCAACTGAATCAAACTTTCATTTTCACTTAATGAAATATAGGCCTTACTTTTAGATGTTAAAGAATAATTAATACATTCACTATAACCCATACTATGTAAAATATTCTTTATTGCAGTAAGAGTTCTATCATAATCAGCAACATAAGCTCTTTTTAATTTTGATTTTGGCAATTCTTTTTTTATTTTATTAACACCATACAATCTTAATATCTCTTCTATTAAACAAACATCAAATTGTAAATCAGCTCTTCTACTCATTTTTTTAACTTTAAAAATAGAATTTTCAAAGGTGTATGAAAATTGTAATCTATTAAAAATTTTAGCCACTTCATTTACATCAATATTAAATCCTAAATATTTAACTAATTTTTGATACTCTAATTCTATATAATTTTCTTCGAATTCAAATTCTTCACTTTTATAGTAAACTTGTTTAGTACTAAGTTTAGCTGAAGCATATTTAATCAATAATTCTACAGCCATCTTTTGTGCAATTTCAACTTTGTTTATGTCTATACCTTTTTCATACCTAATGCTTGATTCACTTCTAAGTAAATGCTTTTTTGATGACTTTCTTATTTTTTGTGAATTAAAAACAGCACATTCTAATAAAATATTTTCAGTATACTTTGTTACTCTTGAGTTCATTCCACCCATAATTCCTGCCAGTGATAAACAAACTTCTTGATTTGCAACAACAATATCATCAGTATCTAGACAATAATCTTTTTCGTCTAGTAATTTAATAGTTTCATTTTTAAAAGCATTTCTTACTTCAATATTTTGAGTAGACTTTGCTAAATCAAAAATATGTAATGGCTGACCAATTTCAATAAGAATATAATTTGTTATGTCAACAACATTATTAATAGGTTTTATTCCACAACTCATTAGTCTTGATTTAATAAACTGTGGGCTATCACCAACTTTTATATTATGTAATGGCATAACTGAAAAATAATTTACATTATTGTTTGAAACAAGTAAATTTACAAATTCAGATTCATTCTCAACTTCTGGATATTTAATAGTTTTTTTCTTTAACGGTATATCAAAAATCGCACTAATTTCATAAGCTAATCCAATAACACTTAAACAGTCACTTCTGTTAGGAGTTAAACTAAGATCAAATATTGTATCATTAAAATTCATTAATTCAATTACATCGCCTCCAAGTTCAAAGTTATTTGGTAGAACTAAAATCTCATTTTCACTATTTTCTCTAATTAAAGAAGAATTTATTCCTAATTCTTCCAAACTACATAGCATTCCAAACGAATTAATTCCACGAATATTTGATTCTTTAATCTCTGTTCCATTAATCACTACACCAATAGGTGCAAACGCTACTTTAATATATTCACGTACATTACTAGCTCCACAAACAACATCAAAAGTTGCATTGTTTCCAATATCTACTGTACAAATTGATAATTTATCTGATGTAGGATGAGGCTTTACATTTAAAATCATTGCTACAATTACACCCTTAACACTTGTTAAAGGAGTCACAGATTCAACTTCTATACCACTCCTAGTTAATCCTTCAGAAATTTCAATATTTGTCAATCTATTTATATCTATATAATCTTCTAACCAATTTCTAGAAATTTTCATTAAAATCCACCCCCATCTCTACTATTCAATTTTGAAATAAATCTTAAATCATTAGTATAGAAATCTCTAATATCTTTAATCTTGTATTTAAGCATTACAAACCTTTCAATGCCTAATCCAAATGCAAATCCAGAGTATTTTTTTGAATCATAACCAGTCATTTTTAAAACTTCTGGATGCACCATTCCAGCTCCTAAAACCTCAATCCATCCTGTGTTTTTACAAATATTACATCCAGAACCATTACAATTAAAGCAGTCCACATCAACTTCTAGTGATGGCTCTGTAAATGGAAAGTATGATGGTCTAACTCTAACCCTTCTATCTTCACCAAATATTGACTTCACAAATTCCTCTAAAGTAGCAACTAAATGTCCAATTGAAATATCTTCATCAATTAGAAGTCCCTCAATTTGCATAAATTGATGTGAATGCGTTGCATCATCCTCATCTCTTCTATAAACCTTACCTGGACTTACAATGCGTATCGGCCCTTTTTCTTTATTGTTCATCATAATTCTAATTTGCATAGGTGAAGTATGAGTTCTAAGCAAATTATTGTCATCAATATAAAACGTATCTTGCATATCTCTAGCAGAATGGTTTTTGGGAATATTTAGCATCTCGAAATTATAATAGTCTGATTCAACTTCTGGACCTGTTACAACATCATATCCCATTGTAGTAAAAACAGCGCATATTTGAACTTTCATTTTTTCAAGAGGATGAATATATCCACTTTCAAAATATAGTCCTGGTTGAGTAACATCTATTGAATCTTCATTGAGTTGACTTTCAAGTTCTATTTCACTAATTGCACGTTTTTTCTCCTCAATATGACTTTTAATTCTAGTTTTTACACTGTTTAACTCTCTTCCATAAACAGCTTTATCCTCTTTTTCCATATTTTTCAACTCATGTATACAACTAGTTAATATTCCTTTTTTCCCCAAATATTTAACTTGTAAATCAAACAAATTTTTTGAATCATCAATTTTTAATATTTCTGTTAAAAAATTTTGATATATCTTTTTTAAATCTAAATCATTCATATTCCCCTCCATAAAAAAACTTTCAAATAGGAGCACAAGTGTGCGGTACCATCCTACTCAAAAGTACTTAATTAATTAACGAGTTTCCCCGACAAGTATTTTGATAAATCTCCCTACTTGCATCTATGAGGTGAATTCATAAAAAATTATTTATTAGTTCACAGCAACCACTAACTCTCTTAAAAACAACTTTTTATTACTAATCCTCAATCATAAATAATATTAAATATATAATACAATATTATACTATATTTGTCAACACTTTATAACTACTTGATACAATTTTTGATAAAGATACCGTATATTTTTATTTTAATTTATTATAAAACTGTTCCTGATTATAAAAAGGATTTAAACAATTACTAAATATGATAACTTACAGCTACTTTTTCAAAGAAAAGCCTTAGAATTAAGTTTTATATTTAAATGATATGCAATATACTTATCAAGGAAGAAGTCTATTTCATAAATTACTTTACTACTCAAATTAATTTTACCAAGCTTTTTAAAATCAACCATACTTATTTTTTTTATTGTTGCTAGTGTTTTAATGTCATATTTATTATTATGATTCAAACAATTGTTACAAATAAACCCTCCTAATTTATAATCAATAGAAACTACATTATTATTTCCACAGTTTACACAATTATCAAAGTGAGGACTTAATCCCAAATATTTTAATAAAACAAAAATATATACTATTCTAATTTCTTCCAAACTTTGTTCTTTTTCAAGCCTACTTAACATTAGAATAAATTGGCTATATACTTCTTCTTCCAAGTCTGTATAATATCCTATTTTTGTAATAAACTCACAAAAGTATATCCCATAATAATACTTTTTTATATCTAGTTTAAGAAACAAAAAAGCATTTTTGATCATCGCATTTTTTAATACTGAAAATTTATTTATATTTTCATTTATAATAAATTCACCATTACAAAACATTTGCGTTTTAGATCTATTAGTGTTTTTAAACTTTCTTCCTGACACAACTTTAATATTTTTTAATGAACCATCATTACAAAAAATTGTAATAATTTTATCATTATCACTATAATTTCTTTCATTGATAACAATGCCAGTTATTTCCTTTATCATTTATTCGTATATCCATATCTATTAAGTGAACGACTATTACTACGCCAATTTTTATCAACTTTTATTATTAAATTTAAATGTACTTTTTTACTTTTATACTTAGTTAATTCCGCTCTTGATTCGCTACCTAATTGTTTTATCATCGCTCCACGTTTTCCAATTAAAATCCCTTTTTGTGAATCTCTTTCAACAATGATTGAAGCAAATATTTCAATACTGTTTTTCCCTTCAATTAAATCATCTATTTCAATAGCTACACTATGTGGTATTTCTTCTTGTGTATGATATAAAATTTTTTCCCTAATTATTTCTTTTATATAAAATATATCACTGATATCTGTATAAGTATCTGAATCATAATATTCATAGTTAGGTAAAAGTTTACTTTTTATAACGTCAAGTAATGTATTTATATTTCTTCCCTCTAATGAAGAAATTGGAACAATTTCAGAAAAATTGTAAATGTTTTTATATTGATCTATTTTTTCAATTAATTTATCATTATTAATTTTATCAATCTTGTTAATTACCAATATTACAGGACAAGAAACATCTTTTAATAGATTTAAAATATAGTTATTTCCTCCACCGAACTCTTCACTAACGTCAATTAAGAAAAGAGCTATATCCATCTCATTTAAAGTCGCTACTGCTACTTTATTCATATAATTACCTAGTTCGTGTTTGGGTTTGTGTATTCCTGGTGTATCAATAAAAATCACTTGACTATCATCATCATTATAAACTCCCCGAATAATATTTCTTGTTGTTTGAGGTTTTGATGAAATGATTGAAAGTTTCATTTCTAAAATTGAATTAAGTAATGTGCTTTTCCCTACATTAGGTCTACCTATTAGACCAACAAATCCTGTTTTTTTCATCATTGAAAATTCTCAAAAGGATATGGTATTAAATCGCCAATTCTTAAAATTTCAAAATCATCATCTATTTTTCCAAGAACAATTTTCATGTCTTTATCAAAAAACTCTACAAATGTTTGTCTGCATATAAAGCATGGACGAATATACTTATTTGTATTAGCAACAATTGCTATTGCTTTAAAATCTTTCTTTTTATAGCCATTAGATATAGCAGCAACAATAGCACTTCTTTCAGCACATATTGTTCCTCCATAAGAAATGTTTTCAACGTTAGATCCTAAAAAAATAGTGCCATCCTTCATTTCCAAACTGCATCCTACATAAAATTTAGAATAAGGTGCATACGCATTTTTAAGTGCAATTTTAGCCTTATTTATTAAATATTTCATTAATATCACTTCCTTTAAATTTAATACTATTTATTAATTTTTCTTGTAATGAAAACATCACTTCTTCTTCTTCTTTTGTCATATGATCATAACCGAGTAAGTGTAATATCCCATGCGCAACTACAAACGAGATTTCTCTTTTTATAGAGTGTCCATATTTTTTACTATTATTTATAACATGGTCAATTGCAATAAAAATATCTCCCAGTTCTCTAGTATCAAATAAATGATTAAAATCATCTATTTCTTCATATACAAATGTTATAACATCAGTTACACATTCTTTATCTCTATAATCATTATTAATTTTTGAAATCTCTAAATCAGAAATGATATTTATTGAAAATGTGACATTATCAATAATAAGTTCTTTAAGAATAGTATCTATTATTTCAATAATATACATATCTATATCATAACAACTATTGTTATTAATGACAAAATCATTCATTATATCACCTTTGTTAGCGCATCAACTTTATCAATTTCTCCAATTACGATTAATAAATCATCTTTAAGTAAAAACTCGCTAGCTGCAGGAATAATCACTTCATTTTCTCTTCTTATAGCTGAAATCATAACATTATAATTATTTGTAATGTTTAGCGACTCTAAAGATTTATTGATAAATTCAGAACTCGTTACAATCAATTGAGCCATAACTTGTACTTCATTCAATTCAACAAGTTCTTGCATTGAACTATACATAACTTGCATTGAAATACGTTTACCCATTTCTTTATCAGGATACACAATTTGATCAGCACCAATTTTATTTAGAATCTTTCCATGATTTTCGTCACTAGCCTTTACAATTATTTTATCAATTTCAAATTCTTTTAAAATTAGTGTTGTTAAAATACTTGCATTCAAATCCTGACCAATTGAGACAATCACGCAATCAAAATTATGAATTCCAACTTTTCTAAGTGCATCTGCTTGTGTACTATCAACACAGTATGCATTATCACAAATTGAAGCGTGTTGGTTAATAATTTCAATATTTTTATCTATTATTGTAACATCGACACCCTCATTAATAA
Source organism: Bacilli bacterium (assembly GCA_047975285.1). Lineage (GTDB taxonomy): Bacteria > Bacillota_I > Bacilli_A > JBKEDG01 > JBKEDG01 > JBKEDG01. Next base: position 47,276 of record JBKEDG010000052.1, on the reverse strand, counting down.
AATTATGCAAAATGTTTCTTCCAAATGATCCTAACCCAATAATTGCAATGTCAGTTTTTTGTTTTTTGTTATTAAACCCAAACATTTTAATTTTCCTCCAATTGACGATGTTCTCTAGTCATCAACTTAATAATAGCATCATTAATATTAACATTATTATAAAATACATCATAAACTGCTTCACTAATTGGCATTTCAATTCCTAATTCATCAAGCTGATTTACAACAGCATTGCATGTTCTTATCCCTTCAACAACCATCACTGATTTTTCAATTGCAACTTTAGGATTTTCTCCCTTTCCAATTCGATAACCAGCTTGAAAATTGCGAGAATGAACGCTAGATGTCGTTACAATTAAATCACCAAGACCTGCTAAACTGTAAATTGTTTCCTCTTTTGCACCTCTTAAAAGTGCATACCTCTTTAGTTCTACAAGCCCTCTAGTTATTAAAGCAGCTTTTAAATTATCACCTTTCCCAAGTCCAACCAAAACCCCTGAAGCAATTGCTATAATATTTTTTAATGCACTTACAAGCTGAGATCCAATCAAGTCATTACTCGTATATACTCTTAAGTACTGATTTTGAAAAGCGGATTGTATTAACTTTGCTATAGTAGAAGTTTCACAAGCACTTACTAATGTTGTCTCCATTCTTTTAACTAATTCTTCTGCATGGCTTGGTCCAGTAAGATTAACTATCTCATCAATTAAGTTATTATCTATTTCATCAGTAATAACTTCACTCATCAACATATGAGTATTAGGTTCAATTCCCTTACTTATATTAACAAAAATCTTTTTTTGATTTAAGTTTTCATTTAATAAACTAAGTATATTTCTATAAAACTTTGTTGGTATTCCAATGATTATTACTGAACTGTGTTCACATATTTCTTTTAGGCTGTGTGTTGCTTTAATTTTACTATCAAATGTAACATCCTTAATGTATTTACGAGCAGTATGATACTTATTGAACTCTTGCACTTCTTCTTCAATCGCACTCCACATTAAAACATCATTATTGTTGTCATTTAATGCCACCGATAAAGCTAAAGGCCAACTACCTAATCCTAAGATACTAATCTTCATATTTTACCTACTTTCTTAATCTCAATACAAATTTCACAGGAGTACCTGAAAAATCAAAGTATTCTCTTATCGTGTTTTCAATATATCTTATGTATGAAAAATGTGCATAAGTTGTATCATTTACAAAAAGTGCAAATGTTGGTGGCGCTATTGAAACTTGGCTTGCGTAATATATTTTTAGCCTTCCACCATTATGTCTAGGTGCTTGATTAAGTAATGTTGCGTCAGAAATTATATTATTTAAAACACTTGTACTCACTCTTCTTTGTCTATTTTCGTTACAATAAACAACTTCAGATAATATTTTATAAATACGTTGCTTAGTTAAAGCTGAAACAAAAATTATATTAGAATAGTTAATAAATGGAAAATGACTTTTTATATTTTCAGTCCACTCTTTTACACTAGTATTATCTTTTTTTACTAAATCCCATTTATTAACAACAACTAGAATTGCACATCCACTTTCAATTGCATATCCAACAACATTTTTATCCTGTTCTATTATACCTGTTTGTGCATCAAGTACTAATATAGCTACATCACTTTTAGATAAAGCATCTATACTACGAAGCACACTATATTTCTCAACATTTTCGTAAACTTTTCCCTTTTTTCTTACACCTGCAGTATCAATTAAATTGTATTTTTGCTCATCATATAAAAAAGGTGTTGTAGTTGCATCACGTGTAGTTCCGGCAACATCACTAACTATTACTCGATTTGCACCAATGATTGAATTAATTAAAGAACTCTTCCCAACATTTGGTCTTCCTATAAATGAAATTGAAATAGAATTTTCATCAATATCTTCATAATCAATTTTTGGAAAAAAACTGTGTGCTTTTTCAAGTAAATCTCCAATTCCAATTCCATGTGCACCACTAACTCCAATAACATTTTCAAATCCTAAACTATAAAATTCATAAACATCTTTACTCTGTTCTAAATTATCAACTTTATTAGCAACAAGAATTATAGGCTTATTACATTTATAAAGCAATGTAGCAACCTCGTGATCTTCACTTGTCAATCCATCTCTTACATTTACAACAAATATAATTATGTCTGCTTCATCAATAGCAATATTTGCCTGAATAGCTACCTCACTAGAAAAGATACTCTCATCTACTTCAATACCACCAGTATCAATTAATATGAACTCTTCTCCCATCCATGAAGTTCTTGCATATAATCTATCTCTTGTAACTCCTCTTGTATCATCAACAATTGATATTCTTTCTCCAACTATTCGATTAAAAATTGTTGATTTACCAACATTTGGTTTTCCAACAATTGCAACTACAGGATATTTCATTCAATCACCTCTTTATAAATCTTACAAATTTTTTCAACAACTTCATTTATTGTCATATTTGTTGAATCTATCATAATCGCATCGTCTGCAACTTTTAAAGGTGCAATTTTTCTTGTAGAATCAATTTTATCTCTATTTTTTAATCTAGATAAAATATCGTCGTATTTATGACCTTTATTTTTCACTTCTTCATATCTTCTTTTAGCCCTAACTTCAACACTTGCATCTAAATATATTTTCAAGTTTGCATTAGGAAATACTGCAGTTCCAATATCCCTTCCATCCATTACAATTATATTTGTTTTAGCAATTTTTCTCAATATTTTATTAACATAATCCCTCACACATAAATTTGTACTTACAGTAGGAAGATACTTTGTATAAATTTCTTTTGTAACTTCAGATGTACAATCAATATAATTTATAAAAATTTTATTTGAATTATATTCTAATTTATTTTTTAATAATACAGCAGAAATGAAAGTAAAATCATCGACTTTACTCTCATCATCTTTTACTATTAAATATGTAATGGCTCTATAAAATATTCCACTTGTTACATATAGAATTCCCAACTTTTCTGCAACTTTTTTTGCAACACTACTCTTACCACTTCCCGAAGGACCATCAATAGCTATTATATTCATATTAAATCACCAACATATTGTGTACCAATAACAATCACTACTAATACTAGCGCTATTATCATTAGCACTAATAATATTGTTAACATTTTATCATTTTTATTATAGATATCATTGTTATTATCATCTAAATTATTTTTATCTTTAGTTTTTATATCTTTAACATTATCATATTCTGGTTTAAGACAATCATCGTAATCGTCATCTTCTTCATCTTCATCATCATCAACTTCATCATCATTCTCAATATAATCACTAATATCATTTAATTGTACGATAGAATCAGAGAAATCATCAGAAATTAACTGATTTTCCAAATCAAGTTCCATTGTCTGCCCAATTATTTCTTCTAACATCAAATTACTATCTTCTTCAACATCAGACTCTTCTACATTTAAACTACTTAATATTTCATACTGAGTATTAGAAAAGATATTTCCGCCATTTTCACGATGATTCTTTTTAGCTTGTTCTATTAAAGTTTTAAGATCCGCATCTTTTTTTATCTCAAGCCCACGAGAATTAGAAATATTACTAAATTTCTCATTAGCACTTTCTAATTCTTGCTCTATATCTTTAAAATAAATGCTTAATCTTTTTTTCTCTTGAAACTTTTTTCTACTTTCTTTTGCTTCAAATTCAATATTAAAATCTTCTATACCGTTATTATAATCGTCATAGTCATTATTCTTTACTTTAGCATATAATTCTTGATTTTTATCATACCTGCTTTTCACAAGAACCACCCGTTTCTATAACTGCCTTCGCAGCTGCTAATTTTGCAACAGGAATTCTTTTTGGACCACAAGAAACATAATCTAACCCTATATTATATGCAAATTGTACAGATTCAAAATCTCCTCCATGTTCTCCACAAATACCTGTTGTTAAGTTAGGATTAGCAACTTTACCAAATTGATTAGAAAGAATTACAAGTTTTCCAACTGCTAATTTATCAATTGAAACAAAAGGGTCAAACCCTAAAATATTTTTTTCAAAATAATTAGGTAAGAACATTGCTACATCATCTCTACTAAAACCATAAGTTAATTGAGTTAAATCGTTAGTACCATAACTAAAGAAATCAACATATTTACTTAAACGATCACTAATTAATGCAGCTCTTGGAGTTTCAATCATTACACCTAATGAAATATTAATATCAATGTCTTGACCATTCAATAATCTCTCTGTAGTTAAATCAATTATTTTCTTCAAATAAATTAATTCGTTTTCTTCTGTTATAAGTGGTAATAATATTTTAACATTACTATCCAAACCACAATTTTTTCTTAGTACTACAGCTGTAACAATAGATTCCACTTGCATTTGATAAATTTCAGGATAACTTATAGCCAAACGACATCCACGATGACCAAGCATTGGGTTCTCTTCTTGTAAAAGTCTTGCTTTTTTTCTAATATCTTCAACAGTAATACCTAATTTTTCAGCTAAAACTTTTGCTTGAGATAGTTTTTTTGGAAGAAATTCATGAAGTGGTGGATCCAGAAGCCTTATTGATACTGGACGTGTTTCCATAACATCAAGTAAATTTACAAAATCATCAATTTGATACTTTGACATTTTCTTTAAAAACTCTACTCTTTCATCAAGGGTATCACTCATAATTAAAGCTTGCATATCTTGAAGTCTACCATCCTCAAAGAACATATGCTCTGTTCTAACAAGTCCAACACCTTCAGCACCGTATTTAATAGCTTCAACACCTGTATTACCTTCATCAGCATTTGCATAAACATCAATTTCTTTAATTTCATCAATAATATCCATCATCTTATAAAAATTATCATCTAGTGTTGCGTCTTTAACAGGAACTTCTCCAACATAAACTTCTCCTGTAGTTCCATTAACACTTATAACATCGCCTAATTTTAACTCCATATTATTAAAAATTGCATTCTTTTTAGATTCACTAACAACGAGCCCTGTTGCACCACACACACAACATTTCCCCATACCACGTGCTACAACAGCTGCATGTGAAGTCATTCCTCCAAGTGCTGTAACAATTGCATCACTATAATGCATACTTGAAATATCTTCTGGAGACGTTTCATTTCTAACCAAAATAGCTTTTTCCCCCTTAGAAACAACTTCATTCACATCAGCTTCTGTAAAACAAATCTTACCAGATGCTGCTCCTGAACTTGCTGGTAAACCTTTTGCAAATAATTCATGATCTTTTAATGCATCTTGATCAAACTGAGAAAATAAATATGTTTCCACATCTTCTATATCAATACGTTTAATAAAGTCAATTTTAGAAATTTCTTTATTTTCAAGCATATCAAGTAAACATTTGATTTTTGCTTTGTTACTTCTTTGTGCATTTCTTGTCTGTAGAATAAATAAATTTTGATTTTCAATTGTAAACTCAATATCTTGCATATCTTTATAGTATTCTTCTAAATATAAAGCGATTTTTTCTAATTCTTTATAGGTTGTAGGCATAACTTTAATCATTTCATCAATATTTAAAGGCGTTCTAATTCCAGCAACAACATCTTCACCTTGTGCATTAATTAAAAATTCCCCATAAATACCTTTTTCTCCAGTATTTGGATTTCTTGAAAATAATACTCCTGTAGCACTATCATCATTATAGTTACCAAAAACCATTTCTTGTACAACTACTGCTGTTCCTAAATCATCTGAAATCTTATTAATTTTACGATATGTTTTAGCTCTATCATTATTCCATGATGAAAATACTGATTCAACTGCACTTAATAGTTGTACACCAACATTTTGTGGGAACTCTTTACCACAATTTTCTATAAATATTTTCTTATAGATAGGAATTAAGGCTTTTAAATTATCCGCACTAAATTCTCTTTCATTTTTCACTTCACAATTTATCATATGATTTTCAAGCGCTTTTTCAAATTTTGCAGAAGAAACACCATAAACAACATTTCCATACATTTGAATCAAACGTCTATAACAATCATAAGCCATTACTTCATTATCAGTTTCACTAGCAAATTCAATAACAGTATTATCATTTAAACCTAAATTTAAGATTGTATCCATCATTCCAGGCATTGAAATAGGAGCTCCAGATCTTACAGAAAACAAAAGTGTGTTCCCATCTCTACCAAAATTTTTTTTTGTCATTTCTTCAACTTTCTTAATTTCAGCAATAATTTGATCAACAATCTCAGTATTTAAATCATTTTTATTTAATAAATAGTCCTTACACGCATCCGTTGTAATAATAAAACCACTAGGAACGTTCAAATTTAATACACACATCTCTGATAAATTTGCACCTTTTCCACCAAGTAGACTTCTCATATCTTTGTTACCTTCTCTTAAGTTGTAAACATATTTCATATTATAAATTCTCCTTTATTTTATTTTCAACATAATGTGCAATTTCCTCAACTGCTTGGTCTTCTGAATTTATTATATCACATTCTAAGTTATTGTATAGTGTATATGCGAAATTCAACTCACACATAATACTATTTTCATTAGTATATTTAGTATTTGACATTTTTATCCGATTTTTTCTTATAGTAGTAATTTTTTCTACAGAATTAATTAACCCAAAAATTTTATATCTTGACACTTTATATAATTCCTTGGGTATTTCCATTCCATTAAAAAGTGGTATATTAATAACCTTATAACCTTTCATTGCCAAAAAAATACTTAGTGGAGTTTTCCCAGTCCTACTTACACCTAATATAATTATATCGGCATCTAAAATTTTTTTATAATTTTTTCCATCATCATTATCAATTGCAAATTCTATACAATCAACTTGATTAAAATATTTATCATCTAATTCTGCATTATACGTAGTAAAACTATAATTTTGAGAATGTATTTTATCATAGTCTTTAAAAATATTTACAGAACTCAACTGATGTTTTTTACAAAATTTTCTAACAAATTCTTTGTGCTCATTTCTCAATAGAGCATATACTAGAATACTTTTTTTATAATAAGTTACTTTTAAAATTTTCTTTATTTCTTCAATATTTCTAATATATGAATATGTGTCTAAGTCATATTCACTTGTTAAATGGGAATTATACATTTCTAAAACATTTTGTACATGATAACCATTACCATCTGATAAAATTATAATATTATCCATATTAAAACTCCTATTTATTAAGTAAACTCATATTTTTAAAAATTATTGACGAAGTAATACTTCCAACTCCTCCAGGAACTGTTGTAATAAATTTAGACTTCAGCGAGCAATCTTCATAATCAACGTCTCCACATAATTTACCATCAACAAAATTTATTCCAACGTCTATGATAATAGCATTATTTTTTATGTACTCTTTTTTTAGTAATTTTGGTACACCACAAGCCATAACAATAATATCACTTTCACTAGTATGTTTTGCTAAATCATTTGTATAGTAATTACAAACAGTAACTGTAGCATTAGCACTAAGCATTAATTTTGTTAAAGGTTTACCAACAATATTAGAAGCACCAACTATGCATACTTTTTTAGAAGTAAGATCATATTTATTGAATTTAAATATTTCCATAACAGCTAAAGCAGTACAAGGAGATACCACTTCATTTGTTGATAAATAGAATCTTCCATTATTGTATTTTGTTAAACAATCTACATCTTTTTTATTATCTAAATTACCTACAATTTCATTAAGATTCAGGTGTTCCTCCAATGGAGTAAGTAAAAGTATTGCATCAGCAGTATCATTTAATAACAAAATTTGTTTAATATATTCATCATTTGTAGTATCACTATTAAGGGATAAGTGTTCCACTATAACACCTACTTTACTAGCTTTAGATTCTATTCCTCTTAAATAAGAAATAGCACGTTTGTCATTTCCTACACTAATTACTACTAATTTTTTCCCTTTAATATTAAGATTATTTAAAATAGCATCACTAATAATTTTACCATCCAAAACCATTAATATATTTCCTTAATTACAACAGTTTGTAAACGATCAGGACCAACTGAAAACATTGATATTTTAGTATTACAATACTTCTCAATTAAATTTAAGTATTTCTTAGCATTATCTGGTAAATCTTCATACGATTTAATTCCTGTAATATCTTCAGTCCAACCTGGAGTTTTAATAAACACTGGTACACATTTATCAAAGTCTTTAATATATCCTGGAACATAATCTATTAATTCTCCATTAAGTTTGTAGTGCGTACATATTTGTAATTCGCTAATTCCTGTTAAAACATCAAGAAGCATAATTGACAAAGTATCAATACTTCCAACACGAATAGAGTGTTTAACTACTACACAATCAAACCATCCAATACGCCTAGGTCTTCCAGTAGTAGTTCCATATTCATTTCCAATATCTCTAATTTTTATTGAAATATCATCTTCAAATTCTGTAGGAAATGCTCCTTCTCCTACACGAGTAGAATATGCTTTACTTATTCCAACTACATTATTAACATATTTAACGCTTATCCCAGCATTTAAAGGAATTGAAGAAGCAGTTGGGGAAGAACTAGTAACAAATGGATACGTTCCATGATCCAAACACAACATAATTCCTTGCGCTCCTTCAAATAAAATTTTTTTATTATTTGAGAGCATATCATTCAAGAATTTTGAAGTATCAGTAACATAGTTTTGAAAAATCTCTTTATAATTATTTAAATAATTAACTAAACTATCAACTGTATAATTAACATTACATTTTTCTAATAAATCCTTCTTAATTTTTAAATTAAATTCAATCTTTGACCTTAAGACATCTTCATCAAATAAATCATAAACACGAATTCCAAATCTAGAAGCTTTATCAGTATATGCAGGACCAATTCCTTTTTTTGTAGTTCCAACCTTATTTTCATTACTAATTGATTCATAATAACCATCTAAATCAATATGATACGGCATAACAATATGCGCTCTGTCACTAATTTTCAATTTAAAATTAGTAAAACCATGGCTTTTAATATAATCTAATTCTTGCTTTAACGCGTCTGGGTTAATAACCATTCCGTTTGCTAAAACATTTGTGGTACTGCTATCAAATATTCCTGATGGAATTAAATGTAGTGCATATTTATTATCATTGAATACAATCGTATGCCCTGCATTATTACCCCCTTGATATCGCACAACAACATCTGCCTTAGATGCAAGATAATCAGTTATTTTCCCTTTACCTTCATCTCCCCATTGTGTTCCAACAACTACTGCACTATTCTTCATACTTATCTCCTTCTTTATCTACAATTGCTCTAGCAACAACAACACCATTTGCACCAGCTTGAGCTAGTCCTCTGGTTATACCAGCACCATCTCCAATCAAAAATAGATTTGAAATCTTAGATTCAAATTTTTTGTTTACTTTAGGTCTAGCGGAATAAAATTTAGATTCCACACCATAAAATAAAGTATGTTCTGTAGCAATTCCTGGTGTAATATAATCAAGCGCCTCAATCATTTCTATTAATGATTTCATTGTATTATACGGTAATACCAAGCCAAGATCACCTGGTACTGCTTCTTTTAATGTTGGTATTACGAACCCTTCTTCAAGTCTTTTCTTCGTAGTCCTTCTTCCATTTTTTATATCACCATATTTTTGTACTATTATTGAGCCATTGCTTAATTTATTAGCAAGAGAGCTAATATCACTTGCATATTCATTTGGACGATTGAAGGGTTCTTCAAATTGATGTGAAACAAGTAGTGCAAAATTTGTATTTCTACTACCCAACCCCTCATCTTTATATGCGTGTCCATTAGCAAGCATTATCCCAGAGTGATTTTCAACAACTACATGCCCACTAGGATTAGAACAAAATGTTCTAACAGTAGTTCCTACACTTGTTCTAAAAATAAATTTTCCTTCATAGAGATGTTTGTTAATTTCATCCATAATGATATCATTTGTCTCAACTCTAACACCAATATCTACTTGATTATTTGTCATTTTTATCCCATGATTTTTACATATTTTACTAAGCCATTTACTTCCATCTCTACCTGGTCCAACAACTACATACTTACTATAAACAGATTTATTCCCTGATACAATTCCCTTAATTTTATCATTTTCAACAATTATATCATCACATGTAGTTTTATATACCATATCAATTTTATCTAACAAATATTCATAAATCCTTTGTAATATTTGCAAATTTTGTTCAGTCCCTAAATGTCTAACTTCACTTCGTAGCAATTTTAGACCATAGCCCATTCCTTCACGTTCAATATTTTTAACTTTTTCTGTAGTTGGATCAGTTTTTTTTGAAATTGCTCCGTGTTTCAAATTTATTGCATCAACATATTTAATTACAGATTCTACTTCATGATTTGGCATATAATCTGTCATCCATCCACCAAATTCACTAGTAATATTAAACTTTCCATCTGAATACGCACCAGCACCTCCAAAACCAGAAGTAATACTACATGCTGGACTACAGCCACTAACACCATCTTTATTAACAGGACATTTTGGAATTTTCTTTTCTAAAATAGGGCATTTTCGCTCATAAATATTTAGTCCTTTATCTAATAACAGTATTTTTAAAGTTCTATTTTTTTCAACCAACTCGTAGGCTGTGAAAATTCCTGCAGGTCCTGCTCCAACAATTATTACATCATAACTTTCTTTCATATATTCTCCTAAAGTAATTTACTAAATTTTTTATTTGAAGTAGTAATACTTAAAACTTCAATATTTTCAATACAATCTATAATTAAATTTTCAAGTTTTATTTCTTTTTCTAATTTTTCACACAATCCTATTTTAGGTTTTATAATAGGTGATTTTGGAATAAATGTTGTGCAACAATCTTTAAAATCTAAAATACTAATATCATAAGTACCAATATTTTTAGAAATTTTAATAATATCACTTTTATCAAAAATTGCTAAAGGTCTGATAATTGGGTATGATATAAGAGAATCAACAACTTTCATACTTTCTAAAGTTTGTGATGCAACTTGTCCAATTGAATCCCCATTTATAATCGCTTGATAATTATGTTCTTTACATAACATATCCGAGATACGATACATTATTCGTCTCATAATTGTAATATAATAAGAGTCATTTGAAATAGATAACAAACTCTCTTGAACCTTGGTAAATTTTACTAAATACAATTTGAATTCGCCGTTATATAACACTAATTTATTACATAAATTTATAACTTTATCAACTGATTCTTGTGCAGTATATGGCGGTGAAGTGAAATGTATTGCATCAAATTTAATACCTCTTTTATTAATCAAGTATCCTGCAATAGGTGAGTCAATTCCCCCAGATAACAATAATAGACTTTTTCCACTAATACCAACTGGCAAGCCCCCTAGCCCTTTATATTCATCAAAATATATCAAACATTCATTATTTCTAATTTCAACTTTTATCTTTAAATCTGGATTATGTACGTCTACATTCATTTTAGAATATTTTTTAATGTACCCCCCAACTTCCTTAGAAATTTCAATACTATTAGGTTCAAATCGTTTATTTTTTCTTTTAGTTTCTACTTTAAATGTATCATAATCATCAAAAGAGCCATAATCTAATGCTGTTTCTTTTATTACAGACATCTCATTATTACAAGAAATAAATGGAGCAAAACTATGAATACCATATACTGTTAATAATTTAAATTTAATTTTTTCAAAATCAGTATTATTAATTTCTATATATAGTCTAGAATAAGCTTGTTTAATTGTATAGTCAAACTCTTCTAAAGCCACTTTAATATTATCACATAATTTATTCTTAAAAACATTTACATTCTTCCCTTTTAATGTCAACTCACCATACTTAATTAAAATATTCATTTTATCCACAATCATTACCCCTCACTTTATCTATTGATTCTTCAAATATAGCTATAAATGATTTTATTTCTAATTCTGTCGTGAACTTACTAATGGAAATTCTAATCGAATTTGCGGCCAATTTTAAATCATTTGTAAATTCTAAAATTGCATTAGAATAATCTTTATTAGAATTGCAAGAAGTATTATTTGAGAAAAAATAACCTAAATTCCACATTCTTCTAGATAATGCTGCACTATTTATATCTTTTAAACTAATATTTAGAATATACGGAGAGCAATTATTACTGCTATTAATAACCACATCATCTCTTGTATTAAAATATTTCCTAAGCATTTCATTTAACTTACAAACCTTTAAATAACTTTGTTTTAAATCTTCAAAAATCAGTCTTAAACATCTAGAACTAGAAACACATGCAGGTAAATTAATCGTTCCACTTCTTACAGTCTGTTGATTACCTCCATGAATTAGTTCGTCTATTAACACATTCTTTTTTTTATATAACAACCCTATTCCCTTTACACCATGAATTTTATGAAATGAAGCAGAAATCATATCATAATTTGAAAATTCAATTGGAATCTTACCTATTGACTGGGAAGCATCTACATGAAAAACTATTTTATTATTTTTTAATACTTTTGCAATCTCTTCTATTGGTAAAATATATCCTGTTTCACTTTGAACATGAGGGAGACTTACCATCAAAGTATCTTCATTAACATATTCCATAATCATTTCAGAAGTTATTTCCCCATTCTCTGGTGATACATAATCAACAATAATATTAAATTTATCTTTTAAGTACTTAACTGTATTTAGTGTACTAGAATGATCAATAGTTGTAACTATAATATGATTCTTCCTTTTTAAATTTCTTAACACATATCCTTTTATAGCTGTATTAATTGACTCACTTGCTCCAGAAGTGAAAAATATCTCTTCTTCCAAAACATTGCATAAACTAGCAATTTGTTTTTTTGATTCATTAAAAAGTAGTCTTCCTTCATTTGCTAAATTATGAACAGCCGAACTATTGGCGTAATACTTTTTAGACACAGTAATATATGTTTCTAACACCTCATCAAGAACAACCGTACTTCCTGAATTATCTAAATAAACCTTATTCATTAATTATTTCACCTTTTTCAAAGAACTTCTTCAATTGATTATAAATACCTGGCTCAGTTTTTTCCAAAGCATTAACTACAACATTAAGTGCATCATGATATTTTCCAATATAATACAACTTTTCTGCTTTAGTTATTGCAATATCTACATTACTAATATTAGAGCGGTATCTATTACCATATATAATGGCAACTTCAGATAACATTGATTCTTTAATTATTTTCTTAGTATTACTATGTAACTTATATGCTAGTTTTAAAGAAGTTTCAACTCTTTGGTTTAAATCTTTTACAACAATTGGTACTTTATCTAGTTCTTCACTAATATATCTTATCCCATCTTTTGCATCAGCAACGTAAACTCGATATTCTGCAGGAACTACTGGTAGCTTTGCAGTCTTAATTGATTTTCTTGTCTGATCAACTAAGTATTGGATTTCCATCATTTGTTCCCTAGCACGTTGTTCATCTGCTCTTAAACTCATAATTTTAGAACTACTTTCTTCAACACGACTAAAAATTCCATTTGTTTTTATTAATAAATCATCTACTACTTTAATTAATTCAAAATAAGTTTGTTCAACTTCTGGAAATTCATTTATACATTTAAATGTCTCAACTAGCTCATTTAGCTCATAATTAAATTTATTTGCTTCTTCTTCATCAAAATCATCTAAATCGTAAAGTACTTTAACTTTCTCAATTTCATTTTTTAATTCTTCAACATACAATTTTATATCGCTAATAACATCTTCAAGTTCATGATATTTTTCATTAAATATATAAAAATTATTACTCTCATCATCTAATGTTTTGAATAAATTATCAGTAAAAATACTTATTGCATCTATTTCTGCTTCAACATCTTCAAATGATAATTTCTTCATTTTTTCAATAACTTCATCAATCATTTTTGATATTTCTGCAATTTTCTCATCAAAAAGTAAATGAGCTAAATAAACTTCGCTATCTAATTTTTTTTTATACATATTTTCAAATGCAACAACTTTTCTTGGAATATATTGCTTAACGACATACACAAGTTCGGGAAGTTTTTCCACCAAAATTCTTAAAACCTTTACCTCTTCTTCAACACTTTCAACTAGTTCTTCGGCAGCAGTATATTCATTTGCACCTACAATCAATTCTAAATCATGCACATGGTTCACAAATTCATCAAATTTTTCATCAAGTTCTTTTTTCATATAATATAATAATGCTTCATTATCTACAAATATTTTTTTTACATTTCTAAAGTCAGCCTTAATTTTCGTAACTTTTTCTCTTATTCTATCTTCAATAACACTAACTTCGTAGATTTCATTTTGCAATTCTTCAGTTTCTTTTTTTAAAGCATCAATCATCTTTTGACATTCATCTACATCTACTGAAATATTTTTAAATTTTCTTCGTTCAACATTATCCTCTATTTCAAGAATTTTATCCGATATTTCACTAATTTTATCAATTAAAATTAAATTCCACTTTTCATTCCAATCATTTAAAACAATTAACAGTTCTTTATTTTTAATAACTTTATTCAATTTTGATAGTTCAACATCAATAGGAGTAAAAGTTATTCTTACTTTCTGTTTATCTAAATCACTAACAATTTCACTGTATTCTTTATATTTACGTTTTTTATAGTGCAAAAAAAACAGTAGAACTATTACTAGTAAAACAACAAAAATTATTATTAAAAACATTGAATATTTCGTTAAAACATTTGTAATTTTATCCATAAATACACCTCACATCTATACATATATATTTTATCATAAATTAAATTAAAATTCTATGTAATGAATTGATATTATGTATAAAATATTAGTTGCAAATTTTTAATTTTTTTTTTATTAAGAAATTTGACAAATAGTTTGAAATATATTATAATAGTTTGTGCGTATTAATGCAGTAAATGAGACTTATATTAAAAGTGTTTAAGTAAAGAAATATAGTAACCTAACTGCAGGTGAACTTAGACTCCCTTAGTATCTAGATTTTATTAACTTGGATTGCGCAACTATAATAAGGAGGCAATACAATGGCAAGAATTAAAGAACCTACTTGGAAAAGAAGTAGAAGATTAGGATTTTCAATCTTAGAAAATGGTAAAGAGTTACAAAAGCGTCCATTTCCACCTGGACAACATGGTAAGAGAAGAATTAAATTATCAAATTATGGTTTACAATTATCAGAAAAACAAAAGGTAAGATTTATGTATGCTGTGAACGAAAAACAATTTCGTACAACATTTGATAAATCGAAAAAATTAGATGGACCTCATGGTGAGAACTTCTTAAAATTATTAGAAAGTCGTCTTGATAATGTTGTTTATCGAATGGGACTTGCTAATACTAGAAGAGCGTCAAGACAAGTTGTAAATCATGGACATATTTTAGTAGATGGTAAAAAAGTGGATATTCCATCATATATTGTTAAACCTGGACAAGTAATATCTGTTAAAGAGCAGTCAAGAAAACATCCAGCAATTGTCGAAAGTTTGAATACTACTACTTCTAGATTGGAATTTGTATCATTTGATGAGGAAAAAATGGCTGGTACTTTTATACGTATGCCAGAACGTAATGAATTAAATCAAGAAATTAATGAACAATTGATAGTAGAATTTTATAATAAGTAATACAATTCAAAAAGTAGGTAAGGTAATTCTTCCTACTTTTATATTTTTAAAAAGCAAGGTGAATGTTTCAGTTCACCTTGCTTTTTTTAATTATAAACCACACTTAAGTTGAGCTCCACAATTACTACAAGTATTGCAGCCACCAGAATCAATAACTCTTCCTTCTTTACAAATTGGGCAAATATTATTTATTTCTACACCAACATCTTGGTCTTGCTTTGTAACAACAGTATCCAAACTAACATCATTATTTTTAACATTCAATCCTAAGTCAAGTTGTTCAGTAATCTCTATATCTTCATTTGTTAGAGATAAAACTTGGCTTTCGCGTGATCCATCAACATAAACAGTACCTCCCTTAGCACCGCCTAAATATAGTTTTTCATATATTTTTTCAACGTTTTTAACACTATATCCTTTTGGAGCATTAACTGTCTTAGATATCGAAGAATCAATCCAATACTGAATCACACATTGAACTTCTACATGTTCTTCTGCAGACAATTCCATTGCGGAAATAAAATAATTGGGTAAATTATTCTCATTATACTGAGGATTATATTTTAACCATTCATCAACAATTTTAGCATTAACTTCAATAAATTTCCCAAGCCTTCCACTTCTAAAATACTTAAATGAAAAATATGGTTCAAGTCCAGTAGAAACACCTACCATAGTACCTGTAGATCCAGTAGGAGCAATGGTTAATAAATGTGAATTTCTAATACCCTCTTTTTTGATTTTTTCCTTAATCTCATCAGGTAATTTTTTTATGTATCCTGATGTTAATAGTTTATCTCTATTAATTAAAAATGGAAAACTTCCTTTTTCTTTAGCTAAATCAATACTTGTGTTATAAGCAGTTTCTGCAATAATTTGCATAACTTTACTTACAACCTCATTACCCTCTACGCTACCATATTTTTTCTTATTCCATATTAACAAATCATGAAGTCCCATAACACCTAGACCAACTCTTCTTTCTCCAAGAGCTTGTTCTTTATTAGATTCTAAGAAATAAGGTGTAACATCTATTACATTATCTTGCATTCTAACACCAATTCTAATAATTCGCTTTAGTTTTTCATAATTAATTTCTCCTGTTGCTTTATCAACAACATTTGAGAGATTAATTGCTGCTAAATTACACACAGAATACGGTGCAAGCGGTTGTTCACCACAAGGATTCGTAGCAACAATTTTTTGGTCATAAGCAACTGCATTAGTCATATCATTGGCATTATCAATGAAAAACACTCCTGGTTCTGCACTATATGTAGCACAAACATTTATCAAATCCCATAATTCACGGGCCTCAATTTCATAGTATGTTTTGACTGGATAGCCTAAACTTTCCCATTCTCTAACATCACCAATCTCATGCCATTTTTCATCATAAAATTCTTTTTGTTCATCAGTCAAAGCATCTAAATCTGGATACCTTAATTCATAAATATCATCTTTAAAAACTGCCTCCATAAATTCAGAAGTAATATTAACAGAAATATTTGCACCGGTTAAAAAATCAGGCTCATTTACATTATAAGTTCCACCATCTCTAAGTTTACTAGTTGCTTCTTCATATACATCACTTGGTACAGTATTTTCAGAATCAATAATCTCTCTATATAATTTTTTTTCAATAGAAGTTAATGGAATAAACGCTAACTTTTCTTTTGCTGTTTCAACAATTAAATCATTTTTAGAATTTTCAATTAAAAATCTTAATATTTTAGGGTTTTGCATTTTTGAAATAATAAACTCAATAATATCAGGGTGCCAATCAGCCATCATAATCATTTGTGCTCCACGACGACTACCACCCTGCTCTACTAAATGAGTTAGCCCACTCAAATCATTTAACCAACTAACTGCACCGCTACTTCTACCACCAACAGTTTTAGCACGACAATGTCTTGGACGAAGTGAACTACCATTAGTTCCTACTCCTCCTCCACGAGACATTATTTCCATAACTTCCTTACGATGTTCGCTAATACCACCTCTTGAGTCTTGTATCATCGGCATTACAAAACAATTGAAAAATGTTACTTCATTTCCACTACCTGCACCAAATAATACTCTTCCCGCTGGTACAAATGACATATCACTTAGCACTTCATAAAAATCCATAAATGTAGATTCTCTTAAATCTTCACTTCTCTCTTCTCTACTAAGGGCAAAAGCAACACGCTTTGCAATTTGTTCATAATACAATTCTAATGGCTTTTCAACTACACTTAAACTTCTTTTAATTCTTCTTGTACTAATTTCCTCTTCATCTTCTAATGAACCACAAAATTCTTCCTCTAGTTCAATAATTGCTTCGTTTGTTGACCATGATAATTTAATGACTTTCCCAATTCCTCTCGTTGGAAAATTCAAATCATCTTTGACAATTGTAATAACAATATCTCCCTCAGAAAGCGATTTTAAACTTTTGTCCTTTTGAGCATATCTATCAATCATTACAAGCCTACTCACGCCTTCATGAGTTAAATGCATAGTTTCATCAACAGGAAAAATATTAAGAAAATATTTATTTATATCATCATTTAGTTTCATTATTATTTCATTATTATATTTCATAATACCCCCGTAATTTACTTTTTATTTTTCATATGTGGAAATAAAATAACTTCTCTAATTGTCTCTGAATTCGTAATTAACATTACTATTCTATCAATTCCAATTCCAATTCCACCAGTTGGTGGCAAACCGAATTCTAAAGCTTCTACATAGTCTATATCCATTTCATTTGCTTCATCATTTCCTAATTCTTTTTCTTCAACTTGAGCCATAAAACGCTCTTTTTGATCAATTGGATCATTTAATTCACTAAATGCATTTGCATACTCTCTACCATCTATAAATAATTCAAAACGATCTGTAAATCTTCCATCTTCTGAATTTTTCTTGGCAAGTGGACTGATTTCTACTGGATGTCCATAAATAAAAGTTGGATTTACAATCTTCTCTTCAACAAACTCCTCAAAAAATTCATTGATAATATGACCCACTCCACTTTGATGTTCTTCTATCTCAAGCCCATGTTCTTTTGCAATACTTTTAGCTTCTTCATAGCTCATTTCTTTCCAAAAGTCTACTCCAACTATCTCTTTTATCGCATCGACCATATGCCATCTTTTCCAACCTGGTGATAAATCAATTATTTTATTTTCCCATTCAATTTTTGTTGTACCAACAACGTCATTACAAATTTGAACAAAGCAACCTTCACATAGTTCCATCATACCTTCCATATCACTATATGCAACATAGGCTTCAACAGTAGTAAATTCTGGATTATGTTTTGGACTCATTCCTTCATTTCTAAATAAACGTCCAATTTCATAAACACCTTCCATTCCACCAACAATAAGTCTTTTTAAGTGTAATTCAGTAGCTATTCTTAAGTAAAATTCCATATTTAAAGCATTATGATGCGTTGTAAAAGGTTTAGCGTTTGCTCCACCTAAAATTGGGTGCAAAACAGGAGTCTCAACTTCAACATAACCACGATTGTCCAAATAATTTTGAATAGATCTTATGATTTTTGGTCTTGTAAACGCAACTTTTCTTGCATTTTCATTCATAATCAAATCGACATATCTACGTCTAAATCTTTCTTCTTTATCAGTTAATCCATGAAATTTTTCAGGTAGAGGTCTAAGTGCCTTACATAAGTGCGTATATTTTAACGCTCTCAATGTTAACTCTCCTGTTTTAGTCTTCATCATTTTTCCTTCAACCCCAATAATATCACCGATATCTGCTAGTTCATAAATTTCAAAGTCTTCATTTAATTCATCACTTCTAACATATACTTGCAACTGACCAAATCTATCTTGAAGATGAATAAATCCTGCTTTACCTTTACCTCTTTTTGTCATAATTCTTCCGGCAAAAGAAACATTTTCTTGTTTTATTTCATCTAATTCTTCTTTAGAGTAATTATCAAATTTTTCTTTCAACGACTTAGTATCATCAGTACGAACATAACGTTTTCCAAATGGGTCTATTCCTTTTTTTTGTAATTTTTCCATTTTTTCATATCTTATAAGCATTTGCTCATTATAATTTTCCATTCTAATCCTCCCCATTTGATTTACATAATTTAGTATATCATATTTCTTAATTTACTACAATACTAACATTTTGAATTATATACCATTTTTTGCAATATTATACAATTCCTTAAGCTCATGAACTTTTAATTTTCGATATTCTCCTTGTGCGACTCCATCTAAATTAAGTTTCCCATATTGTATTCTTTTCAACTGTTTAACGCCGTGTCCAATATTTAAAAACATTTTTCTAATCTGTTGATTTCTTCCCTCATAAATAGTAATATCTAAAAGTGTATCATCTTTCATTCTATCATATTTCTTAACTTTTATTTTAGCTCTTTTTGTCTTATACCCATCAACAATAATTCCATTCTCTAATTTAAAAATTTCACTACCCTTTAATTTACCTTTACATCTTAAAGAATATTTCTTGGCAATTTTATAACTAGGATGCATCATCAAATTTGCAAATTCACCATCGTTTGTAAGTAAAAGTAACCCACTTGTATTAAAATCCAATCTTCCAACTGGATAAATTCTCTCTTCAACATCACTAAAAAAGTCCATTATAGATGGTTTATTATCTTCACTTACAGTTGAACACAAAAATCCTTTGGGCTTATTAAAAATAAAATATACTGGATCTTCACGAACAATTAATTTTCCTTCAACTATAATAACATCTGAAGGATTAACTTTAAATCCCAATTTGGTAATTATTTCTCCATTTACTTTTACTTTACCTAATAGTATTAAATCTTCTGCCTTTCTACGCGAGCAATATCCACTATGAGCAATAACTTTTTGTACTCTCTCCATACTAAAATTCACAATTGTTAGGTGTCCTTGGAAATGGATGAACATCTCTAATGTTTTCAATTCCTGTAACATACATTACCAATCTTTCAAATCCTAATCCAAAACCAGAATGATAACAACCACCATATTTTCTTAAATCTAAATACCACTCCAAATCTTTTCTTGGTACATTCATCTCTTTCATACGCTTAATTAGATGATCATATCTTTCTTCACGTTGACTTCCACCTATTAATTCCCCAACTCTTGGAACAAGTAAATCCATTCCAGCAACAGTTTTATTATCAGAATTCAATCTCATATAAAAAGCTTTCATTTCTTTTGGCCAATCAGTCACAAAAACGGGAGCATTAAAATGAATATCCGTTAGATATTTTTCATGTTCACTTGCCAAATCATTTCCAAATCCAATAGGAAATTCAAATTCAACATCAGCATTTTTTAATATTTCTTGTGCCTGTGTATACGTAACTCTTAAAAAATCTTTGCTAACTACATCTTTTAATTTATCAATCAACCCTTTTTCAACAAACTTATCTAACCATTTCAACTCTTCATCACAATTATTTAAAACATAAGAAATAACGTTCTTAACAAAATCTTCCGCAATTCTCATATTTTCTTCATTATCAGCAAATGCTATCTCTGGTTCAATCATCCAAAACTCAGCGGCATGTTTACTTGTATTAGAATTTTCTGCTCTAAAAGTAGGACCAAATGTATATGTTTTTTTAAAAGACATCGCATATATCTCCGCTTGTAACTGCCCAGTAACAGTTAAACTACTCTTCCCACCAAAAAAATCTTTATTGTAATCTACATTTCCTTCTTTATCTAGTGGTGGGTTTTTATGCTCAAGAACAGAAACACCAAACATTTCTCCAGCTCCCTCTGCATCAACTTTAGTAATAATTGGAGAAGGACAATTAACAAAACCATGTTCTTGAAAATATTTATGCACTGCATAAGTCAGTTCATTTCTAACACGAAAAACTGTGTTAAATAACAGCGTACGAGCTCTTAAATGTGCTTTTTCTCTTAAAAATTCTCTTGTATGTCTCTTTGGTTGAATTGGATAATCTTCACCTGAATCAGCACATAAAACTACTTTTTTTGCTATTATTTCAAACGGTTGTTTAGCATTAGGAGTTAAAGCTACTTCACCCTCAATTTCAAGAGCACTACCAATTCTATATTTACTAATTTCTTCAAAATTATTTGTATTATCATCTGAATAAACTATTTGAATACTCCCAAAAGCAGTGCCATCAAATAGTTCTAAAAATCCAAATTCTTTTTGGTCACGGTTATTTCTAATCCAGCCAGAAACATTTACAGTTTGACCTTCCAAATCTTTATATTTTTTTACTAACTCTCTTAAATCCATATTTTCTCCTTAAAAAAATCCCTATATATTAAATATATAAGGACGAAATTATTTCGCGGTACCACCTTAATTTGTACACAAGTACACTCTCATAACTTTAACGCAGTTTTACGAATAGTTCTACTAGTAAAATTACTTTCTTCTATTAACTCATAGATGTTCTTAATAAATATTCATTGCCAAATTTCCATCATCATTGACTTTCTATAAATAATTATATTTACTAATTTCTAATCATAGTTTATTTATTTTCATTAATAAACTTTATTAAATCTTCTTTACCTAAAAATCCTGTTGTTGCAACTGATTCACCATTTTTAAACATTACCATTGTAGGAATAGACATTACCTTGTTTTTCATTGCAAGTTTTTTTGAAGCAGGATCATCAACATTAATTTTGTAAATAGGAGTATCCACTTCATTTGAAACTTCATCTAATATTGGACCTAACTGCTGACATGGGCCACACCAATCTGCAAAAAAATCAACTAAAATAGATCCATTATTATCTAAATTTGATAATTCTTCAGCTGTAATTACTTTAACCATTTCTTTACCTCCTAATAAATTTATATCTATATTTTACCATAATAAAATTAAAATAACCATAGATATGATATTTTTATTTAAATTCAACAATTGTGGCTCCACTACCGCCTTCATTTGCACCACCACTACGATAATTATAATTCTTTTTTTCAAGTAACTCTATGACCATTTTTCTAACAGCTCCTGTTCCATAGCCATGAATAATCGTTATATATGGTAGATTACTAATTTTTACTCGATCAAGATAGTTATCCAATGCTAAACGAGCTTCTTCAACTCTTAATCCTCGCAAATCAATTTTTAAATTCGTTTTTTTATTAACATTTAATGTTACTTCCGATTTATTCTTATTCTTACTTCGATAGTTAAATATTAAATTTGACTTTTTTACTGAAGACTTCATATTACCAATTAAAACTTCAAAAGTATCGTCATTTATTTTTTTTACAACTACCGCCTTAGATTCAAACGGTAAAACAAGCACTTCATCGCCTTCTATAATTTCAATATCACTCATTTTTTTCTTTTGTTTTTCTTTAAACAATTCTGCTTCAAGCCTTTTTTTTGTTTTTAATAATTGGTGATGTTTTTGTTCACTTTTTAATTCTATAATTAATTTATCTGATTGTTTTATAGCGTTATTTATTATTGTATTAGCCTCATTTTTAGCCCGATTTATAATTTTTATACTGCTATCATTGATCTCAGATATTTTATGATTTAACTCTGCTTTTTCCTTAGCAAACGCTTTTTTTTCTTCATTAAATTTATCCTTTTCTTCTGAAAACACACTCTCTTTTTCACTTAACTTTTCTAATAAAATTAAATTTTGATCTAAATTATCATTTAATATTTGTTTTGCATTTGTAATTATTTTTTTTGGTAACCCCATTCTTTCACTAATCATAAGAGCATATGAATGCCCTGTAGAATTTAGTTTTAATTTATAAGTAGGTGTTAATTTAGAAACATTAAATTTCACACTACTACTTAAAACATAATTTCTTGTTGTAGCATACTCTTTTAATTCATTATAGTGTGTAGTAGCAATAACTTTACAATTTCTTGAATTTAGTTCTTCTAGAATTGCAATAGCAAGAGCACTACCTTCACTAGGGTTAGTTCCATTTCCAATTTCATCGAGTAAAACTAATGAGGAACTAGTAGCATTTTCAATAATAAATTTTAAGTCTAAAACATGTGAAGAAAATGTACTTAAGTTACTCTCTAATGACTGGTTATCACCCATTTGTGTAAATATTTTATCAAAAATTGGTAAACTACTATTAGGACCACAACTTATAAACAACCCTATTTGATTCATCAACGCAAACAACCCTACTGTTTTTAGTGTGATTGTTTTTCCACCAGTATTAGCCCCAGTTATTATCAAAATATTTTCATTAAAGATTATATCATTTGAAACAACCAAATCTCGATTAATTAAGGGATGTCTTGCACCTATTAAATTCACAAAGTTATCGCTACTAAAATTAACTCTATGCCCATCAATTTTCTTTGAATATTTAGCTTTTGCAAACATTATATCAATTTCTTTAATAACATATAAATTTGTTCTAATGTCATCTGTTCTGTTTTTAATAAAATTTGATAAGTATATAAGAACTTTATCAATCTCGTTATTTAACTTACTTTTAAATTCAATTAAATTATTATTAAGTCCAACACAAGAGTCGGGTTCAATATAAATTGTTTGACCACTTATGCTTTCATCATGAATAAGTCCTCCAAATACATGTTTATACTCAGCTTTAACTGCAAGTACTTGTCTATTATTTCTAATTGTAATAATACGTTCACTTAACATTGATTTTTTAGAAATCATAATATGATTAATTTTATTTTTTATTTCATTTTCTTTACTAGCAATATTTTTTCTTAATTTTTTAATTTCAAAACTAGCACTATCTTTAACGTTACCCTCATTGTCTAGACATCTTGTTAATTCTTCATCTAATTCATTAAGCATTGTCAATTTAATGATTAGCGACCTAAAAAAAGGAATATTGCTCACATCTAATTCTTGAGCATATTTATTCAATCTTTTTACAACTGATATATGATTAAGTATATCAATAAACTCATGAGAACTTAAAAAACCATCTTTTTCAACTAGTGTTAGATATTTATAAATATCAACTCTACCTGTGAATATAAAAGCATCTGTATAAGATAAAATGTTAAATGCTTCTTGGGTTATATCAAGTTGTTTCTCTACATATTGTTTACTAGTGTTTGCCTCTAATTTTAATATATCATTTTTTGCAATACTTGTATCTGTTTCTTTACTTAATAAATATAATATTTTATCAAATTCTAAAACATTATACGTATATTTTCTATCCATTTATATTTCCTCACTAACTTTTTTCATTAAACCAAGTTTCTATTTCATCATCATACCAATGTGAATTTTGTAAAACTTTTTTTAACTTATACTTAGTTGTATAATTATCATTTACCATTTTTTCTAATACAATTATATTAATTTCATTAGATTCCAAATTAGGATTTTCCTTAAGAATTTTTGCAAAATTATCAAAATCGTAACTAACACTATCCATAACTATTCCAAGTCCTAAACTATTCGACAGAGTATCAGATAAATTATTTGCATATTTTTGTGAAAATGGTGTAGCTAATACAACCGATAAAATTGCTACCATCTGAACTATTCCTACAAAAAATCCTAAAAAACAATTAACAAACTTAAAACTAAAATTTATTTCAAAATCTTTCAATATAAAGTTAAACAATTTATTTAAAATAAATTGCAAAATAAAAAATACTAAAAGAAAACCTATTACATTATAATATATATATTCAGATCCCAATAATACATTCATCGTGGTTTCTAAAGACAAAAACTTGGCATGATTTGCTAATATAATAGCAATATAATCACTTAAAAATGCAGCTAAAATTAAAGCAAAAATTATACTACATAAATTTATCATAACTACTTTAGAAGTTTTCTTATAACTACGTAATATATAAAAAATTATACCTAGAAAAAAAAATATATTAAAAACCATAACTACCTCCAAAAAACTATGAATATATTATAACATATTCATAATTAATTTACTATATATAATAAAAAAAGGAATTCAATATTTAAATTCCTTTATAATATTATACCGTTTCTAAAACTCTAGTCGCTAATTCTTTATCAATTAAATAAAGCCCTTGTCCACCAACACGTTCTACATCTGTAATTAATTTAGTAACATTGTCTTCTTCTTCAACTTGTTCATCAATAAACCATTGAATGAACGAAAATGATGTTAAATCCGCACTTTCTAGTGCAATTTTAGCAATTGAATGTATTCTAGCAGTTACTTCTTTTTCATGATTTAAAGCAGATTTTAATGCATCCATAATAGAGTCATAATTATTTTTAACGTCTCCAAAGTTAGTAATTATTGCTCTTCCACCTCTAGTATTTATAAAATCATAAAATTTCATAGCATGAACAATCTCTTCTTGATACTGTACTTTAAACCAATTTTCAAAACCGTCAAGACCCAACTCTGAACAATAACTAGCCATTCCTAAATAAATATGTGCACTATAAAATTCAAAATTCATTTGATCATTTAATCTTTCTAAAACTTTTTCATTACAAATCATAATACTTCCTCCATAATCTTTTTATAATTAACAAAATTCTTTTTTATATACATTTCAAGTATATCACTACCATGTTCATTTAGCAAGCATTTAGCAAGTAAATCACATTCTCTACTTGCACCATACTTTATTTTATCTACACCAAGTTCATCTGCAATTATATTCATTCTTCTAACAAAACAATCTCTAGCAATGATTGATGATACTGCAATTGCTAAGTACTTGCTTTCACCCTTAGTTTCAAAAATATAATTTACTTTTGTATTTACATATTTTTCAAATGTCTGTTTGTTGACAAATTGGTCAATTACAACTCTAGTTTTAATATTTAGAGAATCAATTGCCTTTTTATGCATAATTGCCAATATGGACTTTATATTATACCCTTTGCTATATAGTTCATTATATCTATTATTATTGCACTCTACAATTGAATACTTAACAATTTTCTTTAGTTTTGAAGCAAGAATAATTATTTTATTATCGTCATAATTTTTAGAGTCCATTACATTTAATTTTTTTATCTCTTTTAAGTTATCGTCACTTATAAATGAGGCACAAACGACTAATGGACCAAAAAAATCACCATTTCCTACTTCATCACTACCAATAATATTAGTATCATAATAAGTTGTTTTCATAATCCATTGATCTACTTCAGCGTCACCAAAATCACCACTAAACACAACTTTTAAACTATCATAGATAACTATATTAAAAGTAGCTAATTTAAAAGCATGTGAAGCGTAATTAGGTGGTGTAGTCATAAACAGTTTATATCTATCAACCATAATTTTCTTAATCTGATTTGTAATTTTGAAGGATTTTACCATAATAACCTCTCTAAAAATTAAACATTAACTGCTTAAAATACAAATAAAAAGTAAAAACTAAACTACTTAAACTAAATGAAATTATCATATAAAATAAGAATGCTTGTCTAGGTTTAGAAGTCTTTAAAATTCTTTTAAATTCCACACTATCTAATGAATAAAGTACCATAGATGTTATAACAATAAATGTTATAACATCTATAAAACTAAACACTTTCAAAGTACATACCTACTTCTTCTCTAGTCATTTTTGAAAATTCAATTGTCTTATCAACTACTTCTTGTTTTTTCTTAATTACTTCATCAACATATTTTGATGTAATTACAACTACTTCATTATCATCTACAGAACTAAATCCACCTTTAATTGAAAAAGCATGTAATCCGTCATCACTTACATAATAACCAGTTGATATTTTTAATCTTGAAACAAATGTTGCGTGATCTTCGAAAATAGTAAAATGACCTTCACAACCTCCAAGCATAATCTCACTAGCTTTAATATTAACCATTGTTTTATATGGAGTAACAACTTTTAAATTCATAAACTCACCTTACATTCTTTTAGCTTTTGCAACTGCTTCGTCAATTGTTCCTATATATAGAAAAGCTTGTTCAGGGACATCATCATGCTTACCTTCAATAATTTCTTTAAAACCTTCAATAGTTTCTTTAAGCGGTACATATTGTCCCATAGTCCCTGTGAATTGTTCAGCAACATGAAAGTTTTGTGAAAGAAAATTTCTTACTTTACGAGCACGTGAAACAATTAACTTATCTTCTTCACTTAATTCATCCATACCTAAAATTGCAATAATGTCCTGTAATTCTTTAAATCTTTGTAATATTTGTTGAACAGAACGTGCAACATAATAATGGTCATTACCCACTACTTTTGGATCTAAAATCCTTGAGTTTGAAGCTAAAGGATCAACTGCAGGATATAATCCTAATGATGCAATCCCACGATCCAGAACTGTAACAGCATCTAAATGTGTAAATGTAGTAGCAGGAGCTGGATCTGTCAAGTCATCTGCTGGAACATACACTGCTTGAACAGATGTAATTGATCCACTCTTTGTTGAAGTAATCCTTTCTTGTAACTGTCCCATTTCTGTAGCAAGTGTAGGCTGATATCCAACTGCTGATGGCATTCTACCTAAAAGCGCACTTACCTCACTACCTGCTTGTGTATATCTAAATATATTATCCACAAATAATAGTA
The DNA here is from genome assembly GCA_047975285.1 of Bacilli bacterium. GTDB lineage: Bacteria > Bacillota_I > Bacilli_A > JBKEDG01 > JBKEDG01 > JBKEDG01. Next base: position 19,086 of record JBKEDG010000052.1, on the reverse strand, counting down.
CATCTTGTCCTGATTGATCTCTAAAAGATTCTGCCATTGTTAACCCAGATAAAGCAACTCGCATACGAGCACCTGGCGGTTCGTTCATTTGTCCAAACACAAGAGCAGTTTTGTCAAGAACTCCACTATCTTTCATTTCATAATATAGGTCGTTCCCTTCACGAGTTCTCTCTCCTACCCCAGCAAAAACAGATAACCCACCATGCTCCTTAGCTATATTAGCAATAAGTTCTTGAATAATAACAGTTTTTCCAACTCCTGCACCACCAAACAAACCTATTTTTCCACCTTTAGCATAAGGGCACATTAAATCAATAACTTTAATCCCCGTTTCTAAAATTTCTGCACTTGTATTTTGTTCTTCGAAACTAGGTGGCTGGCGATGAATAGGATGTCTTTCAACTTTTTCTTTATCAAACGGCTGCTCATCAATAACTTCACCTAAAACATTAAACATTCTCCCTAAAACTTCTTTTCCAACAGGAACTGTTATTGCTTTTCTTGTGTCTATTGCATCCATTCCCCTTTTAAATCCATCGGTTGCTTGCATTGCAATACATCTTACAACGTCATTACCAATGTGTTGCGCTACTTCAAGTACTAATACACTTCCATTATTATTTACTTCTATAGCATTATTAATTTCAGGTAACTCATTATCAAACTTAATGTCTAATACTGGTCCCATAATTTGTATAACCTTACCAATGTTTTTTTTCATTTATAAAAATCCTCCTTATAAAGCTTCGGCTCCAGCAACAATCTCAGAAATTTCTTGAGTAATTGCAGATTGTCTAGCACGATTTCTTGCTATAAGTAGATTGTCAATCAATTCACTAGCATTATCTGTAGCATTTTCCATTGCAAGTCTTCTGCTTGCGTATTCACTTACAAGAGACTCCTTCATTGAAACATAAATTAATGCATCTACATATCTTGGTAATCCTACTTTTAAAATTTGAGAACTACTTGGCTCAAAATCAATAATCCTGTTTTCTTCATTTTTATCAAGTGGGAACACTTTCATAATACTTGGCTCAAACGTAACGGAATTAACATATTTAGTATAGACTATATTCAATGATTTTAATTCCATATTATCATACATTTTTAACAAGAGATTCCCAAGTTCTTTTGTTTTATGTAAACTAGGATGATCAGAAATATCAATTTTAGAATAAATAACTTCATATTGACTACGATGTTCAAAATATGAAACTGCTTTTTTCCCTAATGTTACAAATAAGCAGTCTGTTTTATCCTCAAATAATTTAAACATGTTAGTATTATATCCACCACAAAGCCCAATTTCACTTCCAATTACAACATATAAATCTTTGCCACTAGTTCTTTTTTTTATATAAAATTCAGCATCTAAACATTGCTTAACAGAGCTAATTACTTTATTAATTCCATCAGCATATTCTTTACTTTCTTCATACGCAATTCTTGCTCCCCTAAGTTTAGCAGTAGCTACAAGTTTCATTGCACTTGTAATTTTAAGCGTTGATTCAACCGATTTTATACGATTATTTGTATCTAATAAGGATGGCATATATTACCCCTCCTTATAAACTTGAGACAAACTGACTTGTGAATGTTTCCATTTCTTGTCTCATAGTCTCTTCTAAAGTATCGCTAATCGCTTTTTCACTCTCTAATAGTTCCTTTGTACTAATACATACTGTATTATAGTACTCTATAAGTTCCGATTCAAATTTTCTTATTTTATCAATAGGTACATCTTTAACAAATTTTTCCTTGACAGCAAATAATATAATTACTTGATCTATAACATTCATTGGTTCGTATTGGTCTTGTTTTAACACTTCTAAAACTCTTTTCCCATGATCTAGAACTTCTTTAGTTGTTGGATCAATGTCACTACCAAATTGAGAAAATGATTCAAGTTCTCTAAATTGGGCAAGTTCAAGTTTCAATGAACCACTTACTTGTTTCATTGCTTTTATTTGTGCCGAACTACCAACACGTGATACAGAAAGTCCTGCATCAACAGCTGGACGTTGTCCTGAATTAAATAATTGTGTCATTAAAAATATTTGTCCATCTGTAATAGAGATTACATTTGTTGGTATATATGCACTTAAATCTCCGGCTAAAGTTTCAATAATGGGAAGAGCGGTAATACTTCCTCCACCATATTTTTCATTAAGCCTAGCGCTTCTTTCTAATAGACGTGAATGTAGGTAGAAAACATCACCTGGATAAGCTTCACGACCTGGAGGACGTCTTAATAATAATGATAATGTACGGTAAGCAACCGCATGTTTACTTAAATCATCGTAAACAATTAGCACATCTTTTCCATCATCCATAAATTTTTCTGCAATCGCACATCCAGAATATGGTGCAATATACTGTAAAGGAGCAAGTTCACTTGCTGAAGCTGTAACTATAACAGTATATTCAAGTGCTCCTGCTGCATTCAATTTTTCAACAATCTGCGCCACAGTTGAATTCTTTTGTCCAATGGCAACATAAACACATATTACATCAGTATTTTTTTGGTTTAATATTGTATCAATTGCAATAGCCGTTTTCCCAGTTTGACGGTCTCCAATTATCAATTCACGTTGACCCCTTCCAATTGGAATCATACTATCGATTGCTTTAATCCCAGTTTGCAAAGCAACTGAAACACTTTCTCTACTCATAACTCCTGAAGCGACTTTCTCAATTGGTCGTGTTTCTTGTGTATTTATTACACCTTTACCATCAATTGGCATTCCAAGAGCATTAACAACTCTTCCAAGCATAGCGTTACCAACAGGAACTTCAATAATTTTCCCTGTTCGTTTTACTTCATCACCTTCACGTATATGAGAAGAATCACCCATAATAACTGATCCAACATGATCTTCTTCCAAATTCAAAGCAATTCCGTATATCTCTCCTGGAAATTCTAGTAATTCATTCGCCATACACTGCTCAATTCCATATACAAGTGCAATCCCATCTCCAACTTGAATAACGGTTCCAACATCGTCTTGCTTTAATTGTGATTCATAATTTTTTATTCTACTTTTTATTACTGAACTAATTTCTTCTGGTCTGATTTTCACTCTATATCAACCCCAATCATCTTATTTGTATTTTATGTAACTCATTTGATAATTCACTGATTTTTGTTTTAATAGAATGATCCATAACATGATTATCAATCACTATTTTCATCCCACCTATCAAACTCTTATCAATTACATTATCAATATGAATTTCTTTATTTAATTTAAGCCCCAATTTACTTTTCAAACTTAAAACTTGACTATCACTCAATTTTTCAACTGTATATACTTTTGCAACTGAAATATTAAAATGTGCATTATAAATCATTTCAAAATCATCAAAAATATTGTAGACTTCTTTTAATCGCCTTTTTTCAATAAGAACACAAATAAAATTTAATAAATTCTTATTTGTATTTAAAAAAGCATCCTTTACAATATTTATTTTATCTTCTAAAACTATTTCAGGATGAGATAATACGTCTATTAAATCACTTTGTAATCTAAAAATAGAAGTAATTACTTTATACGATTCGTATATATCTTCAATACATTTTTCTTCACAAGCAAGATCAAACAAAGCTTCACTATATCTGCTACTAATTACACTCATTATGATACACCATCTATTACAGAATCAACAATTGATTTTTGTTTGCTTTCACTTATTTCTGATTCAATAATCTTAGAAGTTGCAACCATTGTCAAATCAACAACCTCTTTTTTTAAACCATCATAAAATTGCAATTTTTCTTGTTCAATACTTTCTTTTGCATTATTTTTCAAATATACAACTTCTTTTTGCGCATCACTAATAATTCTTTTATGTACTGCATCAGCACTTTTTTTGGATTGACTAACAATATCATTCGCTTTTTGCCTTGCATTACTTACTGTTTTATGAGCAGAATCAAGTAATTTCTGTGCTTCCTCATTTTTTTGCTTAGCTTCGTTTATATCTGCAACAGAAAGTTCTTTCTTATCTTCAATAAATTTCGTAACTGATCCCCACAAAAACTTTTTAACAGCTAAAAACATAATAAATGTTGCAATTAGTTGCAATACCATTTGTAGTGGATCAGGAATTATATAAACATCAGGCATTCAAACACCCTCTTTCTTAATCTAATGTCTAGAATTTATTAATTATAAAATTAGTAAAGATTAATAATACTGAAATTAAAAGTCCATAAATTGCTGAAGTTTCTGCCATTGCATTACCAAAAATTAATGTCGAACGAATCTTACTTTCCATTTCGGGTTGACGAGTAAGCGAAGTTATTGCCGCCGCTGCTGCGTGTCCTTGACCTGCTCCAGTACCAATACCTGCAAGTACTCCAATTCCACCACCAATTGCTGTACACCCTAAGATGAAAGCTCTTGGATCAATTAAATAAGTTACATTTGCTGCCTGTTCTAAAAAATTTACTAAATCAAACATATATTTCCTCCTTTATTTTTCTACTGTTACCGCTGTTAATAATACGAATACAAACGTTTGTATTCCGCCCGCAAACACGTCAAAATATGCGTGAAAGACAGGTGCCACTAATACTGAAATAAATCCTAATGCATTATACACAAGTGACATAATGATTGCGCCTGCTAAAACATTACCAAATAAACGCAGTGCCATTGACAATGGCGTAGTTATCAAGTCCAAAAGATTATTTGGTAACAAGAACACATATGGTTCTGTAAATGACCTGAAATAATTTTTAACTCCATCTACTTTTATTCCATAAATCTGTGCCATTACAATTGTAATTAACGCTAATGTTAAAGTTACATTAAAATCCGAAGTTGGTGGCACAAATGATAGCAAACCACTTAAATTGGATATAAGTAGGTACATAGCTAACATTCCAAGATATGGTGCAAGTGACCTTCTTCCTTCACTTAAATTTTGTTTTGTAAAATTATTTATTGAAGTTACAAAGTATTCTGCAAAGAATACCAAACCTTTGGGTCGTTTACTTGGATCTGCCCTTTTTACTTTATAAGCAACAAGTATGCAAAACAAACAGATAAAGAGTGCAATCACATAACTATAAAATATACCTGGATGAATAAAGTATTCCTTGTTAGCAAACTCAAGTGAAATGCCCACAGGCTTACTCACTTCAGTTAAAATAATTTTCATTAACATTATATTTCACCCCCATTCTTTTGTAAAAAATTATCAACAAATATTATTATTTTTAATGATAATAACCCTAGAAACATTGTAATAATATTTGCATTAAATAAACGAATTGATAAAACACATATAAAACTATATATAAAATACCTGATTATAAAAAATAATAGTGATATTGATTTTGCATGAGCTTCATTTTTAGAAACAAATAAAATTTTGTCTGAACTATAAACAATGATATAAAAACCTATAGATATAACTAACCATCCTCTAAAATATCCTACAATAAATACAAAATAATTCATGATTGTAAATACGTTTATTATAGTTATAACTGTGAATCCGAGACCAAATAAAATGATTTGATAGATTATATACGATTGTTTTGGATAATTAAATAAATCTAATCTAATTTTCATCAAGACTTCTCAATAATTTATAAGTAGAATAGCATGACATTAGTAATCCAAAAATTATAAATAACACTAAATAATTACCAATATCAAATTTTTTATCAATCCACAACCCTATAATTATATATATAGCAAGATTACTAATAAATATTGTAGGGATTGACATATATTTCAACGACTTATATCCATTACTTTGTTCCAAAAATTCTATCTCCACAATCTCCAAGTCCAGGTACAATATATCCATTCTCATTTAAATTTCTATCAAGTGCTGCTAAATAGATATCAACATCTTCATGTGCCTTTTGTAACGCATTAACCCCTTCTGGTGAACCAACAATACCAATGTATCTAATGTCAGTTGCACCTGTTGCTTTCACAATATCAATTGTAGCAATAACACTACCACCAGTTGCTAACATAGGATCAACTATAAAAACTGTACTATCAGATATTTCTTTTGGAAATTTTTTATAATATTCCATTGGCTTTAAAGTTGTTTCATCTCTATATAACCCTACATGTCCTACTCTTGCAGTAGGAATTAGTGATAATATCCCATCAGTCATCCCAAGTCCTGCTCTCATTATAGGAACAATAACAACTTTTTTTTCAAGAACATGAGCCGTCATTTTTTCAAGTGGTGTATTAATCACTTTTTCTCTAAGTGGTAAATCTCTAGTTACTTCGTAGGCCATAAGCAACGTAACTTCATCAATAGCTCTTTTAAACTCAAAATGTTTCGTATTCTCATCTCTAATATAAGTCAATTTATGGCTAATTAGTGGATGATCAAAAATAACTAAATTTCCCATTCACATGTTAAATAACTAATGTTATTTATCTCCCTTCTTTTCATAATCATTAATAATTTCTAATCTTTTATCATGTCTTCCGCCATCATAGTCTGTCGTAATCCAAACTTTAACAATCTCTTTTGCTAAGCCAGCTCCTATTATTCTTCCTCCCATTGCTAAAACGTTTGAATCATTATGCATTCTTGTCATTTTTGCCACATATACATCATTAACAAGTGCGCATCTAATTCCTTTTACTTTATTTGCCGCAATGCTAATACCAATCCCAGAACCACATATAACAATCCCACGATCATACTCCTTTGAAGCAACAGCTTCTCCTACAGCAAAACCATAATTTGGATAGTCAACAGAATCTTTTGTTTTGCAACCAAAGTCAAATACCTCATAGCCTTCATCAATTAAAAATTCTTTAATCAAAGTTTTTAATTCAAAACCACCATGATCACTACCTATCGCAATTCTCATATAATCACACTCCTAAATAAATTATACCATTATAATAATTAAATTTCTATATTTTTTATATATTTACTTATTCTGAATAAATCAAATTATATAAAATGAATATTTATGATATAATAAATAAAAAGGAGGGAAGATATGAATAAATGTAACATTAAAGATATTAATTTAATAAAATCTTATACTAATAACAATAAAATAATTGTTATTCCTACCGATACAATTTATGGGGTTGGTTGCAATATAAAAAGTTATAAAAAAATAATCGAGTTAAAAAAACGCAAGTTAAAACCATTAGCAATAGTGTGTCACAATTTTGAAACTATGTGCAAAATTATAGAAATTCCTCTAAAATACTACAGCGTATTAAATAAACTTTTACCTGGTGATATAACTATTGTTGGAAAGACAAAAAATTCCAAATATTCAATAAACAAAGGCTATATAACAACCGGTGTTAGAATTCCAAACCATCCCTCACTATTAGATGCATTAAAAGAAACGGGTCCATTAGTTTTAAGTAGTGCTAACATAAGTGGTCAAAGTGAAACCTATGATATTAAAACAGCAAATCAAATATTTGGTAATGGTGTTGATTTATACGTTGAAAATGATCAACAACTTTCAAAAACAGCCTCTACAGTTATAAATATCGATACTTTAGAAATCTATCGAAAAGGACATAATTGGGAAGAAATATTATTTGCACTTAAAAGTTTATAAAAAATGTAATCATTTTAAATGATTACATTTTTATTATTCAATTTCTAAATTATCAAAGCTAATTATCTTATCTTCATTGACTTTTATTTTAACTTTATCACCTACATTTGTTAAAACCATTTCACTATTAGGTTTTTTCCATGTATATAAATGATTTTCACCATCTATTTTAACTAACAGAACGTATACACTATCTCCATTGACAATTTCGTCATTAATTCTAACAACTTCTGCATCCAGTTCAGCAATTGAATCAGTATTTTCAACATTATCATAGCCCATTTTATCTACATAGTTACTATATGCTTCGGTAATTGTAACAGCATTTTCAACAATAGAATAATCATTGACATTTACAAAAGCATACTGTTTAATTAATCCTTCCGCATCTTTTAAGGTAATAAAATATGCGCCTTCACCATTAATATTAATAGGTATTGGAAAAGAAGCAGTGTAACCTAAATTTTGCACTTTACCTTCTGCAGACTTTTTTGCAGCATCTTCTGTAGCACCAGTTAAGGAATACATTTTCGCATTTTTATTAGTAACATCTACAAATGCCATTCCAACTGTAGATTCATCAGTTCCAATACTAGTCATTCCTGTATAAACTGCAAGATCATCTTTATTATAAATATGTCTATTACCATCTGTAGTTCTTAATAAACCTTTTTGCCCAAGAATTGAGTTTATAAATCCATTTTGATACTTACCATAATAATTTAATTGTTGTGAAATTAAATTTGATGAATAAACATTATCCACCCACTTTGGTTGTTCTCCAAGATTATAAACATTCACTTCTCCATTTACAGCATTAACAACAACAGTTTGATATACATCATCTCCACCGCTTATACCGATAGTTTTTTTCGTTTTTGGATAAACAAAATATGGCATTCCCTCTTCATCAAGTTCAAAAAATGGCTTAGTTATTTCATTATTCCATCCCCCACCAAAATAAGCTTTTCTATGTAAGTCAGTATTTAAATAAGCACTATCAACATACTTTAAACTAATATCTTTACCATTTAAAGCGGTCACAAGTTCAACTTTAGATGTTGATTTATTAATTAAAATATATCCAGGTGTTCCACTTTTTCTATTATTAAACCACTTAAAAAATCCATTATACTCTAAAGGAGCTGCAATGTAGAATTCATCATTATACACAATATCCGTATATTCACCCACATGAAACTCACTTCCAAGTCCAGATGTTGACCCTAGTTTTTTATCGCCCAATAGTTTTGCATATTTTGTATCAACAATAGGTAATGAATCAAGCTTAGGAGTACTAAAATCGCTAGAAAACTCTTTTGTCTCTATATCTCCAATCAATTTTGCATAACTAGACGCAAAAAAGACTGGACCACTTAAAAATGCTATCAAAGAGTTCAGTAATATTACAATTATAAAAATTCTAAATATTTTCCAAGATTTTAAATTCATCATTGTTCTTGTAGGAATATTTGTACTTTGAAAACCACCACTTAATGTACCTAGTCCATGTTTTTTTAAATATCTTATAAGCAATATTAAAAATATTGCAAACATTACAATAGTTCTAAACCCATCATATCTAAGATTAATTGTTATTAATTCAAAATAATTAAAAATAAACAAAGCAATTGCAATAATTATTCCTATTATTAAATTATTGTTTTTTTTCATTTTCTCACCTCTTAATATCATTATACTGTAAATAATTAAAATATACAACACTTGACATCCTAGCAAATAGATATTATAATTTTAAATGAAACTTAATAAATAGTTATATAGGTGTTTAAACTTAAAAGGGAATTAGGTAATCCTAAGCTGCCCCAGCAACTGTGATACTGATAAAATAGTAATAACCACTGATTATTAATTAATCGGGAAGGTACTAGAGTAAGATGAAGTTAAGCCAGTAGACCTGCCTATATAAATGTTATTCATCTCCTGGGTGCGAGAAAATAAGTATACATTTGTTTACTTATTAGCATCTAGGTGTTAATAAGTTTTTATATTTTTAAGGAGGAAAACATGAAAAAATTATTAGTACTGTTTACTACAATATCCTTATTATTTATTGGATGTGAAAGTAAAAAAAGCGAAGTGAATGAAAAGGACTATAGTGATTATAAAGTTATAAGTCTTGCTCCAAGTATTACAGAAAACATTATTGGATTAGGTATGGAAGATACACTAATTGCTGTTGATACGTATTCGATTTTTGATGAAACAAAAGATTTAACTACTTTAGATGCTATGACTTTAAATACTGAAGAGATATTATTACTGCAACCAACTCATATCCTTGTTGCTGATTACAATTATGAAGGAGATAAAAAGTCAGGGTACTCTATTTTTGAAGATGAGGGCATTAAAGTAATTCCTATTTCTGGTGCCAATAGCATCGACGATATTTATTTAGGTATTTCAGAAGTAGGAAAAGCTTTAGATAATACTGATGCTAGCGATAATTTAGTTGATGAGTTAAAAACTAAAGTAGAGGATATTACAAATAAATATAGTAATAAAACTATAAAGAAAGTATATATGGAAATCGCACCTGCTCCTAACATTTATACACCAGGAAAATCATCGTTTTTAAATGAAATTATAACTTTAGTTGGCGGTGAAAATATTTTTAATGATGTGGAAAAAGATTATTTTTCTCCAAGCGCTGAAACAATCATTGAAGAGAATCCGGATGTTATAATCACAAACGTAAATTACATTGACAATCCTATTGATGAAATATTAAGTAGAGATGGATTTGATAATATTTCTGCTGTTAAAAATAATACAGTTTTTAAAGTTGCAACAGATGAAACAAGCAGACCATCATGTAAATTTATTATAGGAATGGAAGAAATTGCAAAAGCTATCCATAATGAAAAACAGTAATAAATTCATAATAACATTAATCGTATTAATACTAATTATTTTTGCAGGAGTAATGTTTGGGAGCAGTAATCTAACTATAAGTGATCTTGGAGACAATACAATTGTTAATACAATAATTTTGAAAATAAGATTTCCAAGAGTATTTCTTGCATTTATTGTAGGAGGTTCATTAAGCATCAGTGGTCTATGTATTCAATCGTTATTAAAAAACCCGCTAGCAAGTCCATATACACTTGGAATATCAAATGGTGCTGGACTTTCTGCAACAATTGCTATTGTATTAAAATTAAATTTTCTTGGTATCTACACAACACAAATAATTGCTTTTTTAGGTGCACTTATCACTATATATTTCATTATAAAATTTGTATCGTTAATTGATAATAATCTAGGAAATGAAACTATTGTGCTTACAGGAATGATTCTTTCCCTACTTCTTGGTGCACTTATTTCTTTAATTATGCTATTAAATTTAGAAAATTCAAAACAAATTCTGTTATTTTTATCTGGTTCTATTGCTATGAAAGGTTGGCAAGATATTATTCTGATTTTACCATTTTTTATAATATGTTCAATATATTTATTCATTAGGAGTAAACAACTTGACATATTAAGTTTTGGAGAAGATGATGCACATAGTCTAGGTGTTAATGTAAAAAAACTAAAGAACGAAATTATGATTTTAACATCACTATTAACCGCTTGTGCTGTTTCAATATGCGGTGTAATAGGATTTGTTGGACTTGTTGTTCCTCATATATGCAGAAAAGTGTTTGGATCTAACCATGTAATTACTATTCCTTTATCAATTATGATTGGTGGCGGATTCTTAATTGCAACGGATTTACTTGCAAGAACAATAGCACCTCCTATTGAGCTTCCAGTTGGTGCAATAACTGCTTTAATTGGAGCACCATTTTTTGCAATAATATTTATAATGAGGAGAAAAAAATAATGTTACAAATAAAAAATTTAAGTACTGGGTATAAAAACAAAAAAATTCTAAAAAACTTTTCTTTTAAAATTGAAGATGGCGAAATTTTATGTATTGTTGGCCCTAATGGTTGTGGAAAATCAACTTTACTTAAATCAATTAACAACACTATTGATTATGAAGGGAATATCTTGTATAATAAAACTGATTTAAAAAGCCTAACACATAAAAAATTAGGTGAAGTGGTTGGATTGTTATCACAAAATAAAGCAAATTATTTTTCATATTCAATATATGATACAGTGTCAATGGGAGCATACTCAAAAAGTAATGGTCTATTTAAGGTAGATGTTGAAGATGAAGTAATATCAGATGCATTAAAGTTAACAGATTTATATGACGTAAAATATCAAAGAATTGATCAAATTAGTGGTGGACAATATCAAAGAGTAATGATTTCACGACTTATTGTACAAGACCCAAAAATTATTATGTTAGATGAGCCAACAAATCACCTTGATTTAAAACATCAATTTGAAATATTATCTTTTATTAAGAACTGGGTGAAAAAAGAAAATAAGATTGCCATTGTTGTATTACATGATTTAAACTTAGTACAAAAATATGCTGATAAAGTTATGCTTATTGACAATGAACATAACTTCTATTATGGAAACTGCAAAGAAATCCTAACCAGTTCTAGACTAAAAAATGTATACGGTGTTGATGTAAAAGAATGGATGCAAACTTTATTAAAGTTATGGGAATAAGGAGAAAATTATGAAAGTCTATACAAAAACAGGTGATAAAGGAACAACTAGTATAATTGGTGAACGTGTATTTAAAGATGATTTAAGAGTTGATGCATATGGAACTATTGACACTCTTAATTCTCATCTAAATTTGGTAAGAAGTATTGAACCAAAATACGATGAATACTTAATTAGAATTTCTAACTATCTATTTATCGTTAGTCACGATTTAGCACAGACTGATTCATCAAAATATAAGGTTAAATACAGTGAAATTGACTGGTTAGAGGAATGTATTGATAAATTTACAACAAAAATTGAAAATTTCAACCATTTTGTACTCCCAGGAGGTAATATTACAGCTTCCAACTTACATATTTGTAGATGTATTTGCCGAGAATGTGAAAGAAAAATAGTAAAAGTTTCTAAAAAATTTGATTTCAATGGTGATGTCTTAACATATATTAATAGATTGTCAGATTTTATTTACATTATTGCGTGTTATGAAAATACCATAAATAATATTGAACTTATTGAAGTTAAAATGTAAAAAAATGATTTAATTAATTTTAAATCATTTTTTCATTTTCTCAGCTTTTTCAAAGCAATTTTTTATTGCATTATAACATATCTCTTCGAATTTATTATCTTTAAAAACATTTATTGCTTCAATTGTTGTTCCATTAGGACTACATACATTTTCATATAATTGTTTTGCACTATTTCCCTCTTGTAAAAGCATCTCTGAAGTAGCTTTCATTACATGTGCTAAAATTTTCTCGGATTCAGTTTTTTCAATTCCTAATTTTGACATAGCAGTTGATAAGCAATCAATATACATAAAGAAATAGGCCGGAGAGCTTCCACTTAAGCAAATATATTTTGATAGTTCTTCCTCATTGATTATTTTTGTTTTACCAACACTATTAAAAAAAACTCTGACAGTTTCAAATTCATCATCTGTTAACTGATCATTTTTCACCATAACTGTATAACCTAATTTTAAAGTCGCCGGAGTATTTGGCATAGTTAAGATAAATTTATTACAAAATTTTTCCATAAATGCAGATGTAATACCAGCAGCGATTGAAATAATAATATTATTCCTAACATCATGATTATTCAAGAATTCTTCATAGTGATATGGTTTAATGGCTAATACAATATACTTGCATTTGGATAAAATAGTTTCAACATCTGCATAAGTTACTCCACTAATTTCCATATCTATTAAATCATTATAATATACATTATAATTTTTTGATATAAGACCTAAACCTAAAGCTTTTCCCATATTTCCAAACCCAATGAATCCAATATTATAGTATTCCATCTATATACCTCTTATATTTTCTTTCTAATTCTTCAACTATAAATCTCAATAATTCCATATCATTTGTAAAAAAATGTAACGTATGTAAAAAATTATAATAATTTTGTCTCTGATTTAGACCCTTAATACCTTTAGTTAATCTACTTTTATATTCATCTAAAAATCCAATAATATATTCAACGTTATTAAAATTAATATAATAAGTATTAAATACCCTTAAAATTCTAGCAGCTTCATCAGTAATGAATACATAGTTCAATGAACAATATCGATCAACAACTAGTTCAAAATATTTTTTAAAATTTTCTGAGTTATTAATACATTTATAATCAAATAATGTAACAAATACATCAGCAATGTGAGCTAAAGTATGTATCATACCGAATTTATTATCGTAGCCTAATTCTATAAATTCAAGCGATAAGTATTCAATCATTATTGAAAATAATTGCACTAATTTGTCATCTTCAATATAATTTTTATCCAAGTTATCTTCCAAAATACACTGAATAACACAAAGATTGGAACTCCTATAGTAATTATTAACAGTTTTCCCAACATCAACAAATAGAATTTTTAAACTATAATCTAAAACTAATAATTTTCCTTCTTTAGTAATTTTATCATTAATTATTATCTCACAAATTTCTGATAAAGCCTGATTTCTTACCGCAAAATCCGGTAATCTCATTTTATTAGTGAGTAATTCTGTTACATTCATTTTATCACATCCTTTATTCATATTGTAGCAGATAATCACATGTACAGTATCTCATCTATTTAGAGTATAACATATAAATTAGTTAATAGGTATCCCCATCAAGTAAATACTGAATATTATGATTGAAAAGATTGAAAATTATATATAAATGGTAATTTTATGTAAAATATATATTTATAAGATCCAAATATCTAAAATAGATCTAAAACAGTAAAATGATCGTTTCAATGGTTGTAATGAACAATTTACTTACTAAATATAAACTTTCGTTTTTGCTCCACCATAATTTATATTCTGATATTGAAATTATTATATCAACTATTTCATTAAAATTAATAAAAATATTGATTTAAATAAAATGTATGGTAAATTAAAAAATATTTAAAAAGAAGTAATAACATTCCAATTTATTTATAACTTGACTCAATCCAAATAAAGTAAAAATTATTTAAGAGCAAATTACTAATTTATATATTGCTTAAATCATAATACATCATTTAATTTAATTTTTTAAATAATTAGTCTTTCTTCATTTACAAGTATATAAGTGCTAATTTTTAGTAGTAAAATAACAATTTTATGTAAAATATGTTATAATTATAAAACAGTTTTATAAAGAGGTGAGTTTATGAAAAAATATATTATTTGTATAATAATAATCTTAATATCTTGTTTTTTTATTAATACAAAAGCAAATTTTAAATATAATGTAAATTACAATGCAGTAAACAGACATGTTGAAAGAATAAATACCTATTCAAACAGCTATGATACTGTATATAACTACATACTTGCTGAAGTAAGTAAATATGATGTAGAAGTTTCTAAAGATAATAATTCAATCATTGTAAAAAAATTTTCTAAGAATACAAATGCAAAAACTATTGGATTCATAACTAAGTACGTCGTCAGCAATTATAATTCATTAGATAATAATAATTCTATAGCTGTTAGTTCATTTATTGGGGCAATTCAAACATACAATAATCATAATTCTAATAATAATTTAATTTTTATTTTTACTAACGATTCTTTAGATACACTAGATAGTAATATTGATTATATTAAAAATAATAAAAAATTATATAAAACAATAGATTATTTATTCTCGTTTAACACATCAGGAAATAGTGGAGAACTTTACTTATATAATAGTTCTAATGATCAAAATATAATTAATTTTTATAAATCATATGTTACATCTAAATCAGGTTTTTCTGATTTTGAATTAGGTCATTCTAATCCAAATACTAATAATTTTGCTTCTTTTGGGATATTTAATAATACTTCAAGTGATCTGTATGGTAATATTTCAAAATTCAATGATAATTCTAAAAACTTATTTATAAATACAATTAATGAGTTAGCAGCAGGAGCACATGAGTATAATTTTAGTAATTCTAGTAGTAAGGTATCCTACTTTAATTATTTTGATAGTTTTATTAGCATTTCAAATAATGTAATAAACGGACTAGCCATCATTTCAATTTTAATGTATATATGCTATCTTTATAAAAATAAATCAAATCTTAATTTTAAAAAGATTGGTAAATATTTAATTTTAAACATGTCTACATTAATAATTCCAATTATGACATATATTATAGCAATTAATGAATTTGCATATTTTCTTGATAAGTTTGGTATAAATTACTTAAAAGAATTAATATTTGGATCTGTCCTTATAATAATATTAATTTCAACTTTTATAACCAATAAGATATCACAAAATCACTACAAAATAAATAAAAAGGAAAATATTATTTTAACTATAACTTCTAATATTTTGCTAGTTGTTATAAACTTAGTATTATTTTCACAAGTAATATCAATTTTAATATTAACTCTTGTATTATTAACTATGATTTTAATTTTTATTGATAAAATTGATTTTAAAATTCTTTTATTGATTTTCTTAATAATTATTCTGCCAATAATTACACATAATTTATACTTTATGTACAATATTTTAACAATTGATGAAATATCAATTTTTACTTTAGTTGCTATAACATATAGCTTGATATTAACGCCCATCCTAAGCTATAGATATAAATAGTTGAAATGAATATAAAAAAAGAGAATTCCTGTATTTTACAGTTATTCTCTTTTTCATTAATACACTACTGCTCCACTTTTAGCAATAGATTCTAAAATATTTAACTCTTCTCCAAACTCTGCAGATAAAATCATTCCTTCACTTAATTCTCCTCTTAATTTAACAGGTTTTAAGTTTGCAACAATAACAACGTTTTTTCCTATTAAGTCGCTTGGATTATAAAATTTTGCAATTCCACTACAAATCTGTCTTTCTTCATCACCTACTTTTAATTTGAAAAGTAGTAATTTATCAGCATTTGGATGCTTACAACAATCAACTATATTTGCAACCCTAAGTTCAAGTTTATCAAAGTCATCTATTGTAATTAATTCTTTTTTTTCTGGATCTGTATTATTCATCTTTTCGATTTCCTCCGCTAAATTAAGTCTTTTATATATAATGTTTGGTTGATTAACTTTAAAACTATGATTTTTTTGATGTTCAAGATTAACAAACCTTATATCACTATCAAAATTAAATTGCTCTATAATTTTTTGTGCCGTTTCGTTGATAAACGGACTAATTAAAAGTGAAATATTCCTTAAACTTTCAACTAAATTATATAAAATATTCATTAGTTTTACCCTATCATCATTAACTACTTTCCATGGTTCTGTTTCATCAATAAATTTGTTCGTTTTAGAAATAAATTCCCATATAATTAAAAGTGCTTTCTTAGTATCATAATCTTTCATCGCATTATGATATCTATTGACAATTTCATTAAAACTGCTCCATAAATTGTTTTCATAATCATCACAATATAATGAGTTATAGACAATTGCATCATCAAAATATTTACAACACATATTTGCACAACGATTAACTAAATTACTCAAGTCATTAACTAAATCATAATTATATTTTTCTATAAATCTTTCAAAAGTAAAACTTCCATCATTTCCATTTGCTAATTCAGATAATAAATAGTATCTTAATGGGTCAACTCCGTAACTCTCACTATAATCTCTAGGAAAAACAACATTTCCTTTAGATTTACTCATTTTATCATCCCCCATCATTATAAATCCATGAGAAAAAATAGTAGTTGGTAGTTTAATATCAAGACACATCAACATAATTGGCCAATATATAGTATGAAACCTAACAATATCTTTACCAACAACATGTAATATATCACCATTGTTCCAATATTCGTTAAATAAATCCCCATCTGGGTATTTTAGAGCTGATATATAATTTGATAGAGCATCAATCCAAACATATATAACATGTTTGGAATCATTTTTTGTTTTAATTCCCCATTCAAAACTAGTTCTTGTAACACTCAAATCTTCTAGCCCTAATTCTAAAAAAGCGAGAATTTCATTTTTCTTTGATTCAGGCATTATAAATTTTTTATTTGTTTTTATATGGTTAATAAGCCTTTGTTCATATTTTTTTAAATTAAGAAAATAACTTTCTTCACTAATCCGTTCAGTTACTTTTCCACATTCAGGACATTTACAATTATCTAATTGCATGTCAGTATAAAATGATTCGCACGAAATACAGTAATTCCCATCATAATTAGATAAATATATGTCCCCATTATTTAAAAGTTTGTCAAAAATTTCTCTTACAGTATCTTTGTGTGCTGTATCAGTTGTTCTTATAAAATAGTCATTACTTATTTGTAAGTGCTCAAATAAACTTATTGTTTCATTAGCTAAATTATCAACATGTTTCTTTACGTTAATTTTATTTTGTTTGGCTGTTTCTTCTATCTTTTTCCCATGTTCATCCATACCAGTCATAAAAAAAACTTTCTCACCGTTTTGACGGTTGTATCTTGCAATTGCATCAGCAAAAATTATTTCATATGCACTTCCAATATGTAAACTGCTATTTGAATAATATATTGCTGTTGAAATGAACTTATTCATGTTACCTCCTAATAAAAATATATGTTTTATTTTAAACATATATTTAGTAAATATGTAATATTATAACATATTTCACTAAAATTATATAGGTATATATTTAATAAAATTCTATAATTTTTGCAGTTACATTATAATTAAAAATATTCATAATAATGTAAACTCACAGCAAATCATCAATTATTTAATAGTTGGTATAAAGAGTTTTCGGAAAAAAATTAAAAATTAATAGAAATTTGTAAATTTAAGGGTTAATTTCTGTTTAGTTTTGCTTCTAGTAGTGGTATAAATTTGTTTAATATTTTAGTTGTATATCTTTTGGGATTTCTTGCTAGATTAGAGACTATATTATGCAATATATGTACTTCCATACTAAAGGTAATATTTAGTTTATATGTTGCATGAATATTTTTGAAGTTACTATTTATATAATTTAAATATGACATCAGTACTTCTGATCTATTGGGGTTGTTACCCTTCAAATAATTCACTAATTCATTGAACAGTATTTTAGCATTTTTAATATCATACTCTACTAATAAATTTTGTAATGTTTTATCTTCGGTAATATTATTAATAGTTTTTCTAAAGTAAAATTTATCAAGGTAAATATTTATTGTTATACCTTTTGATTTTAAAGCAAGAGGCATATATTTAATCTAATTTGCACAATTCCCAGTTTTTGGTAAAGGTTTAGCTACATTTGGATACGTTACTGTAACTAATTTATTATGGTCATCTTCTCCTACTTCAAACTCAAATTTATTACTTGATTTAAAATAACCATCTGGTGCTTTAATTTCACTTACACGATATTTCCCAACTTCTATTCTATATTGAATTGCCATATTTGCAATTGTTGTAAACCTTTCATATTCTATC
>JBKEDG010000051.1:0-2994 GCA_047975285.1 Bacilli bacterium | reverse complement strand
TCTTCGGGCTTATGCAATTATAGTAAAATAGGTAAATTAGAGTTCTTTTTTGAATTATTTGAAGGCAATATCGAAGAATCTTTTTCAATAGAAATCAATATCGTTAAAGCACATAAAAAATATTATTCAATTGATACTCATGTTCACACAAAGGAAAGTGATGGACAGGTTGAACTTTATGAAATTAAAGACGTTATGAAAAAGTTGGAACGAGAGGCATTTTTCACAACCGATCATAATAATATAAATCAAAACGTATTAAGTTGTTTAAAAAATGATATTGTAGTATATCCCGGAATGGAGCTAACAACTAGAAATGGACATATAAACATATTAGGAAAATCAATAACTTCAAAGATAAACTTAGAATCAAAAGAAATCATGTATAAATGCCTGAAAAAACTTAAAGGAGATGATGTATTAGTATCTTTAAATCATCCTTTTGCGGATGCTTATACTAATTGTTATTTTAAGTGGGGGCTGGATGACATATCACCATTTGATACATTAGAAGTGTGGAATAACTCATGGTTTTGTGAGGATGATATAAATAAATCTTTTAATCAGATGACTTTAGATTTCTGGCAGGAGCAACTTTGTAGTGGTAAAAAATTATTTGTAATTGCGGGTAGTGATTTTCATAGTTTGGATACACGGGATATGCATGGTGAAGCGTGCTATAAATTTTATCCAACCTTAAATGTAGAAAGTGAAAGCCTAAATCTTGAAGATATGATTATATCTATGAAAAGAGGAAATAGTTATATTACAAAATTAGGAGAAAAGATTTTGTTTGAAACTTCTTTTAGTTTTGGAGAAACATACAACGATACATCAGTATGTGTAGTCAAAGGAGCAAAGCCAAAAGATGTATTAAAAATAGTTTCGAATGATCATGTTGAAGAAATATTATTTGAAAATGATATAGTAATCAATTTTGAAAAATATGCAAATTGTAAGTTTCTAAGATTTGAAGTATGGCGATTTAAAGATAAAATATGTTTTCCAGTCGCAATAACAAACCCAATTTTTAAAGATGATACTAATTAAAATGTACGGCATAATAACTTTATTTGCAAAATATATTATCTGTGTACTTTTAGCAATCTTAATTGGTTATAATCGAGGAAGTAGTAATCATGCAGCTGGAGTAAGAACTCATGTATTAGTTGGAGTTGGTGCATTGACTTGCGTTGTAGTTGCTTTGCGAACAATGCACTTACATCCAAATTTAAATGTTGACCCTTTTAGACTATCAGCACAAGTTGTAAGTGGAATTGGTTTTTTAGGAGCTGGAACTATTATAAAAACTGGCAATTATATAAGAGGGCTTACAACAGCTGCAAGTTTGTGGGTAGTTGCGATTTTAAGTATTGCAATTGGTTGTGGATATATAATAATTGCAGCATTAACATTTATTAGTGTTTATAGTTCGCTTAAGTTCTTTTCCAAAATAAAAGTATTATCTACTTCACAATTTCAAGTACAAGTTATATTTTTAAAATATGTTCTAAATTATAAGAATGAGCAATTAATATTAGACATGTTTAAAAAATATGGAATAGATCAAGATGATATTACAACAGTTGGGTATACAAATATAAACGGAAACAAGGAGGTAAATATCAAAGTTGATTTGAAAATTCACAAAGTGGAAACTAATGTTGAACAGTTAGTAAAAAAACTTATTAAGTATGAATTTGTTAAAAATGTAAAAGTTCTTAACGAGATTGTATGATTTTATACGTAAAATTTGTAGTTTTCATGTGAGGGAAGGTTTATTTTGATAAAATATTGAATATGTCTATAACTAAATATCAAGAAGTATATTCATTTTTATTGAGTGAAATTATATTAAAACAAGAAATTGGAACATCGATCCCAATTGAAGTAGAATTAGTAGAAAAATTTAAATTTAGCCGAATGACTGTAAATAAAGCAATCAAGTTACTTGAAAACGATGGGTATGTAAAGAGGGTAAAAGGAAAGGGAACCTTTATTGTTTCACATGAGAGTAATAAGATTAAAAATTTAAGCAAATTACAAAGTTATTCAGAAGATATGAAACAGAGAAATATGAATCCAACTACAAAATTAATTAGTTACAATCTAGTGACTAATCCAGATAGCACAGTTGTGAGGAAATTATCTTTAAAACCAGGACAGTCTGTTCATAAAGTTATTCGAGTTAGATATAGTGGTGAAGAGCCAATTAGTGTAGATTTCTCCTTTATATCAACTGAATATGTTGAATCTATAAATGTAAATAAACTAAATGGGTCGTTATTTAGGTTTTATGAAAAGGATCTGGGTATAGATATTGGTTTTTCGGATCAAGAGATTTCAGCAGAGAAAGCGGATAATTTTCTAAGTGATGTATTAAAAGTAAAAAAGGGGACCCCACTTCTTGTGATAGAAGGTGTCACTAATACAATCACAAGTCAAAAGTTTGAATATACTAAAGTTTACTATGTTTCGGATTCGTATAAAATAAAGATAAGAGCTACAAGGTAAAAAAACTAATTAAGTATCATTCGTTAATTCGGATGGTATTTTTAGTGTGTACATAGGAGGAGAATGAAGATAATTAATGAAAACTTCCATTAGCAATGGAAGAACTTATTTGTGAAATAGAAGAAATATATGGAAAAGATCCAAAAATGGTACTGTCCAGAATCGTGTGTAAAGGGTAATTTCTTAGCATACTATTTTCTTTTTATTTACTTCTTATTGTAAGTTAAGTTTATCATCAATCTTTGAACATTACAAAAGTAACACGCGTGCAACGTGCTTTTAGTCTTATGAATCTATTGATTACTCTGTTTGTACTAATCCTCTAATTAAGTCATAGTCCTCTTTTGAGATTTCTTTATTGATTCGTGTTCGACCATTAAATTTGATACATATGGTTATTAGATTGACTTTGCTAGCAGCCATAAATAATTTCTTTATACCCATATTTAGTTTAGTGCTTTTTAATTTTTCAGTAGCCGC
>JBKEDG010000050.1:0-3114 GCA_047975285.1 Bacilli bacterium | reverse complement strand
ATTAGATAAAATATTTTTAGTTGTTGAACGTGTAATTTTTAAAAGTCGTTGAAGAATTGGTGAATAATATGAAAAATAGTACTATTATAACAGGTGGTTTTTTCAAGAAATATAAAGAGTTAGTAGAAGATGTAATGATTCCTTATCAGTATGAGGTTCTTCATGATGAAGAGAAAAGCCATGCTATTAAAAACCTTGAAATTGCAGCAGGACTAGCAGAAGGTGAGTTTGATGGGTGGGTATTCCAAGATAGTGATGTTTATAAATGGCTAGAAGCAGTTGGATACATATTACAACATAAGCACGATAAAGATTTACAAGCAAAAGCAGATAAGATAGTTGAACTTATTGCCAAAGCTCAACAAGAAGATGGGTACCTAGATACTTATTTCCAAATTAAATATCCTAATCGTAAATATAAAAGGCTATATGAAAGTCATGAGTTATATTGTGCTGGTCACTTTTTAGAAGCAGCAGTAGCTTATTATAAAGCTACTGACAATCAGTTGATACTAGATATTGCAACTAAATTGGCTGATCAAATTGATGAGAATTTTGGACCTGAGGAAGGTAAACTCCATATTGCTGATGGGCATGAAGAAAGTGAAATTGGATTAGTTAAATTATATGAATTGACAAAAAATCAAAAATATTTAAAGTTAGCAAATTATCTATTAGAGGTACGTGGTCGCGATAAAGAAACATATGAACAACAAGTGGTAGAAGAAACAGCTATGGGTTATGATTCAGTTTACAATGATTGTACAGATACAGAGGTAGACTTAAAAATGTATCAAGCTCACAAGCCAATAATTGAACAAGATGAAGCAGTAGGGCATGCTGTACGTTTTGGTTATATGGCAACAGCTTTAACTCAAGTTGGAAATTACAATGAAAATGAAGAAAAATTGAAAGCAGCTAAGAGATTATGGAATAATGTTACTAAAAAAAGAATGTACATTACCGGTGGAATTGGAAGTACATATCGGGGAGAAGCATTTACTTCGGATTATGATTTGCCAAACGATACAGCTTATAGTGAAACGTGTGCAGCAATCTCAATGGTATTCTACGCAAAAGAGATGCTAAACCATGAAATTAATAGTGAGTACGCTGATGTAATGGAAAGAGCACTATACAATACAACAATTGCTGGAATGAGTTTAGATGCAAAGCATTTCTACTATGTTAACCCATTAGAAGTAGATCCAGTTAAATGTAAGTGTGATGGAAATAAAGCTCATGTTAAATCAGTCCGTCAAGAATGGTTTGGTTGTGCGTGCTGCCCTCCAAATATTGCTCGTTTAATCAGTTCACTAGAAGATTATATTTATACTATAAAAGAAAATGAATTATACCTAAATTTATTTATAGAAAATGAATATAAAACAGATAACATGGAACTTAAATTAGAAACCAACTACCCTCATGAAGGTGTAATAATGTTAAATGTAAATACTAAAGAGAAACAAACAATTGGTATAAGAATTCCAAATTGGTCTAGTTCATACACAATTAAAGTAAATGGTGAGGAGCATAAACTTGAAGTTAAAAATGGATATGCACTATTAAACGGAACGTTTGATAATGATGAAGTAATAATTGAATTCGACATGACTGCTAGAAGAAATTATTCTAATGTAAATATCAGTGGAAATATAGGAAAAGCAGCAGTTAGTCGTGGACCATTAGTATATTGTGTAGAAGAAGTAGACAATGAAAAAAATCTTGCTAGCTTATATTTAAGCGAACAAGCAATTGTTAAAGAAGAAAAAGAAGATATTCTTGGTGGAATTGTATCTTTAACAACCGAAGGTGAAAGGGTATTAAATACAGATAATAACTTATATACTTTTATAGCTCCAGAACCAAATACTAAGAAAGTACAGCTTAAGTTAATTCCTTATTATGCTTGGGCTAATAGGGGTGAAAATGAAATGAGAGTGTGGTTAAATTATAAACGCTAGGCGCGAATAGAATAGTAAATAAATAAAGTTTGATCTAAATATTGATCGAAGAATAACGAGGGGGTGTCACATAAGGCGTTATCCTTGAAATAAATTAAAAACTGAGATTTAAAAGACCTTTTTAAACTGAACCCATAAAGTTCATAAGAAATAAAAGAACTCAATTAGAAAATAATTAACATTAATTTCTAATTGGGTTCTTTCGCAGGTATTATAAACTTAATGGGAGAATATTATGCAAAAAGCATTTACTATACCAGAACAAAATAAACTATTAGAACATCCATCAATTGATTACGTAGGTGTTAATAACTTGAGGTTTACGAAGGAATTTATTAATAATCTAATTTCTTCCTTTCTATATCTGAGATTAGAAAATTTCTTCATATACATGAAATACCTGTGTATTTGATTACAAATAGCCGTGTTAAACATTTATATACTCGTTATATAAGCAATAGAAGTTCACAAAGGATGAATATGCCTCGAAAGTATTTCACAGAACAAGAAATCAAACAACTATCAACTTTAATATTCACAATGACTTCAATTAGGTATGCTATTTTCAGCATAACCAATTGAAGTCATAATTAAGTATTAACAATTATTACTATAGGGTGTCATTTTATGATGTTATCTATGGAATAATTCGAGCAAGTGAATTAAGTAATACATTCTTGCTAATATAAGTCTTCTAGAAATATAAAAATGAGTTCAAAATACCCAGTTTAATTTAGGGCAATCTAATCTCATTCTTAATTTTATATTTCTAACCTATTTAAATACTAAAGCTATACGATATACTAATTACCCTACTCCTTGCTCCCTGATTAGAGCTTCTATTTTACCAATTTCTCCATTAGTTAATGGATCCATATTTACTATTTCTAGATTCTCAAGTAATTGTTCTTTAGTCCTGAAACCAGCAATTAATGAAGTTACAGCATCGTCTCGCAATGCCCATAATAATGCTAATTGAACTATTGAAATGTTTCTTGCATCAGCAATTTCTTTTAAGCCTACTAATAACTTGCGAAGTTCATCAGTAATTCTAGATTCATTTAAAAATGGAATGATTTCATTGGCAGCACGAGAATCATTTGGTATACCATCAATATATTTATTTGTAAGTCGTCCTTGAGCAATT
>JBKEDG010000049.1:0-3627 GCA_047975285.1 Bacilli bacterium | reverse complement strand
TTTAGCTAGAGAAAATATTCATTATTCTCGAAAAACTATAGCCAAATCTATGAAGCGACAAGGTCTGTCATCATCGTATAATACAAGCCGTAAGTTAAAAGTATGCAAGTCAAATAAAGATGATATAGCAAATGCTTTAATGCGTGATTTTAAACGAAGATTAAATGAAGTTTTAACAAGTGACCTAACTTACGTTAAAGTACGTGGACAACATCATTATGTATGCTTCATAGTTGATTTGTACAATAGTGAAATAGTTGGTTATCAAACATCAAATAGTAAGACTCCAGAAATCATTTTAGATGCAATGGATTCTATTAAATTTAGTATGAAACACGTTAATATATTTCATCCAGACCGTGGTGGTGAGTATAAAAATGAAATTATTGCCAAAGTACTGAAAGACAATGATGTCATTAGATCATTATCAAAACCTGGTAGTCCTGTGAGACTATTATAAGTTATCTCGATTTCTGGTAAATCCTCACTATAATAGTCATGCGTTAAAATAATAATAACATAAAAACATGAATATTAATCCTGCGTTTTTATATATTCGTCAACTTTCAAATACTTAATGAATGAGTTGTCATACGGGTCATTAATCAGATTAAATTCGATGGAAAAAATTATATTCATTAAAATAAGTATGAGATACCACCACGCATTGAGGTCAAATGTAGGGTTCAGTATTCGTAAAATAAGTATTGTTGCCCCACCTGTCATTAATGCTAAGCGTTTATTCTCCTCCTTTTTTTTTAGAACTCTTGAATTATATTTGTTAATCAGTTCTCTACGGCGTTGCCATAGATACACTATCCAAAAAATTAATGTAACTACAAACGCAGCCCCCACACTCAATAGTAATATATTGAATATAAATAAAAAGGCGATTGTTTTTATAGAGTAATATATTTTATTAAGTTTAAACTTTACTTCTAAAAATAAAAGTAAAATTATTATAAGAACTAGTACCAGCAATATGCTTACATTAGTATACTCAGCATGAACAAAGTAAAGCACTACACAGATATAATATATGACATGTACAATTACTTTTTCTTTTAAAAAAGATAATCTTTTTCTTTCTAATTCTAGATATTCCATAAATTCATCAGTTTTATTCAAAGATACCTCCTAGTTTATCTTCTAATTCATCAATTGCATCTTCAATTATACTAGAAGCACCTTCTAAATTAAACGAATACAACCTTTCGCTTATCTCGCTCATTGTTCCGTTTAATTCACTTATATTTTCATGAACATTTTTTAACTTACTTACAATATCTTCATAATGTTCTTGGTCATGTACAATTTTCATTAGAACCACCCTCCTACATCACTAATACTGCTAGCTAGCTTTTTCTTTTCAGAATTTAAAGTATCTATTAACTCGTTTAATAAATCGACTGCGGAGTCTACTTCACTCTCCAACTCATCACTGCAACTCGAATTCTCAATACCACAATCTTCATCATAGTTTCCTGCTTGAAGTTCTTCTTTAATCCCGGTAATTAATTCAATTTTTCTTTCAATTTCAGCTGCACACTCACTATAATAGTCATGTCTCATTGCCATAATACCACCATTTACCTTTCTTATATTTATAAGTTTATAATTATAGACTTACACCAATCTTTACTATCAAATATGGAAGCTAAGTAGAAACCTTATATACATATTATATATTATAAAGAGAATCTATATTGTAATGGTTAGGTTAACCACTTTTCACCTTTATTTGTCATCAGACTTATCCCAAGAGGGAGTGTCAATAGTATACCGACAGTTCCAAGTGTTGTCATCAACGATATCAGTTCATAATTTGGTGTAGTAAATCCGAGTAATATTATAGAAAAGTTTATTAGGGTTACCCCTTTGGGTATGAAGCAAGTTGCTGCATATTTTAACTCCTCTGACTGAAAAGCAAATGAACGCAGAACAGTGTTTGACATATTTATTTTAATTAGTAATGCTATGAAACAATACCCAACACAAATAATAAGAACGGGGATATTGAATAAAACATTAAAATTTATTTCTAATCCTACAGATAAAAAAATAATCGGCATGAAAAATTTAGAAAATAAAGATGACAGGTAACTAGTAGCGTTATCAGCATAAGATTCTATATTGAACCTGTTAGCAATAACAGCACCAGCTATTATTGCTATTATGAAACTAAAGCTAGAAAGTGTTTCTCCTAGGTTAGTGAAAGCATTAATAAACTGTGTAAAGATAATAAAGCTAGTAAATGAAATTAGTCCAAAAATATAAGGGCTTGCATCCAATTTATGTACAATAAGTTTATAAAATGACGAAGCTATTAGTGAAAAGAATATAGTAATAAAAATTAGCACTAAAAAGTTTGATAGACTACCAATTAATTGATCTATTGAAAAACGATTTAATTGAATTATAGGTAGTAAAATAATTGTAATTGGAAATACGGTTACATTATCCAGAATTGAGGTGGTTGATATGATTTGCGTTACATGGTTTTTCCCTGTGTAACCATTTTTCATATGAGAATTAGATATTGGTATTACATTAGCAGGAGAAGACATAGCAAATAGTGACGTTACGAAAAGCAATTCATAAATGTGGAAAGAATTATTAAAAAACATGGTGTTAATAAACATCATAATTAATAGCATTATAGCTAACTCTACGTAAGCAGGGAAAAAAGATAATTTTTTTATCACAGTACTTTCAAAAAAGAGTTGTTTAAAATTAATTTTAAAACCAGAACTGAAAAATAGTAAATAAATACCAATAGACTGGAATGTGTTCCATTTAGTATTTGAATTTAAAGAATCTAATGTGCTTGAATTATTTGTTGCAATTAATATAAAAGATATCATTAACCCGATTAGTAAGTATTGAAGCGGGCATGGTATGAAAAATTTCTTCTCAATCTTTGTGGTAAAAAAATAAAGTGCATTCGCAATAAGAAAAATGGTGATAAAAGTTGTCATAATTATAGTTTAAGTGTATTTGATACAGGTTCCTTTCTAGTTGTATAAAACATATGTAATATATTTAAATTATATATAAGATTAGTGCACTTATGTATTGATAAATGGTACAGAATATGTTCCTTAAACATAAATATTTCTAATAGTAGTTACATATATTTGACTATCGATATTATTAAAAGATAGTTATAATCATTATAACTTGTGCACTAATAGTGTTGTGTGTGGTCATGTGATCTGTTGTAAAAAGAGAAAACGTGTTCTAGCAAGGTTTGAATAATGCGTATGAAGTTGATATTTAACATATAATCGAATGGCTCAACAAATGAAGAGATGGAAATAATAGATAAATTTAAGTAAATTAAGTTTAATAACAGTTTTATATGAAGAAAAGGTAGCCACTTTGGCTACCCATATTTATGTCTATTTGAATCTAAATTTAATTGTCACTAAGTATATAAGTATTGATATGATGACGATTATTGCACTTGTTGGTAAGTTTAAGTAAAATGAACTAAATATTCCGATAATAATTGATAATTCAGTAAAGATTATTCCATATATTGCAGTTTGTTTTAAGTTCTTTGCTACGTTTCCGGCAGCTAAGAGTGGAATTATAATAAGTGAAGATACTAATAATACTCCAATT
>JBKEDG010000048.1:0-3295 GCA_047975285.1 Bacilli bacterium | reverse complement strand
CTTATCGCCATACCATTTTGATTACTATTTAGTCCTAATTCGGACTTAATATTATTAATACTATTCATTGTTTCTTCTGTAACTTCAATTCTAATCTTTGGCATCAAATACCTCCTCATTTTTCTAATTATATATTGTAGTATATTAGTTTATTCAGATAATTTTCTTAAGATTTTTACAAGATTTCCCGTCAATATTATCGATAGTATTATAAAAAACACTTTCAAGTAAAATGTTATATTACAGATAAAAAAAAGACTTACAACTTCCATAGCTATTCCAGCAAAAAAGATATTTAATACTGCCGTTATTTGACTAATTAAATACGAGTATTCTGTAATTTCAGGATACTTTTTACTCGAAGATCTCTTCATTTTTTTGATTTTTTCTTTATCACTTGTACTGACTACTGATAAAATAACGATACCAAAAGCAATTGTTATACTATAATAAGTTAGAAAATCAGGAGCCGCTGCAGTATTATCATAATTTGAAAATACAATAACTAACACAGTTAATATCAAACTAATTATTATATGAGGTAATACTGGCATGTACATTCTTTTCATTATTACTCCTTACATTTCATTATTAATAAATGATTGAAAATCCAAGAAGATATCTTCATGAGTTTTTTTATTTGTCGAAAACTCTTTTGAACCAACGATTGGATTTCCATTATACATTACTTCTACTCCTTCACTCATTCCGAATACTTTTACATTGTCACCAGTCGAATTTGCAAGATTAACAATCTTTTCAATTTCATTAGGTGGTGCATAATCAATTTCCATATTAGATATATATATTTTTTCTTTTTTTAGTAAATCAAGTTGTTGATTTAATATAGATTCAAAATTGTCTACTAATGTTGTTATCCTGTTTCTCCTATTCTTTATTTGAAAAGCTATCTTAGTTTTTTTTATTTCTGAAAAATCTTTTATTGCATTCACATTTCCATAAGGTACTAAGTGGGTATCATTATTTAGTGTTGTAAATGCACTATAAAACTCTATTATTTTATCAACTAAAGCACTACTACTTGGTGTCGTACAAAATATGCTTCTATTTTTTTTATCTAACACAAAAAAATGGATCTTAGCTTCCTTAAAAGATTTCTCAAGCTGATTCGCTTGCTCACGACTTAAGTTTTCAAATTCTGCGTTTACAAATTCTTCTGTTGCTATATCCTTTATTTTTAAAATCATCATTATTAATAGTTCTGATGAATCTTCAATTTTACTAACCTTATATAAGTGATTATTGTCTTTTATTATTTTGCTTTCTTCACATTTTTCTTTAATCTCGCAATCACTTTCAATACTATACATATATATTTTTCTTTTCATAAAACCCCTTGAACTATTAATTACACTAATACAAAATTACATATTGCTATGTATTAATGATATAAATTCTCCTTTTAATGTTAGGAGTAAATTATTGCATATTTTATTATACCATTTTTATCATGTTGATAGTGGATTGTCAAATATTTATATTGATGCAGGATAAAGGCGATGCCAATCGCCTGACCACAACAACGGGCAAAGCCCCTTGTTTACTGACTTTTGCCTGGTCGGAAACATGGTCGGAAGTCACTATTTGTATAAAAATAGCCGACCACATTTGAATTATTCCTTGTTATACCAAGGAAAAACACGGTCGGTTTATAAATATTCATTATAAAATGAAAGATTTCTCTTTCACTTTGTTTTTATAAAATTATATCATCTCAAACAGAACATGTTTATTCTGGCTGCTCAACTTTTGTGAATCCTCCAGCTGCTAAGTTCTGTAATTTTGGTACAATTTGTCTATTAATTAATACATACACTTTTTGTTCTTGTTTTGTCGTTAATTGCTTACGCTTGTTGTACATATCAATCATAAAATCATAATCTTTTTCAGCATTATATCCGTTGTACTTACTTGCTTCAAAAATACCAAGTTCATATAAATATAAGATAAGTTTCCTACTAAAGAACTCACTATTTAATTGTATTTGTGAACCTTCACTTATTTTAGCAATAAGTTTAAATAACATAATATTTTTATTGGTATTTTCATCAAGGTCTTCACGCTTGAATTTCTTAATGCACGAACTTCCAATTGGATAAATAATATTACCATTATTCATGTTTTCAATCTCGAATAAATACTTGATATTCTCATGCCCGCATATGCATGATTTATCGGCAATCTTTCTAACTGTACAACTTTTTACTTTCCATTCAAGAACTGCTGATTCCCAATTATTTGAATCTGATTTATTTATTATTTTTTGAAAGAATTGCTTATATTGACTCATTTTCTCACCTCCAATAATATTTTACACTTTTTAAGCGTAGATTTCGTAAAATATTTCTTCTACCACCATTCGTTTTCTTTCCAAAATGCTTGAGCTTCTTGCCATTTACCATACCTTTCAATTGCGTAATTATTACACCAATCCATTTGAGTAATCGGATTTATTTTCCAATCAGTTCCACTCTCAGCCATTTTGTTTCCTGGTAGTGCCTGACAAAGACCATATGCTCCAGAACTTTCATTTGTTGCTTTGTAATCCCAACTACTTTCGTGAGACACAATGTAATCAACGTAACCATAATCATCTTCAGATATTCCTACAGCACTCATAATATCTTTTTTATCTTTACTAATATCACTGTTAATATCTTGCTTAGTTTCACAAATGCTTGCTACATACGTATTTTGATAGTTCACTGATGTACTTAGTGTTGGATCATTTTGTTTATAGTTATCTAAGTAATTTGAACAGATGTACTTATATTGATTATTAACATAATTCAATATTAAGTTAGGGTCAATTAATTTATCTTGATAGTAGGCTTCAAAATGCGTGTGTGCTCCTGTTACATTTCCACTTTGTCCCATTATTCCAATTTCATCAAATTGCTTTACTTTGTCACCTGTAGACACTTTTACCTCTTTCATATGGCCATAAATTATTTTAATTGTATTACCTTGATACTGAGTATCTATCACAACATGATTACCAAAACCTCCACCACATGTTGAACCTAAGTAACCTTGCTGAGGACAATCATTGTTTGCGCTTTCAACTTCTCCTGGTAAAACGGTCATTATCCTATTTACTTCATCTAGTCCTACAAAGTCTATTCCTTTATGAGGGTTATCACTTGAGTACGGCGCTGATGTATCATTATATCCAATTGAAATCGTATAGTTAGTTGTCATAATTGGAATAATATCATGATCAGTTTTACTTAATATCCCTTCACCTATTTCAATTAGTCCTCCTACATCCGAT
>JBKEDG010000047.1:0-8992 GCA_047975285.1 Bacilli bacterium | reverse complement strand
ATAAAAATGGATATTTTAAAATATCTACAGAAAATAATTTATTTTCACTTGAAATTTTGCTTTATGAAGAAATTACTTACAAATAAAAAATTAAGGCACTTTTGTCCAAAAAGTGTCTTTTTTTATGGAATTTTAAAAATTCGCCATGTTTTTCCAGCAATTCACCATGTTTTTATGCACTAGATAAAAATGTGTAATATTATAATCCCATAACAAAACAACTTAAAGAAAGGAGCATAAAAAATTGTTTATAAGTATAGTCCCATTTTAAAAATTAAAAGGAGAAATTCACATGAACAAGTTTTTATCTATTATTATGAGTTTAGTTATGATGTTAACCATGTCCGTTAATATTTTTGCAGCTGAACGTCATGCCGAACCAGTGGCAATGGAGGTGGATGATGGGATTATTGATTTTTCAAACATTTATCATATGGCACCTAATGAAAGTGTAGAGTATCAAACTATTGATAAAGATGGTAACTCAGCAACAATTGGCATACAACGTGTTGACAGAGGGACGAGAGCTTCAGCAACAGAATGGAGAGTATGGTTCACGGGAGTAGTTATTAATTGTGAGTTTTATATGACTGTAAACAATGATAAAGTTACAAGTGTATATGATGAAAAGATCGTAATAATTGGCGGTACATATGACGATTCCAGATTGACAAAAACATCCACATATGGAAAACTGAGTTTCAAAGCAGAGTCATGGGGTCCAATAGTAACTGGAACTTGTTGGTTGAAAGGCATTGTTGCCGGAAGTGACAATAATATTAGAGTAAGTCATTCAATGTAAAAACTGATAATTTAAGCAAAACAAAAATATTGGAAAATGAGGAGGCTACATGAATAGCATTACAGTAATTATACTTTGGGTGGTATTGTTTGTATTAGTTATTGTTACCATCATTGCAATAGTGCGATATATTTTATCGAAACGCAAATAGCGAAAATATAATTCACATGGTATAGGGTTAAAAAGTATAAAGCATTTGGTTGAAGATAAAAATGGATATTTTAAAATATCTACAGAAAATAATTTATTTTCACTTGAAATTTTGCTTTATGAAGAAATTACTTACAAATAAAAAATCAAGGCACTTTTATCCAAAAAAGTGTCTTTTTTTATGGAATTTTAAAAATTCGCCATGTTTTTCCAGCAATTCGCCATGTTTTTAGGCACAACATTTAATTTTGTTTTATTATAGGCACAAAACAAAATAGCTAAAAGAAAGGAAGTCATTTATGAAAAAATTTATTTATTAGTACAGCCACATTATATCTTCATTTGCATTAGTAATGACAACACTTATTGCAAATAGAAATTGCACTTTTGTTTTTCATCAACCTAAGATGCCAGAGTCTGCAAAGAAGTTGCGTAAATTCTAAATGTTGGACATAACATTGAATACGATATTGGAATTAATAGGAGGGAAACTTATATGAAAAGAAATTTAAAATCAATGGTGGCTATAGGATTATGTTGTGCGATGTTTTCAGTAAATGTTATACCTGCATATGCGATGGATACATCAATAGAAAACGTATCAATTATAAATCAAAATTCACTAGAAAGTATTTTAGAATCTGATGGTGTAACGCAACTAGAATGGGATAGATATGTGCAAGATACAAAAGAGGGAATAGCTACCGAAGCAAACGAAAGAGGTGTTGTTTCTGCAGCAAAAACTGCTGTAAAATTCTTAGTAAAACATTTGGATGAAATTCCGTCAAAAACCATTCGTAATTTATTCGAAAAGTATGGTTCAAAAATCATTTCTGCAATAGATACTGTGGAAGTATGGACTTGCTATGGTATAGCTAGTGCTCTCACAGCATTTGAAGTACCTGATTCAGCAGCAGACCTTATTGCAGACTTTATTGTTACATTTATTCTTTAACGTAAAAAGATGAATACTATTAGATATATTATAAGTAATATTTTTGTTATTTTAACAATTTTGCTTACAGTATTCATTGCAATTATATGTAACAGTGGTATTTTTAGTTATTTTATTATGATTAAGCTAGGTGCAGAATATACCACAATGATTGATTTGATATTATTCTTTATTATTTTTTATATCTCTTATGGAATATGTGATGGAGTATTAAAAAAAATGCTATTTAAAAAAAATAAAAATACTATAAAATATATATTAATAAGTGGAATGATAATATTTTTGATAATATTTTTTTTAGATAGAATTTACATTAATGTTAATATTCCAATGGGCTCTAAAATAATATTTGCAATAATTCATTCAATTTTAAAAAATGGTTTTGACTATATTACAACTGAACATTAAACAGTTAGCTAACATGGTTATTTTAGCAAAAAAATTAAGGGCTTTTGTCCATAGAGTGTCTTTTTTTATCGAATTTTAAAAATTCGTCATGTTTATAGGCACAACATTTAAATTTGTTATATTATAAGCACATAGCAAAATAGCTAAAAGAAAGGAAGTCATTTATGAAAAAATTTATTTATAAATACAGCCATGTTATATCTTCATTTGCATTAGTGATGACTACACTTATTGCAAATAGAACTTGCACTTATGTTTTTCATCAACCTGAACTGCCAGAGTCTGCAAAGAAGTTGCGTAAATTCTAAATGTTAGATAAAACTATTGAGAATATTGCAGATATTATTATGGAAAAGGAAACTAATCCAAATATTGATAAAGATATAATTATGTTTGGAATAAAAACAGGTGTAGAAATTATAGCTAATGTTCTAACAACGATTATACTTGGTTTGATTTTTGGATTAGTATTAGAAAGCATTATATTTTTAATTTCTTTTTCTTTTATAAGAATGTATGCAGGTGGGTATCATTGTGAAAAAGCGATTAACTGTTACATTATGTCAAGTCTAACGATTTTTGTGGTACTGGTTTTAATTGAAGTTACACCTGTGAAATTTATTAATATAGTTAGTTTTGCAATATTGACTATTTCAGTAATTATATTATATAAATTTGCACCAGTTGAAACAACATCAAAACCTATTGATATGGAAGAACGAGTGTATTACAGAAAAAAAGTAATCACAAATCTAATTATTGAAATAGTGCTAATTAGCATCTTGTTTTTAATGAATTTAAATATATATGCTTTTGTAATTAGTTTGTGTATTTTTGTTTCAAGTATTTCAATTTTACTGGAATTATATTTAATTAAAGAGAGGAGACGATATGGAAATGATTAATATGAGTT
This sequence comes from Bacilli bacterium, assembly GCA_047975285.1. GTDB lineage: Bacteria > Bacillota_I > Bacilli_A > JBKEDG01 > JBKEDG01 > JBKEDG01. The sequence continues at coordinate 5,764 of JBKEDG010000047.1, read as the reverse complement.
TTGAAACTTTTGTAAGGTTATTTGTATCAATAATGTTTATTATTATAAGTATTCCTTTAAGAAAAACAAAAAAAATAGTTTTTTAGGTATAAGACTGAAAAGAGCATTAGAAAGCGATATTATTTGGAGTAAAACTAATGTATTTACAAGTAATGCGATGATTATTTGTAGTATAGTGAATATATTAATAGCTCCTTTTATACAAACTGAAGGAGATTTACTATACTATACTTGGAATGTTATATTACTTTTGCCGATAATACTTGGTTGCATTTATTGTTATATTTGTAAAGAATAAAATATAAATTTTTAAATAAAGAGATTATGATATGGATTTTAAAATTTATCATAATGAGTGTGTTACATTTAGAAAAAAAGTTATTATTAATGTGACTTTAGAAATTTTATTAGTTTGTATCTTATGTTTAATGAGCTATAAATCGGTTGCTTTTGTAATTGGTATAGGTGTTTTTGTATCAAATATTTTGGTGTTAAAGCAAATAGTACATAATTTAAATAAGAGTTAAATATTTTAATGTTGTATTTATAATTACTAAGCTTATAAAATAAAACTTAGTAATTATAAACATAAAATATACTATTAGCTCTAATGCAACAGAGTAATAGAGTTTCGTAATAAAATAAAGTATATGTATTATGTTAAAAAATACTATTAAAAATTGCTGTTTTATGCACTTGTATATTATCATCAACTAGCTTTGCATATGCTGATGTATTGTTAAACAATACTACTGTTAAAGATTCTCCATATTTATTTGATAACAATTTTGAAAATGGAGAACTTGTTAATGGAGAAATTTTATTCAAAGAAACAATAGATGAAGAATTTACATTTACAGATAATGGTAAGTAAAAAATAAATTCTAATGGAAGTTTTACATTTGAAATTTTATCAACAGTTAAATCAACACCGTTTACTGTTAATGATACAAAATTTGTTGTTTCTTCAAAAGCAAAAATAGTAAACTATATTGGAGAAGATGTAACAAGCATGTATCCAAATCATAGATATGCTATTGATTTAGTTGGAGAAAGTGGATCTAGAACGTTTTATGCTGACGGTAAGACGTTAAATAAAGTTCAGTTTAATGTAGAAAAAAATGATGAAATAGAACTATTTCAAGCAGGCGGTTTGTTAGAGGATAAAAGTGCTATTGTTGTTTATGAAGGCGATAAATTAATGCAAGAAAAGAATATTTATATTATTGAAACGAGTGTTCAATCGGATGGAACATTGCTTGCATCAGTAGTTAATAATAATACTAAGCTTAATTTAAAATCAAAATCTAGTTTGCAAAATGATCAACAATATAATGACTATTTGAATTATGCCGAAAATGAAATTGAATTTGAACGTGAAAGATTTGAAATTACAGAATAACATATAAAACAACTATCTTAAATTAATATTATCATTTAAAAAGTTGATGATATTAATTATAATGATTTTATATCAAATTTTTGTATACGAGGAGGTATAATTATATGAATAAAAAAGGTTTAAAACGTATTTTTTCTGTTTTTCTAAGTAGTATTATGATTTTATGTATTTCAATATCTGCATCAGCAGCTATGTTAAGTGTTAATAGAATTAAATAAGCAAAGACAAACTGGTGTTGGGCTGCAAGCTCTGAAATGATTGGAAGTTACATAAATAGTGATGCTGGCATCGATCAATGGGATATTGTTAAGAAGTACAAAGGAAGTAGCTATCCAAATGAGGGTGGTTACGATTCTGAAATAGTAGGTGCAATTGGTTATGCAACAGATAATATAGTTACATATAAAAGCTCTAGTATAATTAGTTTTAGTAGTCATGAAGATCAAATTGATAATGGATATCCTGTAGCTATAAAAATGCTTTGGGACAATGATGGTGGTGCTCGTGCAATGGTTTGTTCAGGTACAAAAACATCAAGTGGAACAGATTACTTATATCTTGTAGATCCTTGGGAGACAACAGCATCAACTTGGGTAAATTATAGTGCGTTAAAATCAGGAACAACTATATCATCAGGTAAAGGAAAATACATTACATCGTTCTTAAAAAAATAGTCGTTTGGAGGGTTTAATATGAAAAAAATTTTTAGTATTTGCTTTATTACTATGACAGTTATTTGTTTATCATTAAATATATATGCAAGTGAAAGTGTAAAAAACGATGATTCATTAAATGAAATAGCAAATAATCTTGGAGATGAGATAGTCACTACTACAAATGATTTATTTGAAGATACATTTGGTCGACAAATAACAAATGATGATATTGTTTGGGAAAATACTAGCAAAATATATGTTGGGACAAATATTTTTGAAATAGATTCAAACAATATTAATGAAATGATAACTCAGTTAGATACTGATGGCTATATTTATGAGATTCCTATCTATATAAACGATGATACAATTATTGTTAGTATTGCTAAAGGATTACCAGTAGATGATAGCATTACATTTACGGCAGACGAATTATCAGAAGTGCTTGATAATGAGGGAAAATGGATAATTAATGACGTAAAGCATTATGAAAATCAAAGACTAGATATTAGTAATGAAATAGAAAGTCAAGCTTTAGGGTTGAATACTGAACCGATTCTTGTTGGTGGGTTACCATATTTTAGATATCCTGTTGCACTAATTACGAATGAAAGTGAAGATATTGAAATCCTAGTCCCTTTAAGTTATGCTCCAGGCTCAGAAAAAATTTCTAAGTTTTCTACAAAACAAAATTTTGGAATGGACGCATATAATTATGATGAAATTAAAAACTATATTAATTCATTACCAGTAAGTTCAGATCTTACATCAGATGGTGGATATGGTTTTGAAGAAGCTAATACAAGTAATTTCGACAATTATAATTTGATAGTGATATCAATTGTGTTAGCCTGTGGTATATCAGTCTTACTTATTTATAAAAAAGCAAAGAGAGGTGATTTATAATGAAAAAAATGTTAATAAGTATAGCAATTGGAGTATTTGCATTACTCCCTACAACTGCCATTTATGCACATACATTAGAACAACAAGATAATTACTTTGAGGTTAATGGCGATATATCGCATGGTATTCGAGCAAATGAAGCAACAACTTATATACCAATAAGTGTTAATGTTAATGATGAAATATCATCTAATGTAGTATTAGAAATAAAACCATACTCACTAGAGGATAGTAGAGGATTAACTAATGGAAAAGCCATAAATTTTAATATATCAGGAAATTTCTATAAAACATCAAATGATGAAATAGTATCAGTATATGGGCTATCAGAGTCCGCTGAATATAATGGTAACATAACTAGTGTTACAGGAAATAACAGCTACCATAATAGCACTCTTTCAAAGTGGTCAGGAACACATAGAGTAAGCGAGTCAACTGAAAATTCTTCTGAAGTAGATGTACAAGGATTTTACACTTTGTTGTATAACAATATAGAAAACAACACTGCCAAAATAAAAATGACCGTTCAAAAAGATGGAACATATAATATCACAGGTGATTATTATACTAGCAATGTTAGCAAGTAGGAAGTTATTATGAAAAAAATTATATCATTTTCACTTATGTGTTTTTTATTATCATCACCACTAACACCAGTATATGCAGAAAATGTAAGCTATAGTAACGAGATTTTATGTATTGAAGAAGCAATATATGTTGGAGAAACTGATAATGCTGAAATTGGGTTTGCAATTTTTGATAAAGATGTTGATACTTCAGACAGCAAAGAATCTAGAGCTTATAGTAGTAAAAGTAAAACAAAAGAAGGATACTTTTATTTAAAATCTAATAATGATATTTTAGGAAAATTTGATTGTAGTGCAACGTTTTCTTATGATGGAAGTATATGCAATACAACAAGTGATTCAAGCTCACAATGGGAAGTAACTGATGGATGGATTGTTACTGATTCATCAAAAAGAAATCAAATTTCACCAACGTATGCTTGTGTTACAGGTAATTTTGAACTTTATAAAAAGACTTTATTTGGAAAAGAATCGCAATCATCAGCTACCATTAATATATATTGCACTGAAAAAGGTGTTATAACTGCGGAATTTAATGGTGATTAATTCATATATGTGATTATTAAAAGACGTAGTTAAGTTTTTAAGCTTAGGTGCGTTTTTTATTACAAAATTCAAGTACCAATAAAAAATAATTTGTATGAAGTATAATACACTTATTCGATATTTTTATATAGGAATTTGTGGTGTAAGATTTAAATATAGTTGTTAAAAAGCATACATAATGAAAAATTTAACGGAAACTTAAATAAAAAAGTATTGAGCGTTTAACAATACAACAGCTATTTAATTATACTGAAAATTTATTTAAATATTTGAAATTATAGAATAGTATTACAGAAAGTGCATAGTATTTTAATATTTCAAGTTATCCATAATCAAAAATTTTTAAAATATTAAAATTATTCAAAATCTTTTGTATTTCACTGGGTCGAGCGAAATTAGAGCTTTATCAAGTTCACAAAAAGCAACATAATCAAAATATGTTTTAAATCTTACAGTTTGAATATTCAATTTAACAAAATTATATTTAAGTTCATCAGACAAAATTTCTAAACGACCTAAGCTAAGTCCACTTTTATTGTTCTCTACTCTTGACATTTGTCTATCAGAAAAATCCAACACTTCACTTATATCACATTGTGATAAGCCTAATTTGATTCTAGAATTTTTAATAATATCCCCATAATTAATCTCCATAAATCACCTAGTATAAGCGAAAAAAAGATATTAAAAAATATGTTAATATTAGCAATAACTATAATTCGGACTACCATTTGTGGGACGCTATTACATATGAAGTTGAGATGTACGAGTATTTTGATATTTGTGATAGAGTAAAACTTCGTGATGAAAAGCTTGTTATTAAAAATATTAAAAGCTATATCTTGAAAAGTGAATTAAAACATATTTATACTTTAACTACTGAAATGGGGACATTTCAAAAACATAAACCGAATGAAAACATTATATCCAACAAATTGAAAGGTGTAATAAAGGAAGTTTCTAGAAATAGTATAAGAATACACCTTGATATTGATGAAGTATACAAAGGTGTAAAAATAAGTTTATTCCATATGCTGGTGGTGTAAATAATGAAGTTGCCTACACGATGCCAAAGGTTGGTAGTGCGGTTCAGTTATTTTTTAGAGATGGTGAAGAAAAAAATGCAATAATATCTGGTTCAGTTCGTGAAGGTAGTGCTGGTCAAGATAGAATGGGCGACCATAGAGAAAAACATTTGCGTAATGAGTTTGGTGAAGAATTAAGACTAGGTGTAAGTGACCTAGAGTTTAAGTCATCAAGTGGTGGTGATCCAAAATAGGTATAGTCCCTAAAAAAGCAACAATTACTATGGATAACACAGGAGTAATTAATTTTACAGCAGAAGACCAATTTGACATTACAGCTGATTTAGATATGAATATTGGTGAAATTCCACCTAAAGAAACACCCGCAGGTTGGATTATTGTTGAGACGGGCGTTACTGAAAATATCTCATTTACAGCTAAAGAAATAACTATTGCTTGTGGTGTTGAAGAATCAGGAGCACCGAGTTCGGTTATGTTTATGGACGAACAAGCAGCTAGAGATGAACTGTCGTCTGAACTGAAAGCAGTACAAGATGAAGCAAAAGAGAACTTCTGGAAAGGTGTTAAGTCAGTTGCTATTGGTGCTTTGTGTGTGGGCTTTGCAGTTGCTACTGGTGGTGT
>JBKEDG010000046.1:0-17393 GCA_047975285.1 Bacilli bacterium | reverse complement strand
GAGTAATACTAATTATACATTCTAATGATTAAATAGCTTTAATTGTATACTAACTATTATATTGCTTGTTAAATTTAAATTTCATAGTTATTATATAATTATATAATTGAAATGATAGAAAAAAATTGTTATAATAAGGAGGGATTATGTTAGATTTAACAGAAATTGAAAAGTTACAAGTTAAACTAGACAATGATATCCATTATCGACATGGAAAAACGTACATGAGTACATTTATACAGCGTAAATTAGCTTTAGTGGTAGAGTTAAGTGAATTAGCAAATGAAGTGCGTTGTTTTAAATTTTGGAGTGTTAAACCTGCTAGTGAAGAAAAAGTGGTTTTAGAGGAATTTGTAGATTGTTTACATTTTACAATTTCTTTAGGAATAGGTATTGGCTATAATTTTGATGAGTTTTTATTTGATTTTAATAAAACAAATGATATTAATTTATTATTTCTTGACATTGTAAATTATGTTGTTAATTTGCTAGATAATGATTTTATTTTATATGGTAAAATTTTAAATTCTTTATTACTTATTGCGTGTACTTTAGAATTTAGTGATGAGCAGATTTTAAATGCATATTATGAAAAAAATAATATAAATCATAAAAGACAAAAAAATAGTTATTAAAAGGAGAGAGAGATGGATTTAAAACAGATTAAAGAATATTGTGATGCAGCTGCACCTGCTGGGTTTGAAAAAGAAGCTTATGATGTTATGAAAACTCATATACAGGCTTATAGTGACGATCTTAGTCAAGATAAACTTGGGAGTTTAATTGCGCTAAAAAAATCTAATGTAGATAGTGCACCGAAAGTTATGCTAGCTGGACATTTAGATGAAATTGGGTTTATTATTACTAAGATTGATGATAATGGATTTTTAAAATTTCAACCATTAGGTGGATGGTGGAGTCAAGTAATGTTATCACAAAAAATGGAAGTTGTTAACTCTAAAAAAGAGAGATTTATTGCTGTTATTGGTTCAAAACCTCCACATTCACTTACTCCAGAAGAAGTAAGTAAACCAATGAAGATGGATGCAATGTATTTAGATTTAGGTGTTGGTTCAAAAGAGGAAGTGGAAAAATTAGGAATTAATATAGGAGACTTTGTTGTTCCACATTGTGAATTTACACAAATGGCTAATAAAAAATATTTACTTGCAAAAGCATGGGATAATAGAATTGGATGCTATATTGTAGGAGAAGTTTTTAAAAGAATTAACGGAAAGAACCTTGAGGTTGATATTTATGGAGTAGGTACAGTGCAAGAGGAAGTTGGTTGCAGAGGTGCTAAGACAACAGCAAATATGATTAATCCTGATCTTGGTATATCTATTGATGTAGGACTTGCCGGAGATTGTCCAGGTAATGAAAGTGACACATTCCAGTCTAAGTTAGGTGGTGGTCCTTTAATAACACTTTATGATTCAGGTATGATAGGACATCGTGGATTAAGAGATTATATTGTAAATATTGCAAAAAAATCAAATATTGATTTTCAGTTTTCTGGATTAAATGGTGGGTCAACTGATGGTTCTGCTATTCATGTTGCTCACGATGGTAGTCCAACATTGTATATTGGACTAGCAACACGTTATATTCATTCTAATGTTGGAATAATACATTATGATGATATAGAAAGTACAATTGATTTACTTGTACAATTCATTTTAAAATTAAATAAAGAAAGTGTAAGTGAAATCACTTACAAATAGGAGGATAAAAATGTCAAAAATATTTTCAGTAAATGCAGGGAGTTCGTCGTTAAAATTTCAAATAAATGAGATGCCAGAAGAAAAACTTATTGCAGAAGGTTTAGTTGAAAGAATTGGACTAAATGAAGGGATTATAACAATAAAATATAATGATGAAAAAAACAAAGAAGTTCTAGATATAAAAGATCATAGCATAGCGGTTGAACTTGTTCTTGATAAAGTAATAAAACTTGGTATTATAAATAATTTAAATGAAATTGAAGGAGTTGGACATCGTGTTGTTCATGGTGGAGAAAAATTTTCAGATTCTGCAGAAATGACTGAAGAAGTTGTAAAGGCAATTGAAGAAGTAAGTGAACTTGCTCCATTACATAATCCAGCAAATCTAACAGGGTTTAAGGCTTTTAAAATGGCATTGCCTAATGTAATTCATGTTGCTGTATTTGATACAGCGTTCCATCAAACAATGCCTAAAGAGTCATATATGTATCCACTTCCATTAAAATATTACGAAAATTATGGTGTAAGAAGATACGGGTTTCACGGAACTAGTCATAAATTTGTTAGCGAAAGAGCAATTAATTTATTAGGTGATCCTGAATACTCAAGAATTGTTGTATGTCATCTTGGTAATGGTGCTTCTCTTAGTGCTGTAAAAAATGGTAAATCGATTAATACTTCAATGGGTATGACTCCGCTTGCAGGTATTATGATGGGAACAAGAACTGGTGATATAGATCCTGCTATATTACAATTCATTATGCAAAAGGATGGTATTGATATTGACGAAATGATAAGTATTTTAAATAAAAAATCAGGCTTTTTAGGTGTAAGTGGAATTTCTTCAGATTGTAGAGATGTTGAAAGTTCTGCTGCTGCTGGAGATGAGAACGCTGAATTTAGCTTAAGATTGTATGTTAGAAGAATAGCAGACTATATTGGACAATACATTGTACAATTAGGTGGCTTAGATGCAATTGTATTTACAGCTGGTGTTGGAGAAAACGCAATTAGTTTGAGAGCTGAGATAATTAAAGAACTAGGTAGAAGTACTGGGTCAAAAATCAACCCTGAGACTAATAATACACGCGGTAAAGAAATATGTATATCATCTGAGGATTCTAGTGTTAAAGTATTTGTTATTCCAACAAATGAAGAAATTGTTATTGCTAGAGATGTTCTTCAATTGATGAAATAATTAGGTTAATGCGAAGTTTATATTTCGCATTTTCTATTTAATAAAGAGTAAAGGAGAAAAGCAGGTAGATCTTGTGAGTGATGTTAATGGTAAACTATATAAAGGGTTCTAGGATAAAAAATTTCTTTAATGTTGTTTTATATTTCTTTAATAATATTTTTGTGTTAGGAATATTAACTACTATATTTATTATAAATTCTGATATTGATATTAATAATATATCTAATGAGAAAGCAACAAATATAGTTTTTAGTGATATGATGGTAATAATGTTTATTACAACTTTAATTACTCTAATATTACTTGTCATTATCAATATTAACGAATTAAAGCAGCAATTACTACTTAATATTAAAAATAAATATACATATTTTTACCCGATTTTATTAATAATTGTATATTTTGTTATAATGGCAATTTTTACGTTTATAGTTGAAATAATAAATCCTAACTTATCAGAACCTGAAAATAATCAAAGTATTATTAACATGTTTAACTCAGGAAACACGTTTGTTTTTATAATTAATGTGGTATTTATTGCACCTATAGTGGAGGAATTGATTTTTAGATATTCTATAGTAAATATTTTCCACATTAATAATAAGATTTTTAGCTGGGTTCCTTATATGATTAGTGCAATTATCTTTGCATTTATTCATGAAGTAGGATTTATTACAAATTTTACGTTAGATAATCTACTACAATTTTTGACATATTTTATCCCTGCACTTATTCTTTCATTTGGATATATGTTTACTAAGAGAAATATTGTCTCTATGTTTTTGTTACATATATTTATAAATTCCATGGCTACACTTGCCATTGTTTTTAATTTATAAATAAAGGTGATAAAATGATTAAAAGCAAATCAAATATTAAAATTAAATATGTAAAAAGTTTATATGCAAGCAAAAACAGAAAAAAGTTTAAGCAATTTGTTGTAGAAGGTAGAAACTGTGTTGATATGGCTAAAAATGCTAATTGTATTGATTATATTATTAGTATAAATAACAACGATGAAGGAATTTTAGTTAGCAAAGAAGTAATGAAATCTATTGTTTCCACTTCTAGCTTAATTGATGTAATTGCTGTCTGTAATATCCCTTTTTTTAGTAGTAAAAGTGACAAAGTTTTAGTTTTAGAAAATATACAAGATCCTGGTAATTTGGGAGCTCTAATTAGAAGTGCTCTTGCATTTAATTTTGATTTAATTGTATGTAGTAAATCAACAGTCGATTTTATGAATTCTAAAGTTATTAGAGCAAGTGGAGGAAGTATTTTTCAAATAAAAATAATATATGATGATATTGCTTCTTATTTGAAAAAAAGTAAAAATAAAACAATTGGAACTTTTGTTGATGGCAAAAACGATATTATTAAATTAGACAAATTTAATTTGGTAATTGGTAATGAGGGTACTGGTATTAGTGCTGATATTGAATTATTATGTGACTATAAACATTCAATTAAAATAAATGAAAATTTGGATAGTTTGAATGCTGCTGTTGCTGGAAGTATTTTAATGTATCAATTGGGAGGGTAAGATGATTTCAGAAAAAAAGATTGAAGTTACATATTTTGATACTGATATGATGGGAATAGTTTATCATGCTAATTATATAATTTGGTTTGAATTGGGTAGAAGTAAATTCTTAAAAGATGCAGGATTTACTATTGATGATTGTTTAATGAGAAAATTAATATTTCCTATTGTAAGTGTTAAAGTTGATTATAAGACTCCAACAAAATATGGTGATGAAGTTATAGTGAAAACTTATGTTAAGAATATTACGAAAGTTTCTACAACTTATATTCAAGAGGTTTACAGTAACAATATATTAAGTGTAACTGGAGAAGTTAAACTTGCTACTGTGGATAGAGATACTTTTTTACCTGTAAACTTAAAAAAGCGCTATAAAGATTTATACGATAAATACAGTAAGGAGTGTGCATATGAATAAAGTTAATATTGGTAAAATTGTTAATACACATGGATTGAAAGGTGATTTAAAAGTCGCTTTTAATGATATAAATTTATTTGATCTTGGAATGAACATTTATATTCAGACGAAAGTAGAACTATTAAAATTTAACTTGACTAGTCTAAAATTACATAAGAATCATTTGTTAATACGATTAGATAGTAATGATAATATAAATGATGTAGAAAAATACAAAGGATGCGATATTTTTATTGAAAAAAATAAAGATGAAATATACTATAGTGATTTAATTGGATATAAAATTGTAGATACCAATAAGAATGTTTGTGGAAATGTAATAAATATTTTTAATAATAATGCTCATGATATATTTGTTTTAGATAATGGTTCTATGATTCCATATGTTGATAATTTTGTTGTTAAAATTGATAATAATAATAATGAAATTATAATTAATATTATTGAGGGTTTAATAAATGAAGATTAATGTTTTAACATTGTTTCCAGAGATGTTTGAATCATTCATGGCTTCGTCAATTTTAAAACGTGCCATAGATAATGGATATGTAGAAATAAATTTATATAATTTTAGAGATTATTCATTAGCTAAGAATAAAAGTGTTGACGATACTAGTTATGGTGGAGGTCCTGGAATGGTATTACAAGTAGAGCCAATTCATAGATGTCTAAGCGATATAGAACACACAGGAGAAATAATTGCTTTTACTCCGACTGGTAAAATACTTGACGACAAACTTATTAACAAATTAGCTTGCTATAATGAAATTACACTTGTGTGTGGACACTATGAAGGCTTTGATGAGCGTGTTTATAATTATGTTGATCAAGAGATATCAATTGGTGATTTTATATTAACTGGGGGAGAAACAGCATCATTTGTTTTCATAGATGCACTAATAAGAAAAGTTCCTGGTGTAATAAACAAACAGAGTTTGGCTTCTGAATCGTTTGCTAATGGAATTCTTGATTATCCTGTGTATGCAAAACCAATTTGTTATGATAATCATTTTGTTCCAGATATTTTACTTAGTGGAAACCACAATGAAATTCAGAAATATAGATATGAAATGGCTCTTAAAAAAACATATGAACGAAGGAAAGATCTTATTAAAAAATATCATAGTTCTATTGATCTGAATATACTGAAAAAAATAATTAAGAGGAATCGTGATAATTTATGAATAAGATAATGCAGATAATCAAAGAAAATACTGTTTTTATAATTGCACTTATATTGATACTTGTTATAAGATTTTATTTTATTTCAATTGATGTTGTAGTTGGATCGAGTATGGAACCAACACTTAGTAATGATGATGTTGTAATTGTTGATAGTAAATTTTATAAATTAACTGAACTAGAACGTTTTGATATAATAATTTTTGACAATGATAAATCAAATGAAGAATTTTATTTAGTTAAACGTGTTATAGGATTACCTGGAGAAACAGTTGAAATGAAAAATAATGAACTTTACATAAATGGAAATAAGATTAAAGTAAGTAGTGAAATATTAAGGATGAATCAAAAAACATTAGATTTTAACTCAGGAGTAATTCCACAAAACCATTATTTTGTGCTTGGAGATAATAGGGAGTTAAGTTTAGATAGTAGATCAGAAGATGTAGGATATGTTTCAAAAAATAATATCACAGGAAAAACAATTTTTAGACAAAGACCATTTAATAAAATGGGATTTGTTAAATAATAAGGAGGATTAGATGAAAATAAATGCACTTATTCTTGCTGCAGGAAAAGGAAGCAGAATGAAAAGTAATAAACCAAAAGTATTATTTGAAATTCTTGAAAAACCAATGATTAGTTGTGTATATGATAATTTAAAAAATGCAGGTGTTGAACGAATTATCCCCATAATTAGCCCAGATCGTATGGAAGTACTTAATGTTTTAGATAGTGAAATTGAATATGTTTATCAAAAAGAAACAAAAGGTACAGGGCACGCAGTTCTTCAAGCAAAAGATAAACTAGCTAATGAAGATGGAGTTGTTGTTATTGTTGCTGGAGATCAACCATTAATTGATGAAAACGAAATTAAGTCATTAATTAATTATCATATTACTAATAATTGTGATATGACGATGTTAACTGCAATTATAGAACAGCCTAATGGGTATGGTAGAGTAATTAAAGATGGATTTCAAGTTCAAAAGATAGTAGAACAAAAAGACTTACAATCACACCAATTTAAAATTAATGAGGTAAATATATCTACATATTGTTTTAATAATAAATTATTATTTGAAATGATTGATAAAATAGATAATAGTAATGCTCAAGATGAATATTATATAACAGATTTAGTAGAAATTTTTAATAATAATGGTTTTAGAGTAGGTTCAATACCTATTTCAAATAATAATTTAAGTATTGGAGTAAATGATCAAGAAGGACTTACGTTAGCAAGTAGAATTTCAAAAGAAGTTACTAATTTAAAGCATTTAAAAAATGGTGTACAAATTATTGACACAAATACTACATATATTGGATGTGATGTAATTATTGGTAATGATACAATAATTTATCCAAATTCAATAATAACTGGAAATACAGTGATAGAATCAAATTGCATTATAAATGGTTCTCAAATTAAAAATTCCTTAATTGAAAGTGGAACATCTGTAATTACATCATTCATTAGTGATTCTAAAATAGGTAGTAATACAACTGTAGGACCGTATGCTCATATAAGAGCAAAGACAGAAGTGTCAGACAATTGTAGAATAGGGAATTTTGTTGAAATTAAAAACTCATATTTGAGTGATAATGTTAAAGCAGCTCATCTTAGCTATTTAGGTAATAGTGATATAGGTGATAATACTAATATTGGATGTGGTGTGATTACTGTTAATTACGATGGGATTAATAAACATAAAACACAAATTGGGTCTGATTGTTTTATAGGTAGTAATGTAAATTTAATAGCTCCAATCAAAATTGGTAATAAAGTTAAAATTGGTGCAGGTAGTACAGTTGCTATAGAAGAAGTAGATAATGATACGTTAGTTATTGCAAGATCAAGAGAAACTATCAAAAAAAATAAGGAGAAATAAAATGAAGAAAATTAATATTTTTGGGTTAACAAATAGTAATGGTTTAGCTGATGATATAGCTAATCATTTAGGTCTAAAATTATCAGCATGTTCTATTCAAAAATTTGCAGATGGAGAAATGATTGCACAAGGATTTAATAGTGTACGTGGTAGTCATTGTTACGTAGTACAACCAACATCTCCTCCAAATGTTAACGAAAGTATTATGGAACTTTTAATTATGATTGATGCACTAAAACGTGCAGATGCAAAGTCTATTTGTGCTGTTATACCTTATTACGGATATGCTAGACAAGATCGCAAATGTAAACCTCGTCAGCCAATAACTTCTAAATTAGTTGCGACAATTTTAGAAGCTGCGGGAGCAACAAGAGTTATGGTAATGGATTTACATGCATCTCAAATTCAAGGTTTTTTTAACGTTCAGATTGATGAATTTAGTGCTTTGCCTATAATAACTAAGCATTTTAAAGAAAAAAACATTGAAGATATGACTATTGTTTCTCCTGATCATGGTGGGGCGGTAAGAGCAAAAAAAATGAGTGAGTTATTAAAGTGTCCAACTGCTATAATAGATAAACAACGTCCAAGACCTAATGAAAGTGAAGTAGTAGGAATAATAGGGAAAGTTAAGAATCGCAATTGCATATTGATTGATGATATGATTGATACTGGTGGTTCTATAGTAAACGCAGTTATTGAGTTGAAAAAAGAAGGGGCAAAAGACGTATATGTTGCTTGTACGCATCCATTATTTAGTGATCCTGCAATAGAGCGATTAAGCTCATGTGATGCTAAAGAAATTGTTGTAACAAACACTATACACATTGATAAAGAAAAGCGTTTTGATAATTTAATTATATTAAATACTGCCGAATTATTTGCAGATGGAATAAACGCTGTATATGAGGAAAGATCACTTGGTGATGTTATACAGGAATTTGAAAATAAAGTTTTAGAAAAATAGGGTATGGCTCTATTTTTATGGAGGACAATATGAAAGAAACAATTATTTTACAAGTAGCAAGTGAATTAAACATAAGCGAAAAACAAGTAAATTCAGTTCTTGGACTATTAGAAGAAAAAAATACAGTACCGTTTATTGCAAGATATCGTAAAGAAGTTACTGGTGGTTTAGATGAAAAAGTTATTCATGAAATTGAAAAACATTTTCATTATGCAAATTCACTTCAAGAAAGAAAAGAGACTGTTATTAGACTAATTATGGAAAAAGGTTTACTAGATGATAAATTAAAACAAAAAATTTTAAACTGTAAAAAATTAGTTGAAGTAGAAGATATATATTTACCATTTAAAGAGAAAAAAAATACGCTTGCTACTATTGCAAAAAAAAATGGGTTAGAACCTTTAGCAAAAATTATTATCTTACAAAAATGTAAAGATATTTATGTAGAAGCCAAAAAATACTTATCAAATGAAATTGATACACTAGAAACTGCTATTACCGGAGCTTGCCATATTATTAGTGAAAATATTGCTGATGTAAGTGAATATCGTAAATTTATTAGAGATTATATACTTACTAATAGTACAATTAGAAGTAAAAAAAAGAAAAAAGCTGTTGATGAAAACTCTGTGTATAAAATTTACTATGACTACGAAATTAATCTTACTAAAATTAAAAACCATCAAATTTTAGCTTTAAACCGTGGTGAAAAAGAAAAAGTTTTAAGTATCAAAATTGATACTGACAAAAATTTTTTAGTTAATATAATATATAAAAAATATTGCAGTTCTGAAAACGAATGCAGTAAGTATATTCTTAATGCAATTGAAGATGGGTTTGCAAGATTAATTTTTCCAAGTATTGAAAGAGAAATAAGATCAGAATTAACTAAGAGAGCAGAAAAAGATGCTATATTATTATTTTCAAAAAACTTAGAACAATTATTAATGCAGCCTCCTTTAAGACAAAAGCGAATTTTAGGTTTAGATCCTGCATACAGAACTGGATGCAAGCTTGCTGTTGTAAATGAATATGGAGATTTGCTAACAATAAGTAAAATATACTTACATCATGAATCTGAATCTACTATTTTAAAACTTATTAAAGAATACAACATAGATGTAATTGCAATTGGTAACGGAACTGCTAGTCGTGAAAGTGAAGAATTAATTGCTAAAATCATTAATGAAAATAAATTAAATATTGAATATATTATTGTAAATGAGGCTGGTGCTAGTGTTTATTCAGCAAGCAGTAAAGCTAGAGAAGAATTTCCAGACCTTGCAGTTGAGGAAAGAAGTGCTATTAGTATAGCAAGAAGACTGCAAGACCCTTTAGCTGAGTTTGTTAAAATTGATTCTAAAAGCATTGGTGTTGGACAATATCAACACGATGTAAATCAAAAATTATTGAAAGAAGAATTAGATTTTACAGTTTTAAAGGTTGTTAATGATGTAGGTGTAGATATAAATAGTGCAAGTGAAACAATATTATGTCATATTTCAGGTATTTCTAAGAAGGTTGCAAAGTCAATTATTGATTATCGTAAAAAAAATGGTAAAATTAATAATAGAGATGAATTAAAAAAAATTAATTTTTTAGGAGAAAAGTGTTTTGAACAAGCTGCAGGTTTTTTAAGAATAATTAACGGATCTAATTTTTTAGATCAAACATCTATTCACCCAGAGAGTTATAGACTTGCAAATCTTATTATTAGTGATAATAATTTAATATTTGATGATTTTAAATCAAATGAATTTAAAACTATAATTAAAAAATTAGACATCAATCAGTGTGCGAAAAAATATGATAGTGATAGGTTCACAATAGATGCTATAAAAAAATCATTACTAAGTCCAACTAGAGATCCTAGAAACGAGTTAGATAATCCTAAACTTAGAAGTGATGTAACTAAACTTGATGACCTTGAAGTAGGAATGTTACTTGATGGTACAGTTAGAAATATTGTTGATTTTGGGGCATTTATTGATATTGGATTAAAAAATGATGCATTAGTTCATATTTCAAAAATTTGTAAACAGTTTATTAAACACCCAATGGAAATATTAAGTATAGGAGAAATTGTTAAAGTTACAATAGATGAAATAGATAAAAATAGAGGTAAAGTTTCTGTAACTATGTTATAAATACTGGATAATACTAGTATTTTTTATTTGTTATAGATTTTAAATACTAAAAAAGGTATAATAATATTGAGGTGATTTAATGAATGAAATAGCTATAGATCTAGGTTTTATTTCTATATATTGGTATGCTATTTTTATTATAACAGGTATTTGTCTAGCATATTTTTTTGCAAGAAAACTTGCTAAAGAAAAAGAAATAGACCTGGAACATTTTGATAATCTTGTTTTTTATGGATTAATAATTGGAATTATTTGTACTAGGCTTTATTACGTAATTTTTAACTTAGATATGTATAATAATTTTGTTGATATAATTAACGTTAGAGATGGTGGTTTAGCAATACATGGAGGTATAATTGGCTCTTTTACTTGGTGTTTTATATATTGTAAGAAAAATAGTTTGAATCTATGGAATATTTTTGATATTGGTGCTACAGGATTTTTAATTGCACAATCTATTGGTAGATGGGGAAATTTTATAAATCAAGAAGCCCATGGAGAAGAAGTATCAAAAAAATTTTTAACAAGTTTACATTTACCCAATTTTGTTATTGAAGGGATGTATATTAATGGTATATTTTATCATCCTACTTTTCTTTATGAATCTGTATGGAACTTTTTAGGTTTTTTAATTGTCTTTATTGGAAGAAAAATTTTGTTTAAAAGAAAAGGAGATGTATTTTGCTTTTTTATAATATGGTATTCTTTAGCACGTTTCTTCATTGAAGGGTTAAGAACTGATAGTCTAATGTTAGGTGATTTTAAAGTTGCACAATTAATTAGTATTTTTGGAGTGTTTTTGGGGATTTCTATTTTACTTTTAAAATCAAAAGATAGAACTAACTATAAATTAAAAATTTCTACAACTGTGTTACTTAATAATAATAAAGTATTATTAATAAAAAAGCCAACAAATAGATACAGTATGCCTGGAGGTAAAATTGAGCATTATGAAATACCAATAAGAACGGCTAAAAGAGAATTTTATGAAGAAACAGGGCTAAAATTACAACATTTAACCTTAAAAGTAGTTGCTGATATAGAATACTTAGAGAAAAAAATTGATATGTATGTTTTCTATTCTGAGGACTTTTGTGGAGAATTAAAAGATATTTCTTCAGAAGGAAGACTTGAGTGGATAAATATCAGTGATTTAAAAAAAATTGAAATGTATCCTAGTGATGAGGAAATTATTGATTATTGTTTAAATAATCATAAAATTTTACATAAATCTTTTAATAATTAGTAGGAGGTTATAATGTCTTTTGCACAAAATATAAAAAAAGAATTAGTAACATTAGAAATTGATAAATATTGTTTAAGTGAACTTGCTGCACTAGTTAAAATAAAAGGATCCTTTGTATTTGCTCATTCAAATCCTAAGATAATTGTTACAACTGAAAATCCTGCTATTGCAAGAAGAATTTTCAAGTTAGTTAAGTTCTTTTTTAATCAATCATGTCAAATTTCAATCATAAAAAACAATAATTTTGCAAAAAAAAAATATAGACTTATCCTAATAAAAAATGTTATTGATATATTAGATAAATTAAATATATCTTTTGTAAATAACATTGAATATGAAAATTTTACATTAATTCAAAATGAACAATATAAACGTGCTTTTATACGTGGAGCTTTTTTAGCAAGTGGAAGTATTAATAATCCACAAACGGCAAAATATCATTTTGAAATTAAAGATTCTGATTATCACCATGCATGTATTTTAATGAAAGTACTAAACTCTATGAATTTAAAGAGTAAAATTATAAAAAGAAAAGATATTTTTGTTGTTTATGTAAAAGAAGCAGAAAAAATAAGTGATATACTTGGATTAATGAACGCAAGTAATGCCGTATTATTCTATGAAAATATTAGACTGACTAGAGATATTAGAAATCAGGCAAATAGAATTGAAAATTTTGAACAAGCAAACTATGAAAAAAGTTTTAATGCTGCTCAAAAACAATTGCAAAGTATAAAAAACATTGAAGAAACAATAGGTCTAAATATTTTAGATGAAAAATACCAAATACTTTGTAAATATAGAAAAATTTACCCTGAATATTCATTAAGTGAACTAGCAGATATAATGAGCGATGAACTATCTAGCAACTATACAAAATCCAAATTAAACCATTGGTTTAGGAAAATTAATGAAAAAGCGGGTGTAATTAGTAAGGGAGTTGGTGATATATATGAAGATGATATTTAATTTACAGCGTTTATTTTTTTTAATAACGATATTTCTTATTAGTATTGGTGTTTATTCATTTGCTAAAATACCTAAGCAAGAAAACCCTGATTTAGGGTCTTTATACACTGAAATAAAAATTGAAGCCCCTGGGTTAAGTAGCGTTGAAATTGATAATGAAATTATAACCGAAATTAACTCTAAAATATCTATGATAGATGAAGTTGGAAATGTTGTTTCTAATGTATATGAAAACTATGGTATCATTATAGTTACTTATAAAATAGAAATTGATGATGTAAGTAGTGTTGAAACAAAACTTAACAATGCTGTAAGTAGTTTAACTTTTGCAGAAAATATTAAAGTTAAAGTTACACCATATTCTGGAGTAAGTGATATATTGTACACTTTCAATGAAGATGATTTAAATAAGGCTAATGAATTAAAGAATCGATTATACTCAATTGATGCCATTAGTCGTATTACAATAAGCGATTATAATCTATCTAGTTATAAAGTTGATCTTGATAATAATAAAATTGCTCAATATAAAATGACAAGTGATGATATTGCTAAGTTATTAGCTAGTAAAGGAATATCAACTACACTTGGAACAATTAATAATAATATTATTTCAACCAAAAATAACTTTTCTAATATAGATCAACTAAAAAATCTTATTATCGGTGAATTTGAAAATAAAGTTATTACTTTAGATATGGTTAGTGAGATATATCTTGATGAAAGCAAACCGTATGTAAATAAATACAATGACAATAATTCACTTTTTTTAAGTATTCAGTTTAATAAAAATGTTGACATTACCGATACTGGCGATGAAATTAAGAGTATTGTTAATGATTATCCTTCATTTAAAATTATCAGTTTTTCTCCTGATTATGTTGATCAGGCTATTAATGAAATAAATACAACATTGTTAATTGGAATGATTTTAGTAGTACTTATATCTGTATTATCATTAGGTTTTAGAAGTGCACTTACAATTGTAGTTACTTTTCCTTTAACAATTTTTACTACAATCTTTGCTCTTTATCTTTTGAAGATACCTTTACAAAATGTTTCAATTGCAGGATTAATAATTAGTATAGGTATAATAGTTGATAACGCAATAGTTGTTGTTGATTCAATCATCCACGAATTAGAACTTGGTAATAAAATGAATCAAAGTATTGAAAGAACAATTAAAAAAAATATATTTCCTATATTTACAAGTACTCTGACTACAATTGTTGCTTTTACACCATTATTATTTCTTCCTGGTGTTGCTGGTAAAATGGCGTCATCCCTTCCAATTACTGTAATTATTGCACTTACATGCTCATTCTTTAGTTCAATTTTCATCATCCCTATAATTGGTGCTAAGTTACTAAAAAAACGTAATAAAAAAAGAATTGGATTTTTGGATAATCTTATAAAATACGGATTGAAATTCCCAATTGTAAATATAATTAGTGTTTTTATACTTTTAATTACATCTGTAGGGCTTGTGTATCTTTATCAACCAGTCCAACTATTTCCAAATGCTGAAAAAGAATATATATATATAGACTTTAAAGTACTAAATACCAATGATTTAGACAAGGTTGCTAAAGTAGGTGATACAATTAAAGAATCCATTGAAAATGAAAATGTAGTTACTAGTATTAATTATACAATGCCATCAATTTACTCTAGTTTAGTTCCTAACTTTGCTTCTCCAAATTCTGGAAGGATTCTTTATATTAACAAAAGTGATAATGATAAAGAAATATCGAGAGTTAAAAGCGAACTAGAAAATAAATTAGATGAAAATGTTGTCTTTAATGTCTCGCAAATTATGATGAATGCTCCGGGTGCACCTATTCAAATTATTTTATACGACACAAATAAAACAAAACAAATATATGATAAATTAGTAAAAATAGATGGAGTGGATAATATACAAACCTCTAACTCAATTAACAATGATCAATATAACATAGACCTTAATGATCAGTATTTGATTGATAATTCAATTAATGAAGCTTTAGTTTATAAAGAAATATCTAGATTATTAAATAATAAAGATATTGGTTTGATTGAAAAAAAAGGTGTTAATAATTCTATTATAATTTCAAATAACATATCAAATATTGAAATGTTAAAAAAACAAGATATTATTATTAACAATAAAAAATACAATTTGAAGGATTTAATTAATATCAATACTACTACTATGCCTTTATCAGTGTCTAGATATAACTATTTAAAATCTGATACTATAGATGTGTATATTGATAGTGACCACAGCGTTTATGACGTTCAAAACTCTATTACCAAAACCCTTGATAAAGATAAAACTAATTACAATATCACTGGAGAACAAGAATTAACAAGAACAGTTTTTACTAATGTTGTTTATGCAGGGGTAGCTGCATTATTACTAATTTTTCTAATTTTAATTGCTCAATTCAATAGTTTTAAGAAAGTTTGTATTATTTTAACATCAATTATTTGTTCATTAATTGGTAGCGCTATATTCATTATGATATTTGATCAACCAATCACATTTACTGCAACACTAGGAATTGTTAGTTTAATGGGGATAGTTGTAAATAATGGAATTTTATTAGTAGATTATATTGATAAAAGTGCTGAAAATACAATTTATAAAAAATGCTACAATGCTGTTAAAAGAAGAAGTAGACCTATTATTACATCTAATATAACAACCATAATAGGACTTATTCCATTAATTATAACAGGTAGTGACTTTTTTAGACCAATGGCAATAACGTTAGTAGGAGGACTTATTATAGCTATTCCTCTATCATTGTGTGTAATTCCTTCTCTTTATATAGTAATGTATAAAGATGTTAATAAAAAATAATATAAAGGCACGTATTCTCCTCACTTTGATAAGATAAGAAGGGGGTGAAAATATGAATAGTATAATTCATATAATTGTTAATGAAATATCAATTAAAAGAAGGTTAAAATTATTTTGCAGTCATTTCAAATTTAATTATATATTCTATTCTTGTATAAATTCAATATCAAGTGTTAATAATTTAGACTTTATTATAAGCTATAATATAAGTATGGATGAAGTTTTCTTACTAAAAAGTAAATTTAATTGTTTAATTGTTTGCATATTTTTAAAACATAATAAAAATACTATTATATCTTATTATGAAAAGGGAATGTATGATTATATTATTGTTCCTTTTTCTTATACAGAACTTTTTCTAAGAATAAATGCAATTTTTTGTTTTTTTAAGACTCTATTTATTTCAAATCCAAATTTTCATGATATTAAAATATCAACAACGCAAAATATTATTGTAATCGATAAAATAAAACTTAATTTAACTAGAAAGGAATATGAAATAATGTATTATTTAATTAAGAATGGAAATAATTATAGTTTAAGAAAAAATATTCTCAAATTTATATGGAATACGAATGAAGAAACAAGAGTATTAGATACTACAATCTGTAATTTAAGGAAAAAAATAAAAAAATTCAACTATAATGTTGAATGTAAAAGGGGAGTTGGATATAGAATAAATAAAAATTAAATTTTATCTAAATTTGTCAGTTTGTCAATCATCGCAAACGAAGCTGTGAGATGAATTAGTCCTGCGTGCTATAATATTGATTTAGATAATCAATCGGGCTAAGCTAACCAAGTGGTTGCATTGGGAAGTTGTTGTAAGTGTTATTCCACTTACGTAATTTATCATTATTTGTTAGAAGTCTATTGGTAAATTCAAGTCCATTATCAGTCTGTACACATTCAATTTCAAATGGCATATAATTTATGCAATTTAATATGAATTTATAAGATGAGTAAGTAGATTTATCATCGAATATCTAAAAATATCGATATCTACTATATTCATCTATGTAGGTGTGCTGATAATATTTGGCACTTGAAAGAGAACTAGTTAGTGAAATTGATGGTAAATGTTTAACATCAACTTGAACACGTTCACTAGGATATGACATAGTTTCATACTCTTTAGGCGTAGATGTGATTATACCTTTACGTTTAAGTTTAACCAATAAATCAACTAAAGATAAATTTGGATTAAGTTTAACGTGATTATAAATTAATGTGTATTCTTTATTTGATGATTCATTTGG
>JBKEDG010000045.1:0-1947 GCA_047975285.1 Bacilli bacterium | reverse complement strand
CCTTTTCCAGTTTTACACTCAATATTTTCTAGCTCTCTAGCAATACTAGCATCTTTCACCTTCAATGAAAAGTTTAAATATTAATCTAACCGTCTTTGCTTCTTCTTCAACTATTTCTAATTCCTTCTTTTCATTAAAAGTATATCCAAGCATCGAGCCACTCACAACAATTTCTCCACGCTGAAACTTCTTATCCATTGACCATCGAATATTATTACTAATACTTCGGCTTTCTTCTTCAGCGAAACTACTAAGTAATGTTAGCATCAATTCACCTTGTGAACTTAATATTTTTATATTTTCTTTCTCAAATATTATGTAAATACCATTTGCTTTAAGCTCTCTTGAAATTTCAACTGTGTCTAAAGTATTTCTAGCAAAACGACTTATAGATTTAGTTATAATCAAGTCTACCTTACCGTCTTCGCAATCTTCTAACATTTCATTAAATTCTGGTCTGTTTGCAATACTTTTACCACTTACTTTGTCTGCGTAAATTCTTACAAACTCCCATTCAGAATTATTTTCAATTAATTCTTTATAATATTTTTGCTGTGTTTCGTACGAACTTTCCTGTTCTTCATAATCTGTACTAACCCTACAGTAAGTACAAACTTTTAATTTTGGTATTGTGTCTTGTAATTCGCTAAGTGATCTTATAACTTTAATTTGCTTTTCTTTAGCCATATAAACCCTCTCCTTTACTTATTTTCCCAAAGTTCTTTTGGGTACTTCAACAATACCAAATTTATCTTTACATATCTATTATCTTATCTGTACTAATTATCTGTTTATGTACTACTTCTTACAAATTTTTGAATAATCAATATAAACAATGCTATAATAAATCTTTTACTATAGCATTAAAAGAAATTGCGTTTAATTTATCTAGTTCTTCGAACTCGTTTTCCGTTAGCTCTCCTCTTGCTAACATTTTTGTTATAATTCTTTTTGAAACATAATATTTGGCTTCATTAACAACCATTTCGTGAGTAAATCCTTTAGTATACATAAAAACCACGCTCCTTATAATTTAATTTTAAATGTTATAATTTTGTCTTCAGTATTTTCTTTTATATTGGTAACTGCACATATATCAAAATATCTAAATTTGTTTAATATGTACTCCACCTTAAAATTTTCATAATGCTCTAACTTCTCTAGTTCTTTAATTAGAGTCTATTTGTTTCGTATAGTCTTATCTCGGTTTTCTAAATTTGAAAAAAATATAAATGTTAGCTTCTCACATTTATTACAAAGCCGATTAAGTTTTTCTTTTTCATTTGTATTTAGCTTCTTAGGTCGCAAACTACTTATTAACTTATCTATCTCTAATTTAGATAGTCTAATATATAAACTGTCTGAACTACTTTTATATAAAACAACTTTGCTATAATTTTCGTGAAATTTTATATTGCCTAAAAGCTTAATTACAAATTGTCTTGTGTCTACAATTTCATATTTATACATTTGCTCACGAATTCTCTGTTTTTCAATCATATAAATACAATTCAGTTTTTCTTTACAATACCTGCACTCGCTAGATATAACCTTTGACACTCCACAATCTTTATATCTAACCTTACAAAAATACTCGCTTTTGTTTTTAATAATTACAAATGTTAAAACCTCTTTAGCATTAATTTCTTCATATATAGATTTTAAGTCATTAATTAATGCATCTCTTAATTTTTTGTCGTCTATACGTATCAACATAGGCTTACAATTATTCTTGTACCTAAAAACAACTTTTGATAATTCTTTCCTGCTAAAAATACAACAAATGTATTCCTTCCTCACTTGCTCCATAAAAATCTACCCTTTCTTTTTTAATATTTAAGTCTAGTAACTATTTACTTTCTATATTAAAGATTTCT
Organism: Bacilli bacterium; assembly: GCA_047975285.1. Classification (GTDB taxonomy): domain Bacteria; phylum Bacillota_I; class Bacilli_A; order JBKEDG01; family JBKEDG01; genus JBKEDG01. Next base: position 70 of record JBKEDG010000045.1, on the reverse strand, counting down.
TATTAATACACCTAAATATTAAAAGTCTATTATCGAATAATAATTTAAAAATAAAACTTTGAGGCTGACT
>JBKEDG010000044.1:0-3741 GCA_047975285.1 Bacilli bacterium | reverse complement strand
TCGTAAAGGTCACTGTGGTCTAAAATGTCCTCAAGAATATCTCTATATAATAGGTCTTCTATTGGTACATTTTTGTAATATTCTATTAAAATTGTCATTTTTTCTCCTTAATTATTCTATAATCTCTAAAATATCGCTTACTTCTAAATCTTCCATAGGAATGTAACGGTGATGGCGTATCGCTGCATAGTTACGCCAGTAACCAGTTTCTCCTTGTTTGTCTTTGTACGCAGAGAACCAGTTCTCTTGTATCACATCCTCCATTTCTCCACTTTTCAATTCTTTTATTATTCTCTCGGCAAATTCTTTTTTATCTTCGCCTTTTTTATAGTTCTTGTAGATGTAGTCTAAAAGTGGCATCTCAAATACTATTCTTCCCTCTTTTTCTTCTAGGTCAAGGACTAGATCTAGATGTTTGTATAAGTTATCTTTTGCACGATTATTAATGTTTCCGTACTTGTACGCATTATGGCGTAACGGTAATTCTTTCCACAATGCTTTCATTTCTTCATTTATTTTTATTTTTTCTTCATTTATTTTTGCTTTCATATTTTCTCCTAATTTATTTTTTTATTATTAATATAATTCCACTAATTGCTATTTTTATATTTAATATAAATCAATGCCTGTATTAAGTTCTAATCTACCATCTTGTAATGTCATTTCGTAAAAACTTTTAGTGTTGTTTAATATTTCAGCTAATTCTTCTACAGTACCAACATATCTCGGTGTTGCACCTCTGAATCTCATTCCGTTAACATGTTCAATCATATAATATGAATCAGTTGATTCTAAATGATCAAAAGCTTCATCTGCAGTTCTAAATTCTGCAACATCTCCTAATCCAAAGTTTTTAAGTAATGTTCTTCTGTTATTCATAATATCTCCTAATTTAATTTTTTTCATTTATTATTTCTACATATATATTTTAGCATACTAGCACGACAAACACAAGTTTTTTCTTTCTTTTTTCGCAAGTTTTTTCTTTTCTTTTGTTTTTAGCACTCGTGATATAATATAGGAAAGGAGAATTATGCAGAAGATAATAATAGATAAATTATACAGTTACCAAACGGTTGTTAAGTCCAGAAGAGGTGGATACTCCAAATATAGAACCAACGATTATCACAAATATGAGCATGAGATTACAAACCAACTAGATAAAAGTTTGAAAATTAACGATTGTGAGCCCATAGTTGTTAAAATTGACTTCTTTTTAAAAATTCCAGCTAGTTATTCACAAAAGAAGAAGAATGCTTTAAACGGGAAGTATTGCACTAAGAAAAAAGATTTAGATAATTTGGCTAAATTAGTGAACGATATAATATTTAATTATTATGGTTGGAAAGATGAATTTATAGTAGATTTGCATTTGCGTAAATTTTGGGACATTGAAAAAGAATGGTTTGAAATTACAATAGAAAATAAAAAAAACTAGCATAAATTTGCTAGTCTTTATTTTTATTCAAATCTAGTGCTTCCACAATTAGATTTAATTTATTCTCCAATTCAAGTAATTTATCATCAGTTTCATTGGGGTCTTCTTTTTTAGGGGGATTGGGGTTATTTACTTTTTCCCACCAATCTTTTTTAGATTGTGCAAATACTAACTCTGCTTGCTTTCCCTCTTCTGTTTGCATGAATGCTTGGTGGACTTGCATTTCAAGTTGGTAATTATTGCCATTATTAAATAAATTGTTGGTATACATAAATAATCACACTCCGTTTCTATTTTAAATTTTTTGCTACTTCTGTTGCTACTAAACCTGGCATTTGGTTTGCAAAATTTGCTAAACCATTTTGTAAGATTACATTTACTTGATTTGCAATGTCATCACTTGTACTATGAGTACATGCATTGTGAGGTTGAATTACAGGTCCGCTTCCTGGGAATAAACCACGTTCGTTTAATTCTTTTTCTAAAGTCATCTTAGATAATTGATCTCTTAATGCTTGAGTTTCATTTTCACACATTTTATCTAATATTTTTTGAGTTTGATTACAGTTACTTTCTAATAAAGTTTGAGTTTGTAAAGAGTTTTGGAATTGAACAGCTTGCACAGCATCTTTAATTGTTGAACCTTGAGATAATAACACATCTCCAACATTGCGAGTAGTAGTTACTGCTCTATCAGTTCCATTATCAATTAAACTTCCTAATGCGTTTGTTTGACTTAAAATACCTTGTGTGATGTGGTTTTCCGCATCATTAATATTAGTATTAACTCCAGCTATTTGTAAATCAGTAATACGTTGACCGATACAGTCATTGTGTCCTTCGTAATCTCCACGGCGACCAAATCCGTCGTTTAATCCAATTGCTCCGAATAGCCCAAATGCTGGGAACCCACCACCGTAACCATATCCACCAAAGCCACCTGCTCCACCTTGGTTATAAAATTCGCTTGATTGCATAGTTTTGCCTTCTTTCTTTTCAGTATCATAGTCCATAGTGATACCTCCTAATTTTATTTACTACACTTATATTATAATGTTTAAGATAAGAAAAAAGACTTAGATAAAATCTAAGTCTTTCATTATAATCTTACTAGTAATTTACTAGTTATTTAAGTTGGTATCTTAATTCCTCGAGGAACATATCAATTCTATTATTAATACTACATGTTGATAATTTTTCAGGCGAATGCTCTTTTATATTTTTGATAGTTTTATTATAATTAAATTTCGATTCAATTATATAATTTATTGTTTCACTATTAAAATATTCAAATGATTTTTTAACCGCCAAAATTTGAACATCGGTCGCTTCACCCATATAATAAGCCATAATAATTAACTTATAATATTTTTTATCTTTTGACTTCAACTAATCCCTTCTCAACTTTTACTAACCGCTCAATAATTCCGTTATTTATATCATTTTGAACTGATTGATGGTCTTGAATTAAATTGAAAATTTTACTAGTTTTTCCTAAAGTTGCGGTTGCGTAAATTATTAATAATATGATTGCTATGAATAGTATGCATCCAATTATTATCATATTAACCTCCATAGTTTGCATCGGAGTATTCTTGAAGAGACTCACATTGCGGTGTTACATCGTTACCGTTTGCATGGACAATTTCAGGATATGTACAATATTCTAAGGCTTGCTCAACCTTTGGTCGGAAACTATTAGGATCAATATTTGGATTTACAATCATACCTTCGGTTGAAATTATAAAATTTTGTTTCGTTACCAAATCATTGTTTACCAAATATTTAATGTTAGTCGAATTATCAATACTTAATTTCAAAAGTATTCCTAATAGGAATAGTACCGCAATCATAAATACCAATAAGATTTTTGTTATTTTCATAAAGTTCTCCATTTCATTTAAAATTAAATTATTTTCCATTTGCTTCCTTTAGATGTATTATTTCTACATCATGCCTGATTTGATTATCTTTCATATTACTAACCACAGCTGCAAGTTCATCAAGTTGTTTTATTAATTTTCTATCCACTTCTTGTTGAACTTCTTGTGTAATTAATAATTTTTGTAGATTATCTAATATCTTTTTGAGAGTATAACCCATGAGGCTAACAGATGTCATCAATGCTAGCATAATTACTGATTCCATGAAACTGCTCATTATGACATCTTCTTATTCACTTCTTTTTGTACTGCTTCGTAATCATACCCTGCTTTTTCAAGTCTCTTTTTACGATCTGGCATTACTCCCCATTTTCCGGCGATAACTTCATCGGCTACTTGGCTATTAGTTTTTTTGTTACT
>JBKEDG010000043.1:0-3649 GCA_047975285.1 Bacilli bacterium | reverse complement strand
AATTTGCTTTGCATTTATGCTCCTTTAAAGTGCTCACTTAATCAGTTTGTTGCGACCAGAGGGAAACACTATCTCTTTTTTTACCAATACATTATAACACAATATTTACATACCTATATACTTTTTTGTAAGCTGTAACGCAACTATTCATTAACAACGAGTGGAAACTAACAAAAATATAAGTAACACCCCCAGATTATTTATGTGTTACCGCTTATCAAAAATAGGGGAAATTTTAATTTCTAATTACAACTTTATTACTACTTCATTTTCGATTAAACTCAAATTATGAGTAGAAATTATTATTGTCATCTCTTGCACATTTAATTGTTTTAATTTGTTTATTATTATTTTTTCGTTCTCTTCATCCAAATTTCCAGTTGGCTCATCTGAAAAAATAATATCCGGTTTACGTAGTATTTGACGTATCAACGAAACTCGTTGTTGCTCACCACCATTTAATGTATGTACCTTCCTTTTAAGTATCTCTTCTTGTAACTTAAATTCCTTTAATAACGCTTTTATATCACTTATTAAATATTTTTTAATTAAATTTATATTTTGTAAAACTGTTTTATTTTCTAATAATGCGTAGTTTTGAAATCGAATCCAATTTTAATTTCCTCTTCATATACAACTTTTCCACTACTTGGCTTTTCTAATTTACTAATTAGGTATAATAAGGTACTTTTTCCTGTTCCACTTTTTCCTGTGATATATGTGTAATCACCTTTCTTAACATTATAATTAAAACTATTTATTATCTTTTTCTCATTATATTCTTTAGATACATTTTCTAATATAATCATCTCTCTCCTTTAATAATATTTAAAAAATTATTTTTTATAAACCAAAGACCCATTATTACTTCTATAAAGAATTTGAAGGAAATAATTAGTATAGATAATATTATCGGTATAGCTGAGCTTGCTAAAATACTGATTGACAGCCCTAATGTTACATACACAATACATTCACCCACCATGTGTTTCACTATAATTTCTGTAATATTAGCTTCTTCAATAGTGAAATTTAATATATTGAAATGAGTAATTCCTGATTATACTTCCTTTCTTTTTGAATCATGATAGCTTCGAACTAAAACCAAGTATATTTTAAATCTTATTACTTTTTATATTCTTACAAAAATGTAAAAAAATTATTACCCTATATTCCAAAGATAATAATTTTAAATAACTTTCCCATCTTATCGATAGTCGTAGTAAGCTTTGTTAGTATCTGAATGTGTCTATATGGTTGAAAAATATCCAACTCCATCTTTTATAGTTAATTCGTGTCCTATCAACAATACAGGGCATTTTATATCTTTTAAGGATACAATCGTTCCTATTGGTAATCTAAATTCCCTATTCGCTCCTATTGGCTATTTAAAGAACTTTCTACTTCTTCTAGCCTTTTCTTTTTCTTTTTCATCTGCTATTTTCGTATCGACAATCCATTCGTCTTCTTCTGTAAGATTGAAGTACTCAGATAGAGTTGGAAGTTTTTTTCTTGCCTCTAGCTCCGATAACTTACAACCATATGAATTTCTTTTATCTTCATAATCGGCAGAGAAATATACTCCGCAATCATTGAGCAAATGCCACTTAGTGAACTTTTTAAAGTAATATGGGTTTGAAAATATTGTATATGTTTTACAAAGTTCAAATAACTCTGGTTCCATGTTTAATTCTAAAAATTTCCAAACATTTTCTCTACCAAATTTATAGCCTAGATGTCTGAATTCATTATTTAGTTTATAAGTTGCTTTCTTCTTTATTTTTATAAATTCTACTAATGCTTCTTGATCCATCCTCTCATAGCCTACAGATTTAGCAAATTTGTCAAGGTTTTTATAATAACGCTTCTTTTGCTTCTCATCTGTAGTTAAGAATTTATCATCAAATAACGGAGAGTTTTCAAAGTCAGCATATAGCGTCGTAAGCATTCCCTTTGTTGTTTTTAACTCACATAGTTCAAAGTAATATATAATTCTTAGTTCTTCGCAGACAAAGACTTTATATGCTTCATTTAAGAAGCTATTTGTATCTTTAATCTCATGCACTTTATAATTACCTTTGTATTTGAATAATTTTTTGTAAGTCTCCCAGATACTACGTTTTGAATTAAGATTAAAATATGATTTTTCCTCTGGATCGTTCCACCTGTCTTCGAGCCACAATTTAATACCTTCTTCTTCTGGATAACGTTCATACAATGGTTTCACTTTTTCTTGATCTTGCTCTATTATCATATCATCGACCGTATATAATAGGTATCCACTATAAATTGTTTCCGTGTTAACAACTTTATGACGTATTGACAAGTAATAAAAAATATTTTTCTCTAATACTTCTTCTATACTCAATCCTGAAAATAATTCTATGTAATCTTTCCAGCTATTATTTTCTCTTGTTCTATTAAGGCTATAGCCTTCTATCAAATTTCTATAGTCCACTTTATTTGCAGTTTTTATGAATAATGATGCATTTCTATTGTATATAAATTTTGTTAATATCCCCACAGTTTCCCCCTCATTATAGTGTTACTAGTCCTGAAACTAGACCTTCTTTTACTTGCGCTAACATTTCTCCGCGAAAACTATTATCAATATCTAAATTGCTGATTTTTAAATCTTCATTTTCATCAACTATCATTCTGTCTGTTAGTTCATTTATTGTTTTATCTGCAGCTTCACCTACTATCCTTTTACCTGCATCCTTCACATAGTTACCACTAGAGTTAATACCTGTTATCTTAGCACCTCCAGTATTTACCATATTATCTGCAATATTGTCAACTATTCCAACTGCTTTATTTTTCCACTTGTAAAACTCTCGATACTTTCATTCATTAAATCATCGTACATTCTTTCAAAGTCATGTGTTATAAATTTCCCTTTGAACTCCGTAGCTGTAAACTTATAATTCTCAAAGTTTATACTAATACATAGGAGGCATTTAAAAAATGTAGAATATTACTGCTGAGTTAATTTGTTTCTCTTGTCAACAATTGCTGTATATAAAATATCTGAAGATGAGTTTAGTGCTGTTTCACAAGAATCTTGTAAAACACTAATAATAAATCCAATACCTACAACTTGTTGGGCAATTTCTGGTGAAATTCCAAATAGACTACAAGCTAATGGGATAAGTAATAAAGATCCACCACTTACACCACTAGCCCCACAAGCACTTAATGTTGCAACTAATGAGAGCAATAACGCCATCGGGAATGTAACATCAATACCTTGAGTATAAGCAGTAGCTAAAGTTAGTGTCGTAATTGTAATTGCTGCTCCCCCCATATTAATAGTTGAACCTAGCGGAATTGATAGGTTGTACAGTTCTTCATCAACTCCTAATTTTTCAGCTAATGCAATGTTTACAGGAATATTAGCAGCTGAACTTCTTGTGAAGAACGCTGTAATACCGCTATCTTTCAAACATGTTAAAACCAATGGGTATGGATTTTCTTTTGTATAGAAGAATGTAATCAATGGATTGATTACAAATGCTACTAAGAACATTGCCCCTAGTAAGTTTACTAAAAGCAATCCATAAGCAATAATTCCACTAATTCCAACATCGACAATACTTGCATAAATCAATCCCATAATTCCTAGTGGGGCAAAAGCAATTATTAACTT
>JBKEDG010000004.1:0-1670 GCA_047975285.1 Bacilli bacterium | reverse complement strand
CTCCAAGATGAGATTTCCCATTCTTTATGAAGTAAGACCCCTTAAAGACTATGAGGTTGATAGGTCAGAGATGGAAGTGTGGTGACACATGTAGTTGACTGATACTAATAGGTCGAGGACTTAATCACAATTAAGTTTGTACGCTTTACACATTTGTAGAAAGACATGAATGTCCATATTAATATTCTGTTATTTAGTTTTTAGGGATTATCCCTAAGATATGGTAGCGATAGCATAGTGGTCACACCTGTTCCCATCCCGAACACAGAAGTTAAGCACTATTACGGCGAAAATAGCTAGGCTTGCTCTAGTTAAGATAGCAAGTTGCCATTTAAATTAATAGCACCCCTTGGGGTGCTATTTTTTTGTAAAAAATAGAAGTTATAGTGAAAATAATTTAGTATTAGTTATTAATATTTGTTGATATATTATTAAGCTATCATATAAGGAAATAGTTAGATATATTCATCTAATCAATATTATTAGTTAACTTAGAATTTAAAAAATTAAATATAGGATCATAGAATAAAATTAATGAAACACAGCAGATTGTTGCTTGAATTAGAGTTGTTTTGAGTCCTAAAATAACATACATAATAGTTATTTCTTTAGAAAACAATAACATTGGTAAATCAATTAAATTCCCAACTAATAAGGCCATAATAAAACCACAAGTTGCCACTAAAGATAGTTTATTTTTAATTTGATCTTTGATAAGTGACAACATAAAGGCAAAACCAGGATAAATGATTATATACATAATTGTCCATACTCCAATTCCATAACTTAACCAAACTAAAAAAACAAAAATAACACTTACTATTACACTATGAAATTTAGGAAGTGTCATTGATAAGATAATAATTGTAAAGCAGACAAATTCTAAATACAGAATTTGACTAAAAATAAAATAAATTGTAAATAACATAGCAGACAACATTGCATTTAGACTCATAGATTTAATTTTCATTTTTTGCTCCTGAACCTATCTTTAGCTAAGAAATAATTATTCAAATGTATTAGTGAATGTAAATTGAAAGTTATCACCATCATTAATTGCCAGCTCATCAATGCCAGGGCAATATCCAACATTTAAGCAGGATTGATTATCCTGAGAGCTATAAAGAATCCAAGGTCCCTCAGCATTATTGAAGTCACTCAATAAACTACCAATTCCTTCAATACAGCGACCATACTGACTATCAGTGCAGCCGATTTTAATATCTTTGTCTTCTTTTATTTCATCTAAAAATTGACCTAGTGTTAAGCTATTAGTTTGATATTCAAGATTTTCAAAGATTGTAATTGTGGGATTTGAAACCTCATCTACAAAAGAAATAGTAATAGTTTTTTCTCCCGTAGTTGTTTGAGGTAATAATGATTCAATATAAATAAATACAGCAGTACCTACTAATGCTACTACTAATGCTAAAAGTATTTTTTTATTTAATTTTTTCATATGTTCTCCTTTTTTTAACTAGCTGCTAATAAGATTTAGAATTAAAGATAATCTCTGGAACTTGTGATTTTTTATTTTCCTCAAGAGCTAATTGAAAGAATAAGTTTGCTAGTAAATTGAATATTTCAAATAATAATACATCAATTTCAATTCCTTCCTCAACCATTTTATACATTAAGCGGACAATTTCTTTGCATTTGCATCTAATTAT
>JBKEDG010000042.1:0-3250 GCA_047975285.1 Bacilli bacterium | reverse complement strand
CAACTATTTTATCGATACTTTTGTATTTACCACTTTTTAAACTAATGATTCCCACTCTTGTTTACTATCCATCCCTATTTCATGTGCTTCATCTACTTTGATTGAAATAATATGATGATGTATATTACTTCCACTTAAACTCATTTGTTGTTTGGCTTTGCTTATGTTTCTAACATCCCCTTTTAAGTCAAATAATCCATGTTGTATTTCATCACACTTTGAGCCGAGTACTCCTGGGCGTTCTGCAATATAGTTAAGTAATACTTTAGGATCTGTAATGCATTCTTCACCTCTGTTTATTTGCTGTAAACCGTTTGTAATAAATCTACTTGCATTTTCTTTAGTAGGAAATAAGGCATACTGTTTGAAGAACGAATTCTTTTCCACATCAATTACATTACTAATCTCATTAATCATTGCATGTTGATTAGTTGTTGCTTCACCTTCAAATTTGTATGTTTCCGATTTAAGTACCCCTTCTCGCCTTGCTACATAGTCAACTAGATTTAGAGCATGTTTTATTCCTCCTTCAGCTGACTTCAAGTACATGCTTTTGAATATCACTTTTGACATTACTTGCCAACTATTTTATCAATGCTTTTGTATTTACCACTTTTTAAACTACGAATTGCTTCAGATAGATAGGAGTCTAATTCTTCATTACTTAAGTCCATCCATAATTTATCTTCTAATAAGTTATAGATCAGTAGTTGCTGTTCAACACTACTGTTAACAGCAAGCTCGTACATTATAGGCATTAACCTTTTAAACTTCGCTTCAACGACTTCATCAACTACATTAACTAACTCACTGGATATAAACTTATTCTCATTCATCACATTTACTTCTTTAAAAAAAGAAATAGCATGACTTATCGCCATACCATTTTGATTACTATTTAGTCCTAATTCAGACTTTATATTATTAATACTATTCATTGTTTCTTCAGTTACTTCAATTCTAATCTTTGGCATTTGTTTCCTCCTTAATCACAAAGCATTGCTTCGTGATGCTTTTTAAATTTTGTTTCAAAAAGTTGTTTAAAAAGAACTGCATACTGTTCTATATGCTTTGTCTCATTTATTTCATTAATATTATGCGAATGGTAATTTATAAACTTTAAAAACCCCATAACCTCTTCACGTTCCTTTATTCCTTCAAACAAATATTGATAGTAATCCTCCACATCACTTACTCCGTTTATGTCAAAGTTGAATTTACAAAATGTTTCTACACATCTCCTTATTGCATTTCCAATCACTACACTTTCTTCCACACATGAAGTTTCGCAATAATCAATTATTTTTTTGTAAAGCAATTTATATTCTTTAAAGTTAGAATCTGTGTGAATTATTTTTTTTTCTCCATTTATATTTTGTATTCTAAACGCATCTTTTTTCCCTAAATTTCCTGACAATAATTCTGCAAAAAAAGAATAATGATGTGTCAAAACAAACAATTGATTATTAACATCCTCAGAATTATCAAATATTTTTTTAGAGTTACATTCTTGAATAAAATTAAGTAATAGACCTTCAATAAAATATTTATTGTCTGAATCGAGGCTAGTAAATGGATCATCAATTACTAAAATTCCACTTTCATATTCGTACATATTCTCATAGTAAAAATACAAAAATGCAAATACGAATGCTTCAGCCTCACTTAGCATCTTAATATCAATCTGATCACATTCACTGCTTTTAAGTATGTATTCTTCTTTTATTGTTTCAATATAAAAGTGCATATCTAATGCCTCTAATTTAGAATTAACGAAGATTGCAAACTCCGTTACAGAAGATATCTGTTCTTTATATGTTTTTATATTGACAATATTTTCACTAATTTTTGATTTTATCTTTTCAATAGCTTCTACGTTCAATTGGTGTTTGCCCTCTAATTTCATAACGTTGTTATTATTAACGATTAAGTCACATATTATTAATTTAACAATATCATTTTTCTTGGTTGCTTCTTTTAACAGTTGTTCTTCTAAGTTTTTCAACATATTATTATTTTGACTTATTTTTTTCAATTACCTCTTCTTTTTTTGATATAAATGCTTCATAATCAAAATCAACAATCATATCCATATTACTAAGTTTCAAATATATATTGCTTTTTAATGCTTCAACTTCTTCAAAAAAGGGTAATTCTATAATATTATGGAATTTTATGGTTTTTTCATTGATATGCTTATTATTTTTATTTTTATTCTCAAAGTAAGATTTATTTATTAATTCTAGGTTTTTAACTTGTATCCTCAATAATTGCTTTGCCATATTTGTTTCATCTTTTATATATTTATCCAATTGATTGAGCTTATCTTCACTTAATTCATTACTACAAAAAGGACAGAATTTATCGTCTATTAAAGTCAGACCTTTTTTTATCCATTGGTAATCAGCAAAAGTAAATGTTGCATCTGAATACTCTTCACTTAAAATTTTTTGAATATTTTCTTCAACTTCAATATTCAGCTGATTTTGTTGAAGAAATTTATCATCTTCACTAAAAAGTACTAAGTCATTAATGTCATATTTATTGTAGTCTATCGATAAACTTCCATTTTTAATATTTTTTTTAAGTATTGTCTTTGCTTTTTCTTTTGTAGAAACATTCTGAATTTTTGTACCATTTTTATTTTCCTTATTGATTTTTAATATCAATTCATTTATTTCTATTTCTATACCATTATTTGTTTGTTCAAGTTTTTTAACTTCACTTTCATTTTCAGTTTTTAATTTTAATTCCTTTTTTAAATTTTCATTAGCCTCTACAGCTGTTTCACCAGTAATTAATTTAACCCCCTTATATTTTTTTTCATCCTCAAAATAAACATTTTCATGTATATAGGGTTTGCTGAAAATCTAAATTATGTATGATTCAATATAGTAAACTGACTTAATTGTTGCATGAGAAGAAGTATATTCTTGGCTATTAATATACTTTTCTAGGTTACGCACAACAACTAGCATCCCGATGTTTAACATCTGGTTTTCTTTTAATTTTGTGAATAATTTATCCATCCCATACTTTCGCTTCAACTCCCCAAACAATCCCTCTATTTGCTGTCTATCTGAGTTGTCTAGAACTGCTAATCTTCTTTCTTCCTGTTGAGTGTCTTCGCTCTTTCTTCCAGCACTTTTTCCTTGAAGTCTTATCCCTAATTCTTTACAGTATTTTCTATTCTCACGATTTTGATATATTCGATCTCCTAATACTCGCTTAGGGTAGTAACAATGTACTT
>JBKEDG010000041.1:0-8378 GCA_047975285.1 Bacilli bacterium | reverse complement strand
CCTTTAGACTATCAATAGATCCATCATATCTATTTATCCACTTGTAAATGAATGAACAAGATACACCAAATTTATTAGTAGAGTTAGTAACACCAAATCTAGAAGAATAGTTAATAATAGATTGTTTGTACTTTAGATTGAAGATGTGATTTTTCATATTTAATCCTTTCTAGCAGGACTAATCTGTGACAAACCGACAGTGTGCGTTTACATTATGGAACATAATTCCTTATTCTATTGTAAACGCACAATATTATAGTTATTTTTAGATAGTATACAATTGAATTTATTACGATATTGTGCTATAATTATATGGATTTTTATAAATGTAATATAATATTGTCAATAAATTAGTAGGAGCTAATTTAAAAAAATATTTCTAAATTTATGAATGTGATAGACAAGTTAAACTCTAATTATAAAGGTGGATGCTAAATATAGTGTATCTAGGTTATACGAATTTATTGCTTAGTAATAATAGAAAAGAGGTAAAAATGAGTAATGAAGTTTTACTATCTATAAGTGTAATAATATATTTTGGTAGTTTTATACTATTGTTTAAATACTTTGGGAAGTTAGGTCTATTTTTTTGGATAATTTTAGCGACGCTATATGCGAATATAGAAGTATTATTGCAAGTTAGAGCATTTGGGCTTGATATGACTCTTGGTAATGTGCTTTTTGGGTCTTCTTTTCTAGCAACTGATGTATTATCAGAAAGATATGGGAAAAAAACTTCAAGTGTTGGAATGAGACTTGGTGTTATTACAACTTTAAGTTACGTACTATTTAGTAATTTTTGGCTATTGTTTAGTCCAAACGATGTTGATTTTGCATATGAGGCTATGAAAACTTTATTTAGTCCAGTTTTTAGAATAGCTGTTGTTAGCCTAATTATTTATTATATATGTCAAAAAATAGATATATTCTTGTATCATTACATTTGGAAATTTACTACTAAATCAACAAATGATAGTAAAAAATATTTATGGATACGTAATAATGGTTCCACAATAGTCACACAATTTGTTAATAACATATTGTTTGTATATTTAGCATTTTCAACTATAAAAATTGGTAATATAACTATCCAAGGAATTACTTCAGACCCACAAGTGCTTTTTAATATATTTATAACGGGATGGATAATTATGACATTTATTGCAATTGTTGACACTCCTATTTGCTATTTATGTCGTAAAATGAAAGTAAAAGAAGTAGTATAATTATACTACTTCATATATTTTTTTAAAATTGATAGTTTATTTTTAAATGGTGGGTATCTAAATCGTATATCAAGTATATTCGATTTTTTTAGAACACTTTTTTTGTTAGTAAATAAGTCAAAACTATATTTGCCACGGTATTTTCCATATCCACTTTCACCAACACCACCAAAAGGTAGAAATGGAGTACTTAAATGTATTATAGTATCATTTATGCATCCACCTCCAAATGAGCAAGATTTTAAATATATTTTTTCGTTTTCTTTGCTTGTTGTAAAAAGATAACTAGCGAGAGGCTTAGGAAATGATTTTACTATATTTATAGCTTGTTGTAAATTATCAACCTCAATGATTGGTAGAATTGGCCCAAATATCTCATCATTCATAATAATATTATCTATATCACTTACTTCAATAAGTGTGGGACTAATTTTCAAATTATTCTTGTTTATATCTCCACCATATAGAATAATCTGATCATTTAATAAACTACATAATCTATTCATATGATGTTTATTAATTATTCTGGGATATTCACTATTATTAATAGGGTCATTACTGTACATATTTTTAATTTCAATAATTAAAGCTTTAATAAATTGTGCTTTGACTGTTTTATCAACCAAGATATAGTCAGGAGCTACGCAAGTTTGACCAGCATTTAGAAACTTACCCCAAATTATTCTTCTAGCTGTGATATCTATATCAGCTGTAAAGTCAACAATACATGGGCTTTTTCCTCCTAGTTCTAATGTAGTAGGAATTAAGTTATTTGCTGCCTCTTTCATAATAATTTTACCAACTTTACTACTTCCAGTAAAAAAGATATAATCAAATTTTTGCTGTGTTAGTTCTTTTCCAATATTATCATCGCCACTAATAATTGTAACATGTTCTTTGTTGAATACTTCTTCAATAATTATTTTTGCATATTTATTTGTATTTGTGGTATGTGTAGAAGTTTTTAATACTACACAATTTCCAGCAGCAATAGCACCGATTAAGGGTACGAAAAGTAACTGAAAAGGATAATTCCATGGTGAGATAATAAGAACAGATCCATAAGGTTCATTATAAATATAACTTGTAGAAAATAAATGAAATAACGGAGTTTTAACTCGTCTACTTTTTGACCACTTATGGATATTATTAATTGTATATTTAATTTCTTGTTTAAAAAAAGCAATTTCACTAATATAACTTTCAAAATTAGATTTATTAATATCAGCTCTAAGACTATTCATAATATCATCTTCATATTTTGTTACAGTGTTTAGAAGTTTTATTAATTTTTGCTTTCTAAATTTAGTATTTTTAGTTTCATTGGTTTCAAAATAATCGTTCTGGGCTTTTAAAATTTTTTTTATATCCATCAAATCACCTCAATATATAGAGTAATTAAAAAGCAGGAATCCCTGCTTATTTACTCATTTTACTTTTTTGTGCGTCAATTGCAACTGCTAGGATTATAATAATACCCTTTATAATCATTTGTACAAAGGGAGTAACTCCTATGTATGTAAGTCCATAACTTATAACTGCAAATATTAGTACCCCAGCTAATACACCCTGAACTTTACCAATACCGCCATTAAATGATACTCCACCAACTACTGCAGCAGCAATAGCATCTAATTCATACATATTACCAACATTTGATGTTACACTAGTTATTCTTGCTGCCTCAAGTGCACCACCAAGTCCATATAAAGCACCACCTAGCATGTAAACAAGTACTGTATAAACAATAATATTTACTCCTGAAACTTGAGCTGCTTCTGGATTGCCACCTATCGCATACATATTTTTACCAAACTTAGTGTGATTCCATAATATATATACTACTATTGTTGTTATTCCTGCAATTAGAATTAATGTAGGAATTCCAAATGTTGTTCCTATTGCTAAGTCTTTAAATGGTTGAATAAATCCACTAATAGGCGTTGCCCCGTGAGGATTGTTTTCAAAATATATATTATTGATTCCAAAAACAATAGTCATCATTCCAAGTGTTGCAACAAAAGGTGTAACATTAAATTTTGCAGTAATAAAACCATTTGCTCCAGAAACTACTGCAGTAATAATCATAACTAATCCAATAACTAATAACACGTGTAAACCTGTTGTTAATTCAAGGTTAGGATAATATTTAGCTGCATAATCTCCAACTTGCAGTAATGATGCAGAAATAAGAGCGGCAAGTCCTACTTGTCTACCTGCTGAAAGATCTGTACCTTGTGTTATAATTATCCCAGCAACTCCCAGCGAAATGATTAACTTAGTAGATGATTGCTTTAAAATATTTGCAAAATTATTTAAACTTAAAAATCCTGGTTCTGTAATGATTATTACAAGTATCAATAATAGCAATACAATGTATATAGCAGATTCCCATAATAATCGTTTAATTTTTTTACTATTCATAACTTCCCCCTATACATATTTAGCTGCTAGAGTTAAAATTTCTTCTTGAGTAGTCTCACTTGTTTTAACAATTCCAGCAACTTTTCCATTTGACATTACAACAATTCGATCCGTAATACCTAGTAATTCAATCATTTCACTTGAAATAACTATACAGCCTTTTTTTTCATTAGCCAAATTTAATATTAGTTGATATATATCATACTTTGCTCCGACATCTATTCCTCTCGTTGGCTCATCAAGTAAAAGTACATCAGGTTTTGTTAATAACCATTTACCCAAAATTACTTTTTGTTGATTACCACCTGATAGGTTAGCAATCTTGGTTTTAGATGAAGGAGTTTTGATTTTCATTGCATCAACTGACCACTTGACATCATCAACAATCTTCTTTTTATTTCCAAGGGGCTTGTTTATATTATAGTAATCACCAATGTTAGCTATGATTGTGTTAAAAGAAACTGATAAATCTTTGAAGATACCTGTTGCTCTACGTTCTTCCGTAACTAATGCTAATCCAGATAATATTGCAGAGTGGGGACTTTTTATTTTAATTTCTTTACCTTTTAAAATAAGTTTCCCTTTATTATACTTCCTAAGACCAAAAATTGTTTCGATAAGTTCTGTTCTTTTGGCACCAACAAGACCAGCAATACCAAGGACTTCTCCCTTGTGTAATTCAAAAGTGATATCATCAAAATTATCACTAGTTAAGTGTTTAACTTCTAAAATAGTATCTTCTATTATATTAGTTTTTGGTGGGAACATACTAGTAAGCTCTCTACCAACCATTAGTTTAACAATCTCTTCTTTAGTAAGATTTTGTGCATTTTTTGTAGCAATGTGTTTACCATCTCTCATAATAGTAACTTCATCACTAATTTTTAGGATTTCATCCATTTTGTGAGAAATATAAATGATAGAAGTTCCTTGATTTTTTAAAATATCGATAATATTAAATAGATGATTTACTTCTTTTTCAGATAATGACGAAGTAGGCTCATCCATTACAATTAATTTAGAGTTATATGAAACTGCTTTAGCAATTTCAACCATTTGCATTTGTGAAACAGACAAGTCTCCACATTTTGTTTTAGGGTCTAAATTGATATTAAGATTTTTAAAAATTTCCTTTGTTTTAATATACATTTTTTTTTCGTTTACAAATAAACCAATCCCCGGATATCTACCAAGCCATATATTATCCATGATATTTCTTTCATTTACAAGATTTAGTTCTTGATGAACCATTGAAACACCACATTTCAATGCTTCTAGTGAGTTTTTGGCATCAAATGATTTTCCACCAAAAATTATTTCACCGCTATCTTTACTATAAATCCCAAAAATACACTTCATTAATGTTGACTTTCCTGCACCATTTTCACCCATTAAAGAATGCACAGTTCCTTTCTTAACATTGAAAGAAACTGTGTCTAGTGCTTTAACACCAGGGAAAGATTTAGATATATTTTTAAGTTCTAATAAGTATTCACTCATCTATAATCTCCCCCTTATAATATTATTTACTTACCAAATGCATCTCTTGCAATATCAGTATTATCTTGAGTGATTTTTACGTATGGTACACGTACTGCATTTAAATCATCAATTTCCCAATCAGTTCCTTCTAATGCGTCTTTACCTTTAGCAAGGTTATAAGATAGATCTACAGTAGCTTGTCCTTGGTTCTTTGGGTCATTCAATACTGTTCCTGAAAGTTCACCATTCTCAATTTTATCAATTGCATCAGGAAGACCATCTACACCATAAACAGGAATTGAAACATTAGCATCAGCCATAGCTGCAATACATCCAATTGCCATAGAGTCATTATTAGAAATTATTACGTCAATATCCGCTTTGTTACTTGCAATTAAAGCATCACAAGCATTTTTAGCTTTTGCAGTATCCCAAAATGCTGCTTCTTCACCAATCTTATTAAGAGAAACTCCTGCTTCAGTTGCAACTTCAACTGAAAATTTAGTTCTTGCTTCAGCATCAGGATGACCAGGTTCACCTTTTAACATAACATATCCAATTTTACCATCATTATTAGTATCTTTAATTACTCCATTTGCATATTCTTCAGCAATTAAATCACCTTGTAATTCTCCAGACTCAGCAGAAGTAGTTCCTACATAGTAAACATTTTCATTATCTGTAAGAACACTTGCATCAGGTTCTTTATTAAAAAATACTACAGGAACATCTTTTTGAGCAGCTTTATCAACAATTACTTGCCCTGCACTAGGGTCAACTAAGTTAATAGCAAGAACATCAACACCCTTAGCTAATAAATTGTCAACTTTATCATTAACCTTAGATTGATCGTTTTCACCATTTTCCAATGTTACTTCAACATCGCCTTTTTCTTTAAAACCATTTTCAACTGCAGTTTTAACATAAGACATAAAGTTATCATTAAAGTCGTAGATAACTACTCCAACTTTAACTTTATCAGAACTTTCCTCTTTGCTACTACCGCAACCAGTTAATACCAAAAGTGTTGCTAAAATAATTCCTAAAATCTTTTTCATATCAATTCTCCTTTTTTTTATTTATATTAAATTAAGTAAAACTTAATTAATATCATTAATAATTACTTCAAATGGTCTTATTTCTAAATCTTTATATGTTATTTTTTGATTAGAGTGGTTAATATAAAATGTCAATTCATCATTGTCACCACGTTTAATAATTTCTAAATTATCTTGAGTTTCTATATATATAATGCTCAAAAAATCTAAACATTCTTTTGCAATTTCACTTGCAGTACGTTTGTCAATACCACACCCAACATAATATATTTTAGCATTTTGATAATTATTAACAGATATAGCTACTTTTCCATAAAAATCAGTATCATTATATACTGCATATGGACTTGCACTATCCAATTTTAAAATTTCACGCATCGTATCTATGTTTCTAGTGGCTTCATCTTTAATTATAGCAACTGATTGGTTGTAATGCAATGCTTCAGTATCAATAATACTCACACCTGCCATGTCTTTAATTAAGGAGGGAAAAGTTTTACCAAGATATATATTTGCATTTTTATCTTTGATACCACTACGATATGTAAATATAACGATATTTTTATTTTTTGTAAATTGCTCTAACTTAGTTTTCAATTCATTGTCAAATATTTGCATAACGGGCAGGATAATTATCTTATAATTATTAAAATCATTATCAGATGAAATAATGTCTATTGGTTGATTTAAATTATAAAAAGCACGGTAGAATCTTAGTATTTCCTCCATATAGTTAAAGTTATCGCTTTGTTTTTGCCTTTTCCAGTGGAATATATTGTCAAAATCGTATACAATAGCGATTTTAGACTTTATTTTACTTGTTAAATATCTTTGATACTTGGTAATATCAGCAAAGAGTGTTTGAGCTTCATAATATCTATTAGTAAGTTTGTTATCATGATCAATAATCCCTTTACAAAACTGCTCTTGTCCTTTATGTGCACTACGATAACTAAAGTAATACATATTTTCACATCCATGAGCAAAAGCATGATAACTCCACATTTTTGATTGATTAGATCTAGGTAAATATCCAGTTATATCATGGCCTTGAGAGCCCATAATTTGCTCAGTTATCCAAAAATTTTGATTTTTTAAACCTCTTACATAATCAAGATTAAGTGAAATTTCTGCAGGTTCAACTGGTTTACTTAATCCGCCCCAAACAGGATAGTTATCATATGATGTGAAGTCTAGGGATTTACACAGTTCATTTTGATCAAAACAAACGTTGAAAAATCCAGGATAGAAGTTATGAGTTATTTTTTGATGTTCATATTTATATTTCTTTACTACATCAGCAAGCATTTTTCCAAATTTATTGATACTATAACTTCTAAATCGATCCCATTCTAACAATAGGGATGGGTTATGATATGTAACTGTTTTTCTTGGAATTTCAATTTCATCAAAGGTGTTATATGATTTTGACCAAAAAACAAGCCCTAAAGCTTCATTTAAGTTTTCAATGTCTTTAAATTTATCTTTAAGGTAATTCCTAAATTTATTCAAGCAGTTTTCACAATAACAATAGTCACTATTCTCATGACCAAGTTCATTATCAATTTGGAAAGTAGTCACATTATCATAGTCTCTAAAATTTAAAATTGTTTGTTTAGTAATATTTTTGGCATATTTACAATATATATCACTGTTATAGCAGTATTCTCTTCTACCACCGTAAGTAACTTGATTTAAATTCTCATCAACAATCATAATTTCAGAATGTTTTTTAGCTAGCCAAGCAGGAAAACTTGATGTTGGGGTACAAACCATAACATCTAACTGTTTACTCTTTGATATTTTTATTAGATTATTAAAGTAAGAAAAGTCGTAGTGGCCTTCTACTTTTTCTATAAATTGCCAAGCAAAATCTCCAATGCGAATACTGTTGGCATGCATCATTTTAATATTATCTAATTCATTTTCTATGTTTGAATCTTCAAAATAATGGGGGTAATAATCAACACCTAATCTCATATCTATCGTCCTTTTGTATGCTTCTTAATTCTATTATAACAAATAAAAAAAAATTCTCAAGATATCACACTAAATTTTTACTAAAATAAAAAAATTTGTTATAATAAATATAAAGAGAGGTGAATCTATGGCGAGTTTGAAAGATATAGCAAATTATGCAGGAGTGAGTATTACGACTGTTTCGAGGATTTTAAGTAATGATAGTTCT
>JBKEDG010000040.1:0-55999 GCA_047975285.1 Bacilli bacterium | reverse complement strand
GTATAATAAATAAGTAGTTATTATTAGAAAGGGAGATGAGAGTATGAATAATCAGGAACTATGGGCTGTATTTTTAGCAGATATTAAAAATAACTTAAATCAAAATCTTCTTTCTTTCGATACTTGGTTCTCTAGTACCAAACTTATTTCAATTAAAAATGGTGTTACTACTGTTCTTGTACCCACTGTAGTTCATATTAGATATCTTAATAGCGTTTATATAAAATTAATGGAAAGTTCTTTTAATAAAGTTTTCAATACTAATACATCTTTTAATTTTATTGTAGAAGAAACAGCGGAGGATGAATTTAATACTATAAATAATCTTAATGAGTCTAATCAATCTGTAAGAAATCATAAACTTTCAAATTTGAATCCTAAATATACATTTGACTCTTTTATTGTTGGAGATAGTAATAAAGTTGCTTACAGTGTTGCTGTTGCTGTTGCTGAACAGCCTGGTACTCAATATAATCCTCTATTTTTATATGGTAAAAGTGGTTTAGGAAAAACTCATTTAATGCATGCGATAGGCGATTATTTACTAAAAAATACATTAGAAAATGTTTTGTATGTTAATTCAAACACTTTTCTTGAAGAATTTGTTGATAGTCTAAAGGATAAAAATAATAGTTTTAAAAATAAATATCGAAATGTTGATGTATTAATTGTAGATGATATTCAATTTTTAGCCAAGGCTGATAAAACACAGGAAGAATTTTTCCATACCTTTAATATACTTCATCAAAACAATAAACAAATTATTATTTCAAGTGATCGTAGTCCTGATGATTTAAAAACTCTTGAAGAGCGTCTTAGAACAAGATTTAACTGGGGAATTAGTGTAAATATATTTCCTCCTGAACTGTCTTTACGTAAAGAAATATTAAAAAGTAAACTAAAGGATTTAGATGTTGATACAATTATAAGTGAAGATGTTGTAAATTATATTGCTAATCGTGCTACACATGATGTAAGAGAATTAGAAGGAACTTTAAAAAATTTATTGGCGACAGCTACTATTATGAGTAATGGTGTTAATATTGATTTAGATTTTGCAATAAATTGTTTGAAAAATTCCAATACTGTTGTTAATGCAAAGAAAAAAAATATTGAAAATATAATAAATATTGTAGCTAAAACTTTTGGTGTTTCTTCTGAAGAAATAGTTAGTAAAAGTAGAAAAAAAGATATAATATTTCCAAGACAAGTAGCAATGTATATAGCGCGTGAACTTACTGATTATAGTTTTCAAAAAATCGGACTTTATTTTGGTAATAAGAATCATTCTACTGTTATGAGTTCTTGTGATAAAATTAAAGATATTTTAAAAACAGATGAGTTTCTACAATCAACAATTTATAATATTAAAGAGCAACTATAATTGTATAAAACTTATAAAATTGTTCATAACTATTAACATTTTAATAATAATGTATTATAATAGTTATATGAAATTTAGAAGTTATCAACGATACCAACATATATAATAACAATAATAAACTTATTATATAATAATATAGGAGGAATTTATGAAATTTCAAATTAATAAAAAAGTTCTACAAAACAACTTAGCTTATGTTAGCAAAGCAGTTTTTACAAAAACACCACTTGCAGCTCTAAATGGTATCAAATTTGAATTAAATGAAGATGGTTTAATATTAATTGGTAGTGGTTTACAGTTAACTATTAAGGCTTTTATTCCAAAAAGTGTTAACGATAAAGAATTTATAAATATTATTTCTACAGGATCTATGGTTTTAAATGAAAATTATATAACAGAATTAGTTAAGAAAGTTGATGAAGAAACTATAGAAATTGAATTAGTAGATAATAGCTATGCTATTATTAAAACAGAAAGAGGAACATTTAAATTAAATTGTATAAGTTTAGAAGATTATCCTAATATTGATATTGTAAAAAGTGAAGATAGGATAACATTTAGTAAATCAGAATTTAAAAAGATTATTAGTCAAACAGTTTTTGCTGCTAGTTCTAAAGAGAATACACGAATATTAACAGGTGTATGTTTTGATTTTGTTGGAGATGTTATTAATATTGCAGCTACTAATAGATATAGACTAAGCAATAAATTTTTTAAAACAAATAGTTCAATTAATTCAAAAATTACAATTCCAAGTAAAAATTTATCTGATTTAAATAGTATATGTAATGAACAAGGAGATATGACAATGCATATATTTTCTAATAAGGTTATGTTTGAATTTGATAATGTTGTTTTTCAATCAACACTTCTGGAAGGAGATTTTCCAAATATTTCAAGTATTATTCCAAAATATTTTGAAATTGAAACAGAAGTTGACAGTAAAAATCTTTTAAATACTATTGATAGGGCATCTATTCTTTCTCGTGATAAAAGTACTAATGCTATTAAGTTTAGTTTAGATAATAAAAGTGCTATTGTTAGTTCTAAATCAAAAGAAATTGGAAAAATTGAGGAAGCTATATCAATTAATCCAATTAAATTAGGTGTTTTACAAATTGAGGTTAATGCAAGATTTTTAAAAGATGCAATTAATGCACAAAAAAGTAGCAAAGTTATTTTAAAATTTAATGGAGATACTAAACCTATTGTAGTAACAAACCCAGAAGATAATTCACTTATTCAATTGGTAGTGCCTATTAAGGTAAATAATTAATTTACCTTTTTATTATGAAAATCTATATTAAAGGTGATTTTATTCAATTAAATAAATTGTTGAAATATGCTGGGATTATTTCAACTGGAGGAGAAGCAAAATTTTTTATTGAAGATAATGATATAAAATTAAATGGAAATAGTGTTTATGAATTAAGAAAGAAAATAAGAGTTGGAGATAATTTAACAATCAATAATAATTGTATTACGATTTTTGAGGAAAAATAAATGAAAATTAAAAGTTTAGTTCTATTTAATTATAGAAATCATTTAAAATTAAATATGAAATTAGATGATAACATAAATGTTATTTATGGATCAAATGGTATGGGCAAAACAAATATTATTGAAAGTATTTATTTTGTTAGTTATTTAAATAGTTATCGTGCAAATAAATTTAATGAGGTAATTAATTTTGACTCTAATTTTGCTAAAATACACTTAACAAGTGATAGTATTTATGAAGTTATAATTAGTAATAATAAAAAAAAGTGTTTATTAAATAATCGAGTTATACCTAAACAAAGTGATTTTATTGGTGTTTTTAAGAGTGTATTATTTTCTCCAGAAACAATAGATATATTACTCAAATCACCATCACAAAGAAGAAAATATATTGATATTTTTATTTGTATGATTGATAATACGTATATTCATGTAATAAAAGAATTTCACTATATATTGAAACAAAGAAATGAATATTTAAGACAGATGATGATTAATAGTTTAACTGATAAAAAATACTTTGATATATTAAATGAGAGATATGTTAAAACTTCTTTAATTATATATAGAAAAAGAAAATTAGTTATTAAAGAATTAAATGATTATGCAAAAAATATTTTTAAAGAGTTTTTTGATTTTGATTTATCAATTAAATATGAAGTGCAATCAAAGATAAATTTTGATGACTTAGAAAGTTCTTTTATAAATAAATTAGAGATAAAATTTGAACAAGAATTGTATAAGGGTAATACTTTAGTTGGACCTTCTTATGATGATATAATCTTTAATATAAATAATAGAAATGTTAAATTTTTTGGTAGTAAAGGCCAACAAAGAGTTGTCCTTATTTCTCTAAAATTGGCAGAGATAATGGTTATAAGCAAATTTACAAACACTGCACCCATCTTAATTTTAGATGATGTTTTAAGTGAGCTTGATGAGAAAAGGCAAAATATTTTATTTGATTTTTTATCATCTAAAGATTTACAAACAATAATAACGACTACAGATTATAATGATATAAAAAATAATATTTGTTTTAATAAAATAAGTTTAGATAATATAAATGATAATTAGCTTATATTTATATTTAGTTAATTACCTCCTAAAGTATGGTGTAATACTTATGGGAGGTTTTTATGAAAAAAATAATTTGTACTTTAATTTTAATTTTAGCATTTGGTCAAAACGATATAGTTAGTGCTAATGAAGGTGGTGAGTTTAAAGAAAAAATTTATAAAAAAAGTGATGTTAAGGTGTTTGAGGATAAAAATATTTTATATTATTCTACTTACTCTAATATTCATGTATATTGGCAGGACAAGTATGTTAATGATAAATATTCCTATTGTTTGCTTTTTGAAGATTTAATAAAAGATGGGAACGAACATACTCTAGAAAATCCTATAGATTAT
The DNA here is from genome assembly GCA_047975285.1 of Bacilli bacterium. Classification (GTDB taxonomy): domain Bacteria; phylum Bacillota_I; class Bacilli_A; order JBKEDG01; family JBKEDG01; genus JBKEDG01. Next base: position 51,700 of record JBKEDG010000040.1, on the reverse strand, counting down.
TATAAAGAAGATGTATGGAACAAAATTTCATTAATAGCTATGTATGGAGAAAGACAATTTGCAGTTACAAAAGATAAAAAATATCGTTTAGCAACCCAAGCTTTAATCCACGAAACAGTTAACTCTAAAACAAAAATGAAGTTTTATGATATGAGATCAAATAAAAAAGAATTTAGTGTTAGCTCATATAAACAAGAAATTCTTAATTTGTATAATAATCATCTAATTTTACCTAATTTAGATTTGAATTCTGTGGATTTTAAAGTAGGAGATGAGTATATTTTTAATGATAGCAATAATGTTATTGATAGGTACCATTTAGTAACTACTAATAATAATGTAAAGTTTGAAAAAAAAGATAATAAACTAAAAATTACTGTTATTAATCAAGGAGAGAATAGTTTTAGTTTGGTAAGTGATAAGTATTATAAAGATGGAGAGATTTTGTTATGGGTTTCTTCAAAATATCAGGATTTAGTTTCTGTAACATATTTTAATCCATCTAAGATTGATTATAGTTTTATTTCAACAAATAAAGTTGGATCATTAACTATAAATAAAATAGATAGTGTTAGTAGAAAGGAATTGAGTGGTGCTGAGTTTAAATTACAAAGGGAGAATGGAAATAATTTAATTGATATTAAAACTTTTATTGTTGATAGAACATTTTTCATTGATAATTTAGAATATGGTAAATATATTTTGACAGAAATAAAAGCACCAGATGGTTATAGTCTTAGTGAAAGTGTTTATAAATTTGAGATAAATGATGATAGTAATAATATCAAGCTTAAAGTAGAAAATCAAAAAGTATTACCTAAAACCGGTTTAAAAAATAATATTTTTCTATTTAGTTTTTTATTAATACTTTTAAATTTTCTAAAAAAAATAAAAGTAAATTTATCTATAATTTAGTGTTAAATACGCTATGATAATATATAATTTTAGCTTATTTTATGGTATAATATATGTAGTATTGTTATTTTAGGAGGTATGTAAGATGGGTGTAGAAACTAATTATGATTCGTCATCAATTCAAGTCCTTGAAGGTTTAGAGGCTGTTAGAAAAAGACCAGGTATGTATATAGGGTCGACTAGTAAAAAGGGACTGCATCATTTAGTTTGGGAAATCGTTGATAATTCTATTGATGAAGCTCTTGCAGGCCACTGTGATACAATTACTATTGATATTACTAAGAATAATGAAATAAGAGTTACAGATAATGGAAGAGGAATCCCTTGTGAAAAACACGAAAAAACTGGTATATCTACTGTAGAAACTGTGTTTACAATTTTACATGCTGGTGGTAAATTTGGTGGTGGTGGATACAAAGTATCTGGTGGGCTTCATGGAGTAGGTGCAAGTGTAGTAAATGCACTTAGTTCTTATTTGGAGGCGGATGTTTGTTATAAAGGAAATAGGTATCATATTAGATTTGAAAATGGTGGACAACCAGTAAAAGAATTAACTAATATTGGACCATGTGATGATAGAGGAACTTCTGTAATTTTTAAAGCAGATTCTTTAATTTTTACAGAATCTACAGAATATGATTATAATGTTCTTGCTTCTAGAGTTAGAGAACTTGCTTTTTTAAATAAAGGGTTAACATTAAAAATTAATGATGAAAGAAACGGTGTTTCTGATACATTTTATTATGAAGGTGGAATTAAAGAATATGTTTTACTTATAAATGAAGGGAAAGACATTATTCATGATGATGTTGTATATGTGGATGGTGAAGAAGATGAAGTGATTGTGGAAATTGCACTTCAATATAATAATGGATTTACACACAATATTTATTCATTTACTAATAATATCAGTACTCATGAGGGAGGGACTCATGAAGATGGATTTAGAATTGCACTTACAAGAGTGTTAAATAATTATGCAAAAGATAATAACTTGTTAAAAAAGAATGACGATAGTCTATCTGGGGAGGATGTTAGAGAAGGGTTAACGACTATTATTTCTGTTAAACACCCTAACCCTCAATTTGAAGGACAGACTAAAACCAAACTTGGAAATAGCGAAGTTAGAAAGATAACATCTAATATTTTTAATGAAGGAATGAAACGCTTTTTACTTGAGAATCCAAGTGAAGCTGTACAAATAGTAGAAAAATGTTTGATTGCTCAAAAAGCAAGATTAGCAGCAAAAAAAGCAAGGGAATTAACGAGAAGAAAAAATGTTTTAGAAGTTTCCAGTCTTCCAGGAAAACTAGCTGATTGTAGTAGTAAGGATGCTACTGTTTCAGAACTTTATATAGTAGAGGGAGATAGTGCTGGAGGTAGTGCTAAACAGGGAAGAGATAGTAAGTTTCAAGCAATTTTACCACTAAGAGGTAAAGTAATAAATGTTGAGAAAAGTAGGGTAGATAAAATTTTTGAAAATAATGAAATTAGAGCTATGATTACTGCATTAGGTACTGGTGTAGGAGATGAATTTGATATTTCTAAACTTAGGTACCATAAAACTTTAATTATGACGGATGCTGATGTCGATGGAGCTCATATAAGAACATTGCTTTTAACATTTTTATATAGATACTTACGTCCTTTAATTGATAATGGAAATATATTTATTGCCTGTCCTCCATTGTATAAATTACAGCAAGGAAAGCGAATCGAGTATGTTTATAGTGAAGATGAACTTCAAAGCATAATACCTAGTTTTGATAGTGAAAAAAAGGTTGATATACAAAGATATAAAGGACTAGGAGAAATGAATCCAGAGCAATTGTGGGAAACTACTATGAATCCAGAGTGTAGAACAATTCTTAAAGTTGATATTGAAGACGCTATGGAAGCAAGTAAGGTATTTGAAATGTTGATGGGTGAAAATGTAGAGCCAAGAAGAGAATTCATTGAACAAAATGCTAAGTTAGTTGAAAATTTAGATATATAGGAGGGTAAAATGAGTGAGATTAGACAAATTAATATTGCATCTGAAATGAAAAAATCATTTTTAGAATATGCAATGAGCGTTATTGTATCACGTGCTTTACCTGATGTTCGAGATGGTCTAAAGCCTGTTCACAGAAGAATAATATATTCAATGAACGAACTTGGAATGCATAGTGATAAGTCATACAAAAAATCTGCCCGTATTGTGGGAGAAGTAATGGGAAAGTATCATCCTCATGGAGATTCATCAATTTACGATGCGATGGTTCGTCTTGCCCAAGATTTTTCTACAAGATATATGCTAATTCAAGGACATGGTAATTTTGGATCGATTGATGGGGATAGCCCAGCAGCGATGCGTTATACTGAGGCACGAATGAGTAAGATTTCTATGTACATGGTAAAAGATATAAAGAAGAAAACTATTGATTTTCAAGATAACTATGATGCATCTGAAAAAGAACCTGTTGTTTTGCCTTCAAGGTTTCCTAATGTGCTTGTTAATGGAACTACAGGAATTGCTGTTGGTATGGCCACTAATATTGCTCCACATAATTTAGGAGAAGTAATTGATGGTTTGATTGCTTACATGGATAATGAAGATATTACAACAATTGAGTTGATGGAATATATTAAAGGACCTGATTTTCCAACTGGCGGAGTTATTTTAGGAACTAGTGGAATTTACTCTGCGTTTGAAACTGGTAAAGGTAGTATTGCTCTTAGATCAAAATATGAATTAGAAGAGAAAAAAAATGGAAAAAAAGTTATTATTATTACAGAAATACCATATCAAGTTCAAAAAGAACGTTTGGTTATTAAAATTGCAGATTTAGTTAAGGATAAAAAGATTGATGGTATAACTGATCTTAGAGATGAATCAAATCGTGAAGGTATTAGAATTGTTATAGAACTCAGAAAGAATGTAAACGCAAAAGTTGTTTTAAACAATCTTTTTAAGCAAACTCAAATGCAATCTACATTTAGTGTTAATAATCTTGCACTAGTAAATAATGAGCCAAAACTTCTTACATTAAAAGAAACTTTAACTCATTATTTGGCACATCAAGTGGAAGTTGTAGAGAGAAGAACTAGATATGATTTAGATAAAGCAAAGGAACGATTACATATTGTTCTTGGTCTTTTGATTGCTTTAGACAACATTGACGAAGTTATAAGTATAATTAGAAATAGTAAGTCAGATGAGGAAATTATTGATAAATTTGATAACAAATTTAATTTAACTGTTATTCAATCTAAAGCAATTTTATCTATGCAACTTAGAAGATTATCAGGACTTGAATATGAAAAAATTAGTAGTGAAGCAGATGAATTAAATAAATTAATTATAGAGCTAGAGTCAATATTAAATTCTAAAGAAAAAATTTATCAAATTATTCGTGATGAACTAGAAGAGGTAAGAGAAAAGTTTTCTGATGATAGAAGAACAGAAATTGATTTTACAGCAATTGATTATATCGATAATGAAGCACTAATACCTGTTGAAGATATTTTGGTGATGCTATCATCAGAAGGTTATATAAAGAGAACTAAGGTCTGTGATTATCGCGTACAAAACCGTGGTGGTGTTGGATTAAGAGGTATGAAAACTAATGAAGAAGATTTCGTAGATAAAATGATTAATTCTTCAACTCATGATTATATTTTATTTTTTACAACCTTAGGAAAAGTTTATAGATTAAAGGGATATGAAATACCTGAATTTAGCAGAAATGCAAAAGGGGTCCCTATTATTAATTTATTAGAACTTGAACAAAATGAAAAAGTTGAATCAGTTATTGGAATATCAAACTTTAATTCAAACGATTACTTAACTTTTGCAACAAAAAAAGGTATAATAAAAAGAACGAGTTTAGCATACTATGAATCAATTTATAAAAAAGGGAAAAAAGCGATTGTCCTTAATGAAGATGATGAACTTATTTCTGTAAGACACACAACAGGTTTTGATAAAATAATGTTATCGAGCAGTTCTGGTAAGAGTATAATGTTTGATGAAAATACTGTTAGAGCAACAGCAAGAGTTTCTAGAGGTGTAAAAGGGATTAAAATTATTGATGGTGAGAAGTGTATAGCACTATCAGTAGTTAAAGAAAATTGTCAGATTTTTGTGATAAGTGAAAATGGTTACGGAAAAAGAACATCAATTAATAAGTATAGAACTCAATCTAGAGGTGGTGTTGGAGTTAAAACAATAAAAATAAATGAAAAAAGTGGATCATTGGTTTCAGTAAAAGCTGTAAATGGTAATGAAGATATTATGGTTGTATCAAATCAGGGTATGATTATAAGGACATCGGTTAAACAAATTAGCGTTATAGGTAGAGATTCAACGGGTGTTAGAATTATTAATTTAAAAGATAATGAACAAGTTAGTAACATTACTATATTAGATAAAGAAAAAACTGCTACAGAAGAAAATTAAATTAAATAGGATAACCTTGTTATCCTTTTTTAGGAGGATTTAAATATGATAGACCAGCATGTACACTCTAGGTTTTCACCAGATTCAAAAGTTGAAATAGAAGAATATATAAAAAAAGCAAAGGAAAATGGGAGTGAATATTTAAATATAACTGATCACTTTGAGTGTTTAGATAAATTAAAAAAATTTGATAATTTTGATTATCAAAAAAATATGATAATGCAGTATGAATATATAAAAAATAGAAGTGAAAATATTTACTCAGGAATAGAAATTGGATATAATCAAGGGGCAAAAAAAAATATTAGTAATTTTTTAAGTAGATATGATTTCAGTCTTATATTATTATCAGTTCATGATAATGATGAAGAAGAAGTGAGATATTTTAAACCGGTAACTTATGATCGTAGTATTGATGAGATAGTTAAACTTTATTTTGAGCAAATGTATGATGCGGTTACTTCTGGAATTGACTATGATATATTATCACATGTAGGATTCATATTTAGATATTGTAAAGGACAAGTTAATCCACTTAATTATATTGGTGAATTAGAAAGAATATTTAAAATTATTATTAAGGAAAGCAAAATACTAGAAATCAATGGAGGCTGTTTTAGAAGAGGAACATATGATGTTTATAATTTTTATAGGGAAGTTCTAAAATTGTATAAGTCATTGGGAGGTCAAAAAATCTGTTTAGGTAGCGATTCACATAAGTTAGACGACTATTGTGGAAATTTTGAAGACCTTATAAAATTTATAAAAAGTAACGGTTTTGATGAGTTAACTTTAGTAAAAATGAGAAAACATACTCAAATTAAAATATAATGTTGACTTGAATATATTAAAATGTTACAATTTTATAAAGCCATTAAAACAGATAAGTAAGTTTATAGTTATTTTAAGAGAACTGGTGGTTGCTGAAAACCAGAATAATTATTTACTGAAATCTACTGTTGAGTGAAATTAATAGTTTCCGTATTATAAAGCGTTAATTTATATGAGATGTTTCACGTGAAACATAAAAAAGGGTGGTACCGCGAACAACTTCGTCCCTTACCGCTCTTTTTTTATAGGAGGAGAATAATATGTTTGACATTAAAAAAATTAGAGAAAATACTGAAGAAATAAAAAAAGGGCTTAAACTTAGAGGGGATAAGTATGCTTTACAAGTTGATAGTGTTCTGGAATTAGATATAGAACGTAGGAAAATTTTATCAGAAGTTGAAACAATTAAAAGCGAAAAAAATACGATAAGCAAACAAATTGGATTGAGAAAAAGAGAAGGTAATGATGCAAATGATTTAATTACAAAGTCAGATGAATTAAATGAAATTATAAATAAATATGACACGCAAGTTTCACAAATTGATAAAAAAATACACGATATTTTAATTCTTATACCGAATATTATAAATGAAACAGTTAAGTATGGAGAAGATGAAAATTCAAACGAACTTGTAAAAGAAGTTGGTAAAAAAACAGAGTTTTCATTTGTACCTAAAGCCCATTATGAACTTGGTGAAGACTTGGGCATTCTTGATTTTGAAGGGGCTTCACGTATAGTGGGAAGTAGATTTACAGTTTTAAAAGGTGACGCTGCCAAATTGGAGCGAGCGCTTACATCCTTTATGATGGATTTACATACGGTTGAATCAGATTATACTGAAATAATTCCGCCGTACATGGTAAATAGAACAACAATGACTAGTGCAGGAAAATTGCCAAAATTTGAAGACGATGCATTCAAATTACAGTCAAACAAAGATTGGTTTTTAAACTCAACAGCAGAGATTCCACTAATCGGATATTTTTCTAACCAAGTTTTTGATGAAAAAGAATTACCAATTAATATTGCAGGATACACAACTGCATTTAGAAAAGAGTCAGGCTCAGCGGGAAGAGATACAAGAGGAATGCTAAGACAACATCAGTTTAAGAAAGTTGAGTTATTTAAGATTGCTAATCCTAAAGACTCTTATGAACAATTAGAGGCAATGCTAAAACAGTCAGAAAAAGTTTTACGAGAACTAAAACTACCATACCGTGTTGTTAATTTATGCACTGGTGACTTAGGTGAGACAAGTACAAAAACTTATGATATAGAGGTATGGATTCCATCGCAAGAAAAATATCGTGAAATTGCTTCTATTAGTAATACAGAGAGTTATCAATCAATTAGAGCAAATATTAAGTTCAAGCCAGAAGAAGGCAAGAAATTGGAATTTGTACATTTATTAAATGGCTCAGGGCTAGCAGTTGGAAGATGTATGATTGCGGTTATTGAAAATTATCAAAACAGTGACGGAACAATCACAGTACCAGATGTTTTAATTCCATATATGAAAAAGACGACAATAAAATAATGTTTCACGTGAAACATAAGAATAACTCACTATAATAGTGAGTTATTTGCATAAGAAAACAACCTATTAACTGGCTGCTAACTTAACTAATAGTATAGGGGAATATAATTTTAGTTGTGTAGAAATTACTCTCTACACATATAGTATATAACATTAATGAGTTTAAATTGTGACTAAAATAGTGTCTTTCAATTATTATTTAAAAAATAAACTACACAAATTTTAATTGACTATTGTAGTGATTTTGACTTATTTTTGTGTTATAATATAATTGTTATGCACAAGTAAATTTTTTCTAAGCATGATAATGTTTATTATGATATTTAAACATATATATATGATAACAAGTCTTAAAAGCAGGTGTAAATAGATTATGAAAAATTTGAATAAAAAAAAAGGTATATATTTTGGAGTAAGTATGGTTTTTGTGATGTTGATTTCTATTTTAGGAACTTCACTATACTACAAAAAAATATATGTTGGAGACAATGAATATTTACTTATAGATAAGGTATATAGCGAGTTATCTCAAAATTATTATAAAAAAGTTGATAAAGAAACATTGCTAAGTGGTGCTGTAAAAGGTATGGTTAATGCATTGGAGGACCCTTATTCTAGTTATATGAATACTGAAGAGACAACAGAGTTTAAACTATTAATTGAAAACCAATTTGTTGGTATTGGTGTCCAAATTGAGAAAGGCCCTAGTGGCATTTACATTACAAAAGTATTTGAAAACTCTCCTGCTGAGAAAGTAGGAATAACTGAAGGGGATGTATTTAGTAGTGTTGATGGAGAAGATGTTAGCGAGTATAGTGTTGATAAATTATCTTCACTTGTAAGAGGTGAAGAGGGCTCAGAAGTTAACTTGAAATTCAAAAGAGCAGGGTTTAGTAATGAATTAGATTTTACTGTTAAAAGAGCAGCAATTGAGTTAGAAGACTTAACTTATGGCTTAGTTGGAGAAAATGACACAGTTGGATATATTAAAATTAATGATTTCACTGGTGATATTTATGAACAATTTAGTTCAGCATATAAAGATTTAAAATTAAAAGATATTAAATCTCTTATTATTGATGTTAGAGATAATGGAGGAGGTTATTTAGATCAAGTTATAAAAATAGTGGATATGTTTGTAGATGATAGCAAACCAATCTATCAAGAGAAAAAACGAGATAAAATAACTCATAAAGAATATGGAGACACTAAGAAAGAGAATATTGATGTTGCAGTGCTGATAAATGAGTCTAGTGCTAGTGCTAGTGAATTATTAGCATCGGCATTAAATGAAATAAATGGTAGTAAGTTGATTGGGACTACAACATTTGGAAAAGGTACAGCTCAAACAACACAGGAATATACTGATGGAAGTTCATTAAAATATACGTTTGCTCAGTGGTTAACTCCGGATGGAAATTGGATTAATGAGACAGGCGTTGCACCAGATGTAGAGATTGAACTTGATAGTAGTATGATTTTAAATAAAGTTTTAATTGAAAAACCGTTGAAGTTTGATCAAGTTAGTAAACAAATTGAAAATGCACAAAAAGTTTTAGTTAAGCTTGGTTATAATACAAGAGTTGACGGTTATTTTGATAGTGAAACAAGAAGTGCTGTTGAAAAATTTCAAAAAAAATATGGTGTAAAAAATAGTGGTGAAATAGATATGAATACAGCAAATAAATTAAATTCAGAGTATAGTGAAATTCTGAAAGATTATAAAAAAGATAATCAAATTATGAGAGCAATAGAGGTATTAGGAAATGACTAGTCTTTTTGTTACATTTGAAGGTGGAGAAGGAAGCGGGAAGAGCACAGTACTTGATAGAATTGTTGAAATATTAAAACATAAGAATATAGATCATATTGTCACAAGAGAACCTGGAGGATGTGATATATCAGAAAAAATTAGGAATATCATTTTAGATATAGGAAATAATACAATTAATAAAAGAACGGAAGCTCTTTTATATGCCTCTAGTAGAGCACAACATGTAGAAGAGATTTTAAAGCCAAATTTGAAAAAGCAGAAATTGGTTATTTGTGACCGCTACGTAGATAGTTCAATTGTGTATCAAGGATACGCTAGAGAAAATTGTGTTGCTGATATTTATGCTATTAACGAGTTTGCTATGGATAATATAAAGCCAGATTTGACAATATTTTTTGATATAAAGCCAAGAGAGGCTTTTGCAAGAATTAAAGAGCATAATAGAGAAATGAATCGGCTTGATTTAGAAAAGATAGAATTTCATCAAAAAGTTTATGACTCGTATATGATACTTGCAAAGAAAAATAATTATGTTATGGTAGATGCCACTAAAACAATTGAAGAAGTTGTCCAAAATGTATATGATATAATTGAAAAAGAAATGGTAAAGAGGAAAATGTGTGAATAAATTAAATTATCAAAAAGAAATTATAATTAGACTAGATGGAAGTTTTGATAATGGAAAGTTATCTCACGCATACATTTTTTCGGGAGTTAAAAATTCAGGACAATTGGAAGTAGCTAATTATTTTGCAGGTAAAATAATAGGGTGTGATAGCGATGGGATTAGATTATCTCATCACGATGTTTTCTATATTTCTTCACAAAAACAAAATATTGGAAAACAGCAAGTTGTTGATATGTTAGATGATATTTCAATAACTTCTATGTCAGGCAATACAAAAGTTTTTATTGTGGAAGATGCTCAAAAATTAACAGTAAGTGCACAAAATAGTTTATTAAAATCTATAGAAGATCCTATGGGTAATTTAGTTTTTATTTTTATTGTTGAAAATTTAACTCAATTGCTACCAACTGTAATTAGTAGGACGCAAATATTTAAATTTAAACCATTGCCATTCAATCAACATTATCAAGAAATTTTAAAGCAGTACGAAGATGTAGTGAAATTAAAATATGCTCTATATTTAGATAATGTAGATTATGATGAACTGTATAATAGTGAGGAGTTTGATTTATATTTAGATTTTACTTTAAAGTACTTAGATTTATACATTAATGATAGGAAGAAATTGATGATTGAATTAGAAGAGTTTTGTTATAGTAAATTCAATAGCAAACAAAAAATGAATACAGCAATTAATTTGCTTATTATAAATGTTAGCACGATGATTAATTTTAAAAATGGTGTTGATGGACTATTTGATAATCGTATGCAATCAATTAATGATAATATAACAGAGCATGAATTATTAAATTTATTAAATAAATTATTCGTGTCACTTGAGATGGTTAATAATAATGTCAATGTAAAATTAGTTATAGATAAATTATCAATGGATAGGGAGTGAAAAAATGGTAAGTGTAGTTGCAATCAAGTTTTATAAAAATGATTATCCTACTGGTAAAGTATATTATTTTAAAGAAGATAATTTGAAATTAAAAAAAGATTTAGATGTGGTCATAATGACTGATAGAGGTGAAGAAATTGTAAGAACCGTTGATGATGTTACTTTAATTGATGAAAAAAAATATAATTTTGAGTTAAAAAGTGTGTTAAGAATAGCAAATAAAAAAGATCTTCAAAATAAAAAAAGAAATGAGCAAGAAAAGAAAGAACTGTACGCAGAAGTAAAAGAGTTTATTGAGTCTAGAATCAAAGAAATGCAAATTATTAATGCGGAATATACACTAAATCGTGATTTGTTGTTTATTTCATTTGTTAGTGAAAATAGAGTTGACTTTAGAGAGTTGGTTAAGGAATTAGCTTCTAAATATCGAACTAGAATAGAATTAAGGCAAGTTGGAGTAAGAGATGAAGCAAAAATAATAGGTGGTATAGGAGTTTGTGGAAGAATTATTTGTTGTAATAATTTTGCAACAGATTTTGCAGCTGTTTCAATTAATATGGCTAAAAATCAAGGACTTTCACTTGTCCCATCAAAAATTAGTGGATTATGCGGAAGATTACTTTGTTGTCTTAGATATGAAGATGATGATTATAAGGAAATAAAAAAGAAACTTCCTAAGATTGGAAGCAAATACGAAACTAGTCAAGGAAAAGGAAAGATAGTAAGTTTAAATGTTTTATTGAAGACTATGAAAGTTTATGTTGAAGGAAAAGGTATAATAGATGTGGACTTAAATGGAAGTGATTAACGATTTACTAAATTATAATAATTATAAAATAATTCAAAGGACAGATGGATTTAGTTTTTCCCTTGACTCAGTGCTTCTTGCTAACTTTGCAACTATTAATAAAAAAGTTAGCAAAATTGTAGATTTAGGTTGTGGTAATGCCCCGATTCCAATTATTTTATCTACATATACTAATGCTAGTATAATTGGTGTAGAAATACTTGATGTAAGTAGTAATCTTGCTAAAAGAAGTGTAGCACTAAATAATTTAGAAAAGCAAATAGAAATTATTTGTGATGATTATAAGATGATTCATAAAAAAATTGGTCATGATATTTACGACTTAGTAATTAGCAATCCACCATATTTTAAAATAAATGAAACTAGTAATTTAAATAATAGTAAATTTAAAAAAATTGCTAGACATGAAACTCATGCAAGTTTAGATGATGTTTTAAATACTGCAAAAATACTTTTGAAAAATAACGGTTATTTTGCAATGGTACACCGACCAAATCGATTAGTAGAAATAACTCATAAAATGAAAGTGAATAAAATTGAACCAAAGCGAATAAAATTTGTATATCCTAAGATAGGTAAAGATGCAAATTTAATTTTAATTGAAGGTAGAAAAAATGGCAATGAGGGTCTTAAGGTAGAAAAACCATTGTTCATTCATAATGATGATGGAAGTTATACAAAAGAGGTAATTGCTATGTTTAGTGGAGAAAAATATGAAGCAAAATAGTTATGAGGATAGTAATGGTCTATATTTAGTTCCAACGCCAATTGGTAATCTAGAAGATATGACTTTTAGAGCGATTAAAGTATTATCGCAAAGTGATTGTATATATTGTGAAGATACAAGAACAAGTTCAAAGTTACTTAGTCATTATTCAATTAAAACGAAAACAAGAAGTCTTCATGAGCATAATGAGGAAGAAAGAATTAGTGAAATTAAAAGTGCATTAGATGAGAGAAAAATGGTATCTATAATAAGTGATGCTGGAATGCCAAACATTTGTGATCCAGGATTTAAAGTTATAAAAAGCCTTATTGATGAAAATTATAAAGTAGTGAGTCTACCTGGTGCTAATGCATTTATAAGTGCGTTAGCAGCAAGTGGGTTAGACAGTAGTTGTTTTACTTTTTTAGGCTTTTTTGAAAAGAAAGATGCAAGAGCAAAAGAGGTGTTAAGAAAAGTTTCTACAATGAATATGACAGTGGGATTTTACGAAAGCCCACATCGTATAAATAAAACCCTTTGTTTAATTAAAGAAGAACTCGGAGATATTAATATAGTTATTTCCCGGGAAATATCTAAGAAATTTGAAACAATTTATCGTGGGAAAATTAGTGAATTCATGGACATTAAATTCAAAGGGGAGATTGTTTTATTGCTTGAAAAAATAAACTTCAACGAGCAACTACCACTTGAGAAATATATTGAAAAAGAATTGGATAATGGTCTAAGTGGTAAAACCTTAGTTAAGGCTATAGCAATTAAAACCGACTATAGTAAAAATAAAATTTATAACAAATATTTAGATATCATTAATAATGATAACTTTGAGTAAAGGAGATGATAAATAATATGCAGGACTTAGTAAATATAGAATTTGTAAAAATAATAATATTTTGTGGTGTGGCATCATTTTTACTGGTACCATTAACAGTTAAAATTGCTTATCATATAAATGCAATATCTATGCCACATTCAAGACATATTCATACTAAGGCAATGCCTTTACTCGGAGGTGTAGCAATATTTTTATCATTTATATTTGGTTTTATTATTTTCTCTAAACCGAGTGTATATTCTTTTTCTACATTGAGTTATGAAATACCAGCAATACTAATTGCTAGTACTATGATCTTACTTCTTGGAATTATTGATGATATTAAACCTCTTAACGCTTTAGTAAAGTTTATAGTTCAAATTTTAATTGCTTTAATTATTATTTTTTATGGCAAATTAAGAATAGATGATGTATTGTATTTTATACCTACCACTATTGATTCAATTATTTCAATTATTTTAACAATATTTTGGATTGTTTCTGTTATTAATGCAATTAATATTGTAGATGGATTAAATGGATTAAGTGCAGGAGTTAGTTCGATTTATTTTGTAACTGTAATTATATTATATATCTTTGGTGGTAATGTAACACAATTTGCTCTACTGCTATCTTCATTAATGTTTGGAGCAACTCTTGGGTATCTTCCTTGGAATTTTCCAAAAGCAAAAGTGTTTATGGGCGATGCTGGAAGTATGTTTTTAGGATTAATTATTTCATTGATACCATTACTTGGATTTAAACAAGTAACATTAGTCTCATTATTTTTACCAATGATAATGATGATTATTCCAGTATTTGAAATTTTTTCCACAGTTATAAGAAGAAAAGTAAATAATAAATCTTTAGGAGAGGCGGATAATAACCATCTTCACCACCAATTGTTAAGGTCAACGAAGAGTCCTTTAAAAGCGGTTTTAATAATCTGGTGTGTCTCTATTTTGTTCTCAATTGATGCAATAATCTTAGAAATAGGTAATTTCACACTTGGTATAATATTTTTTGTTTTATTGGCAATTTGTGCTGTGGTGTTTATCCAATTATCAAAGGAATTTAATAATCATAAATCAATTATTAGAAAAATATTAAGTAAATTTAAAAAATAGTAAGATGTAATTGTTAGAAAAACGTTGCTAAATTAATGTGAATTATTTTATAATTTACATTAATTTTATATGCATAGACATATATTTGTAATATTATAAGATAATCAAAATTTTAAATAACGTTAGTATCAGGTGTTAAAGTCACTTTGATTTGACAAAAAAAAAAAAAATGCTATAATGGTGATAGGAGGCCTCTATATGATTAATATTAAAGAGTTATATTATAGTTATGATAAAAACTTTGTATTAAGAATTGAAGAATTAGACTTTAAATGTGGCGTATTAAATTTTATTGTAGGACCCAATGGTAGTGGTAAGACAACCTTACTTAGATTAATGAATGACGAGTTAAAATTACAGAAAGGTAAAATTTTAATTAATGATGAAATTCAAAGTAATCTATGTGTTAAAAAAAAATTATTGTATTTATCTAGTGGAGATAATGTAGTACCTGAATTTTTATCTTGTTATGAATTTGTACAATTTATGTGCAAACTATATAACGTTAATTTTAATCAAAAAAAATATTTACAACAAATAACTGATTATAAAATGGGTATCTTTCATAAAGAATTAATAGAAAATTATTCGCATGGAATGAAGAAAAAAGTATTATTAATAGCCGCAGCTTTAATAGACCCAAGTGTACTCATAATCGATGAAACTCTAAATGGACTAGATATTGAGTCAAAAATCATTGCAAAAAAACAAATTTTTAATTCTATTTCCAATGGGAAATTAGTTATTATTGCAACTCATGACTTAAATTTAGTTAATGAACTAGGGGGAAGAATTATTCTAATGTTAAAAGGAAGAATATTTTACGATGGGGAATTATCTGATTTAAAAAAAGAATTTATGCATTCTAGTTTAGAATTAATTATTCAAAGAATAGTAGAAGAGATTTATAATGAGTAGTGAAATAAGGACAATACTTAAATTTTACTTTTTATTTTTCACTAGACAAGTGCTTGGTTTATCTGTAATGAGGAACAAGTTTATTAAAATATATATCTTTGCAACGGGTATTATTTTATACTCTATAATGATTATAGTATTTTATAATTTTATATCTTACGAAGCTATGAAATTTGAACATATTGAGTTTATATTAAATTGTTATACTGTAAATATAATTTTGATTACCTACTTAGTATTTATAATAATTAAATATTTTTTTATAACCAATACAGATGTAGAAAAAAATCTTAAAATTTTTCAAGTTTCCAACAGAGTTATTAGACTTACTTCCATTGTACTTGAGGGAATAATATATATTGCTATAGTTTTATCTATTAGTACAATAGTATTTATACCTATGTTAATTAGATATAACTTTGAAATTATACCCATGATATTAAATAATATTATTTTCACTTCTCTTTCAGTATATTTATTTTTACACTTATGCTTTAACTTATTATTTAGACTATATAATTATGTTTGTAAAAATAAGGGCTTTGTACTAATGTTTGTCTTTGTTTATATTATAGGGGTATATTTGTTAGTTAGGTATAGCAACAATATTATACAAAATATGACAACAAATTTTTTAAATAATAATAACGAGACATACTTTATATTGTTTTGGACTAATCTAACATCTAAAGCAAATGTACTTATTTCCACATTTATTTTTACTATTTATACTACATTATGTTTGTACTTGATTTCTATTACAACTTCAAATATTACAGTAATTTATTTCAAATATTTAAATATTAAATTAGGAATTTATAATTATATATCGTGTATAATTAAAAGCAACTTAAGAAAGATTAGTAATAATGTAAACATTATAATATACTATGCATTATTTGTTAGTTTTAATGCATTAGGTTATAATATAGCTGTTTTATCTCCTCTTATATCAGTGGCTTCACTATACATTTTTTCAAATACATATATGATAAGAAAATATCAATGCTCAATTAATAAATCAATTTTTAAAGAATACCTAACACTTTTAATTAGCCAACTTATTTATGGAATGATTGTAATAACGCCTACACTGTTTTTAAATAAAAATAGTGAAACAATCTTATTCCAAATTGGAATTTATGTAGTATCTATGTTTACAATGCTTATGCTTGGCATAATATTTCCCTCAAAGGAAGAGAACCCTTTAACACCACTTCTCTCGTTTGTTGTATTTATAGTTATGATTATGTTTATAATATTATTAGTTGCAGTATTACAATTATCTAAAATACAAGTATATGCAGCATCTTCGTTCTTGCTATGCTTCGTTATAATTGTTAGTTATTGTGGATTAAAAAAAATCATGGAAGGAGAGGAGAAATGAAAAATAAATTAAAATACTTGATGGTAGCATTTATAAGTATGTTAATTATTATAACAGTTTCCTTTATAATAATGATATTTGAATCTGGAAAAGATGGATTAAGAACAACATTTTTTGATGCATTATATTTTGAAAGTAAGACTATGGCAAATGGTAATATAGATATAAGTATGGGATTTTATGATAATTTTTTAATTGTTTTATTAATTGGTACAACTGTAATTACGTTATTTATTATTTTAGTAGAATCAATATATCTAAGACTTTTAAATTATAAGAATAATCTAAAAAATGAGCAAGACTTATGACTATATAGCTAGTGATATATCTTTTAAACTTATATGTAAATATATCTATATGTGTATTCCTATGATAGTTAAATACATGTATGCAATAATAATAATTGTATGCCTATTAGCTTCAATAATTACCAAAAATATAGAATTTATTTTGATAGATGTATATATTGTTATCACTATGATTACACTTGTACTTGTTTACTCAATTCACGAGTACATACATATTTATATAATTAAGAAATTTGAGGCGAACGCTAGTCTTAAAATTACTATAACCTGGTATTCTTTTTCAATACATGATGTTAAAGTAAAATTTACCCAAAATATAAATATATTTATCGCTCTAATGCCAAATGCAGTACTTTTAATATTTGGATTATGTCTTTTGCAAATAAATAAAATTATTTTTGAGAACATTTTAATCATAAATATTATCTCGTACATTTGTATAATTTCTGTAATTAATTTATTGCCAATATTTGGAGATGGTAAAACGATTCTAAAAAATATAAGGAGGAAGAAAAATGATTAGACTATATATATTAATACATAGTTATAGATACAATATTGAAAGAAAAGTTAGAGATAAATTTGATGATGCTATAATTAAGTATGATGCATGGTTTTTGGTATTTCTCGCTGTACTAATGGCTTTGGCATTTTCAATTGCAGCTGCTTTAACTATATGGTGTGTTGTTTATAAAGGCAAAAAATTTACTTATAGATGGAAGTGGTCTTTAAGAGGAGTTTCTGTTAAAGCAGAGTGTAAATGATTTTACAATGGTATAAAAATAATTTTAGTTGACAGATATTGATTGTGATGATATAATTTATTAAAACAGTGATGGAGATAAGATTTAACTAATTATTAGCGAGTCTAGTATGGTGAAAGTAGACAAAAGTTAAGTTACTACTTCGGAGTGTTCTTTAATCAGAACCGTTTAAAACGCGTTAAGTTTATGAGTGTATAGATTAATCTATAAAGTAAGGTGGTACCGTGCATTAGCACCCTTATTTTATAGTTTTTTTGTTAATAAGGAGGGAAAAATGATTAAATTAAAGTTTAAAGATGGTCAAGAAAAAGAATTTAAAAAAGGGGTTTTAGTAGTAGAAGTAGCAAAGAGTATTTCACCAAGTTTAGCAAAGAATTGTGTTGCTGCGTATGTAAATGGAGAATTATATGATTTTAATCGTGAAATTAATTGTGATGGTGACATTAATTTTATTTTAAAAGATGATGAAGAAGCTTTAAATATTTTAAATCATTCTAGTGCACATCTACTTGCAAACGCATTAAAGAATCTTTATCCACATGCAAAGTTTGGGATAGGTCCATCTATAAAAAATGGATTTTACTATGATGTTGATTTAGGAGAAGATGTTATTAGTGAAGATGATTTAGTGAAGATTGAAAAGGAGATGAAAAAAATATCATCTAGTGCAATTGCGATGAGTAGAATTGTTATGAGCAAGGAAGATGCTATTGAGTATTTTAGTAATGATGAGTATAAATTAGAACTAATTCGTGATTTACCAAAGGAAGAAGAAATTAGTATTTATAAGCAAGGTGAATTTAGTGATTTATGTCGTGGAGGCCATATCGGATTTGTATCAAATATTAAGTATTTTAAATTGCTAAATGTGAGTGGAGCTTACTGGCGTGGAGATAGTGATAATAAAATGTTACAAAGAATTTATGGTACTAGTTGGTTTAGTAAAGAAGATTTATTAAATCATTTACATATGTTAGAAGAAGCTAAAAAAAGGGATCATCGTAAACTTGGTAAAGAGTTAGAGTTATTTATGATGAGTGAATATGGGCCAGGGTTTGCCTTCTTTTTACCAAATGGAATGGTTGTATGGGATGAGCTTGAAAAATATTGGAAATTAATGCATAAGCAAGAAAATTATGATTTGATTAAAACTCCAACAATGCTTAATAAGGAGCTGTGGGAAATAAGTGGACATTGGAAAAACTATAAAGAAAATATGTATTTAAGTGAAATAGATAAGTATGAGTTTGCAATTAAGCCAATGAATTGCCCAGGTTCAATTTTGGTGTATAAAAACACTTTACATTCATATAAGAATTTTCCATGGAGAGTAGGAGAATTAGGGCATGTACATCGTCATGAGGCTAGTGGAGCATTGCATGGGTTATTTAGAGTCAGATCATTTACTCAAGATGATGCACACATATATATGACAAAAGAACAAATAGAAAGTGAAGTAATAAACGCAATACAGTTATTTGAAAAAATATATTCCCAATTTGGACTTGATTTTTATATCGAATTGTCAACAAGGCCTGAAAAAGCAATTGGAGATGAGGAAATATGGGAAATTTCTGAAAAAGCTTTAGCAAATGCATGTAAAGCTAGTGGGAGAGAATATAAAATAAATGAAGGAGATGGTGCATTTTATGGTCCAAAACTTGATTTTCAACTAAGAGACTGCCTTGGAAGGGTATGGCAATGCGGAACTATTCAATTAGATCTTAATTTACCTGAACGTTTTGATTTAACATTTATCAATAGTAACGGTGAAAAAGAGCGCCCAGTAATGGTTCATCGTACATGCTTTGGTTCTATAGAACGATTTATAGGAATTTTAATTGAACATTATGCAGGAGCATTCCCTCTATGGCTTTCACCAAAACATGTTGATATAATCCCAGTAAATAATGAAGTACACGGTAATTTTGCAAAAAAAGTTAATGAATTATTAAAGGCAAATGAAATTCGTTCGAGTATAGATGAACGTGATGAAAAACTTGGTTATAAAATTAGAGAAAGTCAAATGAAGAAAGTTTGTTATCAAATTGTAATAGGTGATAATGAAATTGAAAATAATCAGGTTACTTATCGTATGCATGGAATGAAAGAGCAAGTTACTGTAAACTTAGATGAATTTGTAAAAATGGTTGTCGATATTAGAGATAATAGAAAGTAAAAACTTGTGGGTATAACATTTAAAAAATTACAAAAAAGTATGAAAAATAAAATAATTAGGATTACGAATTATCTAAAGGAAGCATTTATAACGTTTAATAATAATAATGTACATATGCTCCCTGCAAATATAGCATTTTTTACACTGTGGAGTATAATTCCACTAGTAATTCTATGGGATATTATAGAAAAATTTATTCCTAGAATTATTGGAGAGAATATTAGTAAAAGTCAATCACTTACAGAAATAATTGATATTGGTGCGTTTGATTATTCTCTTGGTGAGGGGAGTATATTCTTACTACTGCTAATTATTTATCTTTCTTCAAAACCATTTATGTCAATAATTTCAGCTAGTAATTATATTTACAAAATTGATGACAACTCATATATTAAAACAAAATTAAAGAGTATTGTTTTATCAATACTGTTAATGTTTACAATAATGGTGCTACTTATTATTCCAGTTCTAGGGGAAAAAATTGTAAACTTGGTTGAAAGTTCATTTACTTCAGTTAAAATTGTCGATGAAGCAAAAATATTTAAGTGGCCACTAACTTTAATTTACTTATTTGTTGTAATAACAATAATATATTCTTTTTCACCCAATAAAAAAATTAAAGTTAAATATTTTTTACCAGGAACAGTTTTTGTTACGATTTGTTGGTTAAGTGCAACATACGCTTATGCATTTTATGTTAATAACCTAGCAAATTATCACAAAATTTATAGTAGTTTTACAAGTGTAATTATTTTAATGATTTGGATTTATCTAATTAGCTATGTATTAGTAATTGGTTTAGTAATTAATGCGGCTTATTTTAGGGAGAAAAATAATGTTGAAACAGTTGGCTAAGTTATATGAATTTGACTATGGTTTTGTAACCAATTTTGATGAAAAATTAAATTACAGCGAAGAAAAACTTAGTAAAGTTGCTTCAGTTTGTACAAATCCTAAAGTTATAATGAGTAATTGTAAAACTGTAGTTGTAATTGCATTTAAACATGATGTAAGTTGTAGTAGTTCAAATATTGCATCATTTGCATTAGGAGAAGACTACCATAGAAGACTAAATAGAATTGGTAAAGAACTTGAACCAATGTTTAAAAATGGAAAATTTTTAGTTGATACTCATTTGTTAAACGAACGTTATTTCGCTCAAAAGTCAGGAATCGGATTTATTGGAAAAAATTCAATGTTTATAAGTGAAAAATATGGAAGTTATTGTCACTTAGCTCTCTTGTTAACAAGTGAGAAAATTATCGCATCGACCCCTAAAATTAGTGATTGTAATAATTGCAGGCTATGTATTGATGCATGTCCTGTAGAGGCAATTGATGATCAAATAGACTGTAGAAATTGTATTAGTGAGCGATTACAAAAAAGAAATAATCTTAATTTTGACAAGCTTGGAAATAATGTTTATGGATGTGACATTTGCCAAAAAGTTTGCCCAATGAACAATGGTAAATATAATGAGTGCATAGTTGAAACATTAACACCAGTATTATTAAGTATGACAAGAAATGAGTTTAAACAGTATGATAATCGTGGATTTTACTGGATTGGATACCGAACTTTTATAAGAAATATTCATATTGCATATATTAATAAAACAAAAGACTACTCAAAATTGAAATACTTGGAAAGCAGTAATAGTGGGTATATTAAAAAAGTTATAAAAATATTAAAGGGAGAAGATATATGATAAAAAAATCGGTGATAACATTTGTTTTAACTTTGCTAATACTATTTTTAATTAAAAAAGGGGTTATTTATTACAACGACAATTTTTCTAAAATGTCAAAGGTTAGTTACAAAGAGATTACTACTATAGATGATATGGATGAGATAATTAATAGTAATAAAGAAGTATATGTTTATATGGGTAGAGCTAATTGTGTAGTTAGTGCTGCTTTTGAAAAATATTTTGTAGATATGGTAAAAGATAATAATATTGATAATTTATACTATTTTAATATAAAGGAAATTACTGATCAGTATGAAATCAATAACGTATATAAGACGATGTTAAAAAAAGATTTAGGCATTAACTTTACACCTACTCTTACAAAATATAAAAATTGGAAATTAGATTTAAAAAGTGAATGGACAGTTAAGAAAGGGTACAATAAAAGTATGTCACAAAAACTTATAAATGAAAGTGGTATATTAGATGATTAATATAGTATTATTTAATCCAGAAATACCACAAAATACTGGAAATATAATTAGATCATGCGCAGGGACTAATGCTAAATTACATTTAATAAAACCGTTAGGGTTCTCGTTAGATGAAAAAAGTGTTAGACGAAGTGCTGTAAAACATTTAAATGACATTGAATTGTTTATTTATGACAACTGGGAACAGTTTGAAAGAAAAAATAAGGGGACTTTCTATTTTATTACAAGATACGGAAAAAGGCCACATTCAAGCTTTGACTATTCTAACATTACTGAAGAACTGTATTTTATTTTTGGTAGTGAAAGTAGTGGTATGCCTAAAGAAATATTGAAAAAAAATCTAAATAATTGTATAAGAATTCCAATTTCAAATAAAATTAGAAGTTTAAATCTTTCTAATTGTGTTTCAATTGTAGTTTATGAAGCTTTAAGACAGCAAGAATATAAAGGCCTATTCTTTGAAGAACAAATCAAGGGTAGTGACTACTTAGAAAAATAAATAATTTATAATTGAACTTACTTACCTTAAAGAGAATAATACTACAGTTCTTTAAGGTTTTTTATAGGATTAAATATGTTTTAAAATTGTAAATAAATTTAGCAACGAAAAAGTCCTAAATAACATAGGACTTTACTTACTTAATTAAATTATTGGAGTATATTATTTTTTTCTACTTGCATTAAGAACTGCGAGAACTGTTACTCCTACATCTGCAAAGATTGCAAGCCACATTGAAGCAAGTCCAATAGCTCCTAATAATAAGATAATAAGTTTTATTGAAAGTGCAAAGACAATATTTTGTTTTGCAATTTTAATAGTATTGTTTGCAATTGTAATTAGTTTTGAAATACTTGATAAGTCATCATTCATTATGACAATATCACTGGCATTTATTGCTGCATCACTACCCATTGAACCCATTGCTATACCTACATCACTTCTCTTAAGTACAGGTGCATCATTAATTCCATCACCAACAAAAACAGTAATATTACTATTTTTATTACAAATTTCATCTAACTTCTCAACCTTATTTTGTGGTAACAAATCACTGTATATTTTATCAATTTTAATGGCGTTAGCAACATAGTTTGCTTCCTCCTTTTTATCTCCAGTTAGCATGATTGTCTCAATTCCTTTTGACTTTAAACCACTAATTAATGTAAATGATTCTTCTTTAATTATGTCTGATACGATAATATGTCCGATATATTCATTATTTAACGCAATATAGATGCAACTTCCTATTGAGTCAATATACTTATGTTCGACTCCTATATCTTTTAGTAAAGTGGAGTTACCAATATAAATTACACTCTGATTATTTAAGGCTTTTAATCCTTTTCCAGCAAGTTCTGTTATTTTAAAGTCTAAATTACTTGTTTCATAATTTATTTTAACATAATCAGTAACAGATTTGGCAATTGGATGGTTGGAATATTTTTCAACATTATAAACTATATTGAAAAATTCATTTTCATTTATTTTGGTTTTAAAATCAGTAACAGTAAAACGTCCTTTAGTAATAGTTCCTGTTTTATCAAAAACTATTGAAGAAATTTTTGTTACTGCTTGTAAATAGTTACTACCTTTTATTAATATACCATTTTTTGATGCATAACCGAGTCCACTAAAGAATGTAAGGGGAATTGAAGCTACTAATGCACATGGACAAGATACTACAAGGAATACTAAGCTACGTTCAAACCAAATATTAAAATTTTCTGGATTTATTATTGTTGGAACTAAAACAAGTAAGAAGGCAAGACAAAGTACAATTGGTGTATACACTTTTGCAAATTTAGTAATGAATTTCTCGGTTTTTCCTTTATGAGCAGTGGAATCTTTTACTAACTCAATAATTTTTGCAACTGTAGAATCATTATAAACTTTAGTTGCTTTAATTTTAATAGGTTCTTCCAAATTAATTACACCACTTAACACTTCATCATTGAGTTTAACAAGCCGAGGAACACCCTCACCTGTAAGGGAACTAGTGTCAACGCGAGATTCACCACCAATTACTAAACCGTCTGTTGGAACTTTCTCTCCAACTCTTACTAATAAAATATCATTAATTTTAATTTCTTCAGACTTAATTGTTTGTATGTTTCCAGCACTGATAAGATTAGCATTTTCAATTTGAATATCCATCAAATTTTCAATAGATTTTTTTGAATTATCAACTGCTAGGTCTTGAAAAAATTCTCCGATTTGATAAAATAGCATAACTCCGATAGCTTCGTTAACTTCACCAATAGCGAATGCACTAATTGTGGCAAAACTCATTAAGAAGTTTTCATTGAAGATATCTTTTGAAAATATTTTTTTTGATGCCTTGTATACTACATCATAGCCAAATAAAATAAATGTTACAACTTTTAAGTAAAATTCAAAACTAAAATTTGTAAAAAATATTAGTAAAATTAAAAATAATCCAATTGCTAATCTAATAAATTTTAAATTAGATTTTTTTTCTACATTAATATTTGTATTAACTTCATAAACACTAATTCCACTTTCAATACTATTAACAATATCAATAATATTTGCTAATAACTTTTTTTTCTCAATATCAATATATGTAACTTTCACAGATTGGTCAATGATGTTAAGAACGGCCTTATCTATATATAGCTGTTTGTTTAACATGTCTTCTATTTTGCTTGCACATGATGTACATGTAAGATTATCTAATTTAATTTTTATATTTTCCATATTACTATCCATGCTTAATATGTTCAATACCCTGTAATAATGTTGATAAAACATGATCATCATCTAAAGAATATATCACAAATTTTCCTTCCCTTTCTGATTTTACTATTCGATAACTCCTAAGTAACTGAAGTTGGTGACTAACAGCTGATTGACTCATATTAACTTCATTAATAATTGCTGAGACAGTTTTGCTAGATTTAATTAAAGTCAATAAAATTTTTATTCTTGTTGGGTCTCCAAATATTTTATAAAATTCACTTAGATCAGTAATTTCATCCTTATTTAATTCAATCATGACTCCCTCCTTATATGAATAATTGTTCATATGAATAGTTTAACATATATAAGAGTATATTGCAACAAAAAAATGAAACTTCTAAGCAATGTAGAAATTTCATTAAGTTTATATATTTAATTTATTCAAATACAAATTGATTTATATATAATTCTTTATACAGTCCTTCCTCTGCTAATAGTTCTTTATGGTTCCCATGCTGAATAATTTTTCCATTTTCTAAGACTAATATTAAGTCAGCATTTAAAACAGTTTTTAGTCGGTGTGCAATTACAAAACTTGTCCTATTTTTTACTACATTTTCCATTGCTGCTTGAATTTTTTCTTCTGTTACAGTATCAACATTACTTGTTGCCTCATCAAGAATTAAAAGCATTGGGTTAGTTAAAATAGTTCTGGCAATTGAGATTAATTGCTTTTGTCCAGTACTAAGAACACTTGTTTGATCAGTTACAAATGTGTCGTAACCATCATTGAGAGTTTCAATATAGTCATGAATATTAGCTAATTTAGCAACTTCAATTACTTCTTCCATAGTAGCATCTTGTTTACCATAAGCAATGTTATCAAATAATGTTCCTTGGAATAAAACGCTATCTTGAAGTACAATTCCAACATTTTTTCGCAGGGACTTAACATCAAGGCTATTTATATCTACATCATCAT
Organism: Bacilli bacterium; assembly: GCA_047975285.1. Classification (GTDB taxonomy): domain Bacteria; phylum Bacillota_I; class Bacilli_A; order JBKEDG01; family JBKEDG01; genus JBKEDG01. The sequence goes on along the minus strand of JBKEDG010000040.1, from coordinate 25,773 downwards.
AGAGAATCATGTTGTCTTCCACATTGTAAAAGCGATTAAGTAAATTCATAATAGTGGTTTTCCCACTACCAGTAGGTCCAACAAGTGCGACCATTCGCTTAGCATATACTTCTATATTAATATTTTTTAAGATGTCTACATCATCATAACCAAAAGTTAAATTATTAAGAGTTATTGAATTTTGAATTGGTTTAAGTTCCATTGCATTTGCTTTTGAAGTAACATCTTCATCTTCATTCATAACTTCTCCAACACGTTCGCTACCACTTATAGCTAGTTGGAATACACTGTATTGTGCAGCAATTTGTTGAAATGGCTGGAAAAATGACTGCGCAAATTGTATGAATGTTACAAGCATACCAATTTGAATAACACCATTTATTGCCATTCTACTTCCAAATAAGATTATTAATGCAACTGATAATAATCTAAACCCGTTAATAATAGGAGATAGCATTCCAGAATAAGTCTGCCCTAGAATAGAAGTTGTTTTGTAATCATCATTGTATGGAATGAAATCTTTTATCACTTCATCTTCAAGCCCGTTTGTAATAATGACACGTTGTCCAGCAATCTTTTCATCAATGTACCCGTTTAGTTTTCCAAGTCTATCTTGCTGAATACTGACATATTTTTTAGCATTTTTAACAATAAATAATATTATAATTAATAAGAATAGACCAAGACCAAGTACAATTAAACCAAGTGTAAATTCTTCAATTAACATCTTTCTTGTAACGACAACAATCATGAAAGTTGAAACTAATAATTGTGCTCCTGCCTGATTAATCATGTTAGTAATATTATCAATATCATTAGTAAATCTACTTAGAATATCTCCATCATTACTACTATCAAAGAATCTAATTGCAAGACGTTGAAGCTTTGTGAATAAATCGCCTCTCATATATTTACTTGCAACGGTACTGACATAGACCATGGATAAATTAAATATAAAGAATGAGACAACAATTCCAACAGTATTAAATATAAATAACACCAAAGTATCAATAAATGCATCGTGGTAAGTTTTTTCTTCTCCAAAAAATAATTCTTTTACCTTCAAACCGGTTTGACTCTCAAGTTTATCAAAGTCAGTCTCAGGCTTAATTTGTGATAAAGTATCCTTAATTTCTTCATTACTAAGATTTTTCAAATAATCCATTTGTGGGTTACTATCAAATTCATTTTCATTACGTACTTGCGTAATTAAACTATAATTAGAAAGAGCAGTAATAGAATCACCCATTTTAACCGGCATTTCCACATTAAAATATGTAGCGGATGCAACAAAGACTAGTGCAATAATTAATGAAAGCGTTTGTCCAACAGTTTTATGTAGATATAAAAATATAAAATTTACACCCCTCATATTATCTAGCCCCCTTTTGAGATTGATAGATTTCATTATAAATAGAACTGCTATCAATAAGTTCTTTGTGAGTACCAATTGCATCAATAGAGCCCGCATTTAAAACAATAATTTTATCAGCATGAACAATTGAAGATATTTTTTGACTGATAATAAACTTAGTAGTACTTTGATATTCTACATCAAGCCCCTCTTTAATGAGTTTTTCACTCTTAGCATCTAATGCGCTTGTTGAATCATCTAAAATAAGGATACTAGGGTTTTTAACAAGACCACGAGCGATACTAATTCTTTGCTTTTGTCCACCACTAAAGTTACTACCACGTTGGTATACAATTGAATTATATGACAATTCTTTTTGTAAAATAAACTCTTGAGCTTGAGCAATTTTTGCACTTTTTGCAACTTCATCTTCATTGGCACAAAGGTTTCCGTCTAAAATATTCGTTTTAATCGTACCTGAAAATAGATAAGGCCTTTGTAACACAACACTGATTTCATTTCTAATTCTAGATTTTTTTATTTCATTTAAATTAACCCCACCGATTAAAATTTCCCCTTTTTGTGGAGAATATAAACGACTAAGTATATTTACAAGTGTTGATTTACCACTACCAGTAGCACCAATAATACCAATCATTTCCCCTTTTTTAACCTTAAAATTAATATTATGCAGAGAATGGTGATCGTCACCTTGATATTTGAAAGAAACATTTTTAAATTCAATATCATTGTATAAGCTAATATCTTCTTTATCAGTAAATACTTCAGTAGAATTATAGTTAAGTAACTCATTAATACGGGCAAAACTTGCTGATGCTCTAGATACTGTCATCATTAAAAATCCACTCATCGTAAGTGTAAAGAATATCATCGCCATATAATTTGTATATGACACAAGATTTCCAAGTTCAGAAATATCACTTACTACTTTATCACTTGCAAAATATATTGCGGCGATAATTGAAGCAGCTCCAAGTAAATTAAAACACGGAAGAATAATAGAAAAATTCATACCAATTTTCATATTTATTTTTGAAATTACATCAACATCTTTATCAAATTTTTCAATTTCTTGATCTTCTTGAACAAAAGATTTTACAACTCTAGATCCAATAAAATTATCTTTTACACTAGCATTGATTTTATCTAATGAATCCTGATACTTAATAAAAAGCGGGAAAGTAAATTTGTTAATCACACTTAGAATAATTAGGACAAAAATTACCTCAACAACAATTATCCACCATAAATTTGGGAAAATAAGTACGGCTAGAATGAATGACCCAATAAAAACAAGAGGTAAGCTAATAAGTCTTAAAATTCCAATAAATAGTGCATTTTGAACTTGATTAACATCGTTTCCAATTCTAACAACTAGGTTTGAACCTTTAAAAGATTCTATATCTGAAAAAGAAAATGTCTGGATTTTTTTAAACATATCTTCTCTAATATCAGCTCCTACACTTTGTGATAATCTAGCTGCGACAACTGCATTTATAATAGCGGCTATTAATCCTACAATAGCCATTAAAACAAGTAGAATTCCGTATTTATTAACAACATCCATATCAGGTGATAATAGACCTTGTTCATTAACATTTTGAACTCCTTTTGATAAGACAGTAGATAGCAATTTGGGTTGAAGTAACATCATAGCAACATTAATTGCAATCATTATAACCGCCACTACTAACATTTTTTTATACTTTAAAATATATTTTTTCATAAACACCTCACTACATTATATATTATATCATAATTATATAATTATTTGTTAGCTTAGTTTCTAAGTAAGTAATCTTTTTGAAAGACATTTTAATATTGACTAAGGTGACTAAAAAATAGAAGGTCTAAATTTTAAAATGGATTAAAAATTGAATTAAACTCATATTTTTTTACATATATGGGGTATAAATATGGGTTATAAACATCTTGATTATTTAGAATTGCAAACTATTTTGTTTTATTGTTAACACTTTTAATAATAAGGGGGTAGAAAATTAAAATTATTTATGGTAAACTTAGTGTACATGCAGTACAATTATAATAGTATAAAATAAAATACTGAGGTGATGGATATGAGCAAAATTTTAGTTATAGATGATGATAAAGCGTTTTTACAATCAATTATTGATGTTCTTGCACTTAGATACGAAGTTACTGGGACAACTTCAGCTAAAGATGGGATTAAACTGTGCAATAGAGCAAATTATGACTTAATCATTGTTGATTTGTATATGGATGAAATGACGGGAACAACTTTTGCTGAAATTGTTCATGATATGTACTCTAATCAAAAAATTGTTATCCTTAGTGGAAACGCATCTATTAGTGATCAACTTGATGTTCTTGACGGATGTGCTGTAGATTTTATTGGAAAAGATACACCACCAGAAGTATTGACTAAAAGAATTGAAAAAATACTTGAAAATCATAACTCAAATATTGAACTAACTAGTTTAAAAGAAAAGATTGTCTTAAATAAAAGTAGTAGATTTGTATATAAGGAAGATCAAAAATTTCATGTATCTCAAAAAGAATTTTCGCTACTTGAATTATTTCTTGAAAATAAAAATGAAGTTATATCAAGAGAGGATATTTACCACTCAGTATGGGGTGAAGAACTACATACTACGAATATTAGGATTGTTGATATTTATATTTTAAAACTTAGAAATAAATTAAATATTTCAAGTATATATTCAGAGCGAGGTGTAGGATATATATGGGAAGAGTAAAAAGCCATTTAGGGAACTTGAACTTTATTGCGTCCTTATATTTTATTTTTATAGTCTTTATTTCTGCTGTATTACTAATTTTTGGATTATCGCTAAAAACTAATTTCAGGGAATTTCAAGAAAATAAAGTCATAGAAATAAAAGAAGAAATCAGTACGATTATTAACAATAACAATAACAATAAAGTTGAAAGTTTTACAGATTTAACTAATAAATATAATATAGAAATAATTTTACAAGAAGATAGTACTATTTTGTATACATCAAGTACTATATATGATATAGATAGAGCTAATGAAGTGTATAATGATAATTACATTTATAAGGAAGCTTACAGTGAAAATGGATATTTGATATGGTTGTGTGTAACAAGAGTTGATTTTGTAGATTTTGTTAATATGTACTTAATGTATATGGCTGCAGCAATATTATTAATAATTGTATCATCACTATTATTATTAATTCTTTTATATAGGAAAGCAACATTACCAATAGTTAGAGTCTTAAATATTCTAGAATCAATTAAAAATAAAAATCATTCAAAAGTTAAATATCAAGATAATATTGATATTGTAAGTAAAGAGTTACTTATGATGTATAATAGTATAAGTTTCAGAGCTTTTCAAGCGAAAAAAGAGCAAGAAGAATATAAAAGAATTGCTGATGTTTCTAAAAACCTAATTGAAGAACAAAAGGCGTATTTAGAAACAGTGGTGCATGATGTAAAAAGTCCACTTGCTTCAATTAATTACTCAAGATATATTATAGAACAGGCAAATAAGGATGAAAAAATAAATAAACAGGTTGAGAATATTAAAAATCAGACTGAAAGTACACTTAAATATATTGTTGATTCACTTGAGATAACTAAACTTAATTCATTTGAAGCATTTGTTATTGAAACTTCAGTGAATGTGTATAAATTCATATACGATTATTTAGATAATAATCAAATCCTACTGGATAAAAATAAACTTACTTATGATATAATTCATAATGTTGATTATATAACTACAAATAAATTGAAATTCACTCAGATGCTTAATAATATTTTATCAAACATAATTAAACATTCTAAAACAGGAACAAAAGTGATTGTAGAAATTGATAAAAATGAAATATTATTTAAAAATAATATTGGAAATGAAGATAAACTATACTCAACAAAATTTGGACTAGATCGCATAAGTGATCTTGCAAAAGATTTAGGTATGAAAGTTAGTGTTAAACAAGTAAATGGAGTTTATAATTTTAAAATAATTTATGGTGACAAAAATGTTTAAATTAGTTTTTGCTTTAACATTTTTGATAAATACTACAGTAACAGATTTTATTTTTACAGAAGATACATTGCCAATTGAACCAGGGACTTATAAAGTAGGAATAAAATCTAAAAATAATGAAATTGATACGGTTATAAATACGACAATAACTTCTCAAGGTGTTGTTAGTAGTGGAGATATTGCAATTTATGCAGAGGATATTTACACAACAAGAAATCAGGAATTAGATAGTTCATTTTTAATAAGAGAATCAAAGGTAAGAGCTTGGAATAAAAAAAGTGGGGATAATTATGAAATTATTGGAGTAAGTGTAAAAGAAAATAGTCCAGATAAAATAAAGGTCACTTTTACAACACTAGAAGATGTTTCAACTACGATTAGTGTAAACATCATTGATTCGAAACAGTTGTATAGTAGATACTATCAAAGTAAAGAGGAACATTATGAAAATTACTATGTGTCAAATAAATGGATAACATTTATTCTGTTACCACTGCTATACATTTCATTGATAGTTTTGATTGGCTTGATATTTATAGTGCACAGAAAGATTTACAGTAAAATGAAAAAGATTAATTTTATAGAAAGAAACTAAATGTTATATTTGTTAAAAATATAACATTTTTTATATTGTAAAACGATGGGGGCATTATAAAGCAATAACGTATATTTGTACAAGATAGAAATAGATATTGGAGGGATAATATGGTAAAAAAAATTACAAAATTGTTTGCAAGTATAGTGTTAGTTTTAACACTATTTAGTGGTGGAATAACATCTACAAATGCAACAGAAATTAAAAAAGATGAAAGTAATAGTGAACAAAAGTCTGTTTCAAATGATGGAGCAGTTACTATTAACATACCTGAGTATGATGAAAGTGTAGGAATGGATAATAGTGCTTATACGATGAGTGTTACTGTTGATTTTGGGGAAGATATTACAAGTGAGGGTAAAGAACTAAGTGTAACTTTACCAGATGAGATGTGATTTAGTGCAATTCCAGTAGCAGTGGGTAAGTATTCAGAGGGTGGACTAGGGTCTGTTCTTACAGAACTAGATGTATCAGATCCACTAAATACAGCAATTGAAGAAATAACTTTACCAAAAATAGAACATATTACAAATTATGTTTATAAAAACAGGAATAGAAATAAGTTATAGAATGAGTGGATTAATCATAATTGGATTATTACCAATAAGAAAGCCGGTAAGAAAATAGGTAAATAAGCGCTGCTAATGCAGTGCTTTTTTATGTGATTAAAAAGTTATCATATCGTTTGACATTATATGTAGTATGTATTAAGATAGGAATATATTAATAGGAGGTAATAAGATGAATTTTAATGATGATTATTTTGATGATGCTTTATACATGGGACCAGTAAAAGTAGGGTACCCAGCACCAGAATTTGAAATGGATATTGTTAGTGGAGAGGGAGAAGGTCTTGATAGATTTAGTAAAATATCCTTAGAAGATATTAAGGAAAAAGGGAAGTGGACAGTACTTTATTTTTATCCACTGGATTTTACATTTGTTTGTCCAACTGAGATAAAGACTTTCAATAGTCTGTATCCAAAGTTTAAAGAACTTAATGCAGAAGTGATTGCTGTTTCAACTGATAGTGTATTTTCACATTTAGCTTGGCAACAAAGAGCAGATCTTGGTAGACTTGATCATCCACATGCAAGTGATATAACTCATGAAGTTAGTGAGGCATATGGTGTGCTTGATTATGATAAGGGTCTAGCTTGGAGAGGAACTTTCATTATAGCACCCGATGGTACACTAAAACATATGTCGGTTAATCATGGTGAAGGTGGACGAAATGTTGAAGAGATTTTGAGAACTTTAGAAGTTTTCCAAGCAGAAATAGAAGGTAAACTTGTTCCTTGTGGATGGAACCCAGGGGAAGATTTCTTGAGTGCAGAATAATTAAGGGGGTATTTCCCCCTTTTTTCTTTTTTTGTATTTACATAGTCCTATTTTTTTGCTATACTATTATAGTATTATTAATGCGCTAGTAGCTCAACTGGATAGAGTACTTGACTACGAATCAAGAGGTTAGGGGTTCAAGTCCTCTCTAGCGCGCCATATATAAAAAAAGTTGTTAATAAAAAAGTTAGTGAAAACTAACTTTTTTCATAGATAAATTTATTTTAATTCAATTGTAAATTCCTTTTTATCATCTTTGTAACTGAGATATTTGCCATCATTTTTTAGCTTCAATTTGTATTTATTACCATTTTCAAATTCTCCGCTTGCAATGTAATAATTGTCTTTGAAGACGTATGAAATATCATAAGTATTATCAAAGAATCCGACTGAGCTAATATCATTGATGGTTGTAGAAAGAAAATTATCTTTACATGAATATTTAACAAGTTGCGGATTTTGATTAAATGTTACACCATCTAATTCTAGTTTGTATCCATTATCCTTACCGCATTTAAATATAGTTGTAGAATCTTTAGTAATTAATGATTGTTCAAAGTCATCACTTGTGTTAAAATCAACAATAAATTTATCATATGTGATGTCTTGACTACTTGTGTATGTTAAAAGATATCCACTACTTATAGAATCTGTTTCAAAATCAGTAAATACTTTTTCCATATCATTTTGAGTGCTATTGCTATTACAACCAACTATTGAAGATAGGAATAAAATATAGAATAGAAACTTTTTCATAAAAATCACATCCATTCTATATAATTATACCATAAATATATGTCCTAATTATAAAATTCTTAATATTATAATCGTTTATAAAAAATGCTTGCCGTTTTATGTTATAATATAGATGGTGATTTTATGAATAAACGAATGAAAGAACTATATGAAAAATTAGAAAAGTATAGTTACGAATATCATCATAATAATAATTCACTTGTAAGTGATTATGATTATGATCAGATGTTTGCAGAATTAAAAAAATTAGAAAATCAGTTTCCAGACGCGGCAATTAAAACCTCTGTTACTAGTAGTGTAGGTGATGAAGTGGACAATAGATTTTCAAAAGTAGTCCATAATCAGCAAATGCTTAGTTTAGATAACGTGTTTAATCTTGAGGAGTTAAGAAGTTTTGATCAAACTATCAGAAAATTATACTCTGATTTTTCGTATGTATGCGAGTTAAAAATTGATGGACTTGCGATGTCATTTATCTATGAAGATGGAACTTTTATTCAAGCTGTCACGAGAGGAAATGGAATAATTGGTGAGGACGTTACACATAATATAATGACAATGGATTCAATAAAAAAAATTATTGATAAATCAGGAAATTTTGAAGTAAGGGGAGAAGTTTATATAAGTAAGAGCGAGTTTGAAAGTATAAACTTAAGGCAAAAGGTTAACGGGAAAAAAGAATTTGCAAACCCAAGAAATTTAGCAGCCGGAACTATTAGACAGTTAGATAGTAATGTTACAAAGGATAGAAAGTTAGATGCTTTTATCTACAGTGCTCAAGATAGTAGTTATGCAACGCATTATGAATCGCTTATGGAACTTTCTAGCTTAGGGTTTAATATTAATAAAAATATTAAGTTAGTTAAAGATATTGAAGCAGTAATTGAATATGTTAGTTACTGGGAAAATAATCGTTCAAAACTTCCATATGAAACTGATGGAATTGTGATTAAAATAAATGAATATGATATACAAAAACAACTTGGTTATAATAGTAGAGCTCCTAAATGGGCGATTGCGTATAAATATAAAGCGGAGCAGGTTTTAACAAGAATTAATAATATTGTTTTTCAAGTTGGAAGAACTGGTAAAATAACTCCTGTTGCTAATTTAGACAGTGTTAACGTTAGTGGAAGTGTTATTTCAAGAGCAACACTACATAATGAATCTTATATTATTGAAAATGATATAAGAAAAGGAGATACGGTTTTAATTCACAAAGCAGGAGAAATCATTCCAGAAGTGGTAGAAGTAATAACTAGTGCAAGAACTAACCAAGAAAGATTTAAAATGATACAAAATTGCCCAGTGTGTGGTAGTATTCTAAAAAAAGAGGATGCCAATCACTTTTGTAAGAATGAGTTGTGCGATGCAAAAAATTCAAGAAAACTTGGGTACTTTGCAAGTATTGATGCAATGAATATTGAAGGGTTAGGAACAAGAAATATTAATATATTTTACGAACTAGGTATAATTAATAAGATTAGTGATATTTATGAATTACATAAAAAAAGAGAGGTTTTAATAAATCTATCTGGATTTGGACAAAGAAGTATTGATATATTACTTGATAATATTGAAAAAAGTAAAAATAACAAGTTAGAACAGTTTATTACTGGACTTGGAATAAAACATGTTGGCAAAAAAATTTCTAAGGTGCTAGTTAATAATTATAATTCATTAGAAAAATTAAGTAAAGTCTGCTATGAAGAATTGGTTGAAATTGATGAAATTGGAGATGTTATAGCTAAGAGTTTTATTGATTATATAAGTAGTGAAGAATTTGAAAGCCTTTATAAATACTTAAAAGCAAATGCAATAGAATTTAAAGTGGATAGTATTAGTAGAAATAGTAGTTATACAGATAAAGTTGTTTGTGTTACTGGGATATTTAGTAAGTATAAGCGTAAGGATATTGAAGGCTTTTTTACTAATATAGGTGCAAAGGTAACTAGTAGTGTAAGTAAGAATACAAATTATTTAATTGCTGGAGATAAAGCGGGAAGCAAATTAGACAAGGCAAAAATATATGAAACGGAAATTATAGATGAAGAAAGATTAATAAAAATAATGGGAGAAAATGTATGAATAAAATAAATAAACTAGATATTAAAAATAATGCTAATGCACTTAAAATGGAAATGACTGATAGTGAAATTGAATACTGTTTAGAAGAAGCAAATAAATTTTTTGATAGTAGACCTAAGTTTAATTTTGAAAACAGAGATGATTTAAAAGAACTTAGGTATGTTAATGAAAATGTAGTGAATGTTTTTTCAAGTAATGAAGATGTAATTGTTAGCGCGGATGAAGTTTTATTAAATGCTATTGATAGGGAAGGGAACTATTTTAAAGTTCCTAAGGTGATAAAATGATTGATTTTAGAAAAGTTACAATTAAAGAGTACCATAGCATGTTAAAGAATGGAGAAATAATACTTTCAGATGTTATTGAAAGTATTAATGAACAAGCAAGAATTAATGAGTTTAATCTATTTATTGATAAGTGTGATAAAGATAGCATATCAAAGACTAAGAGTATAGAGAAAGTGGGGATTGAAAATCTTTTTGATGGAGTTCCTTGTGTGATTAAAGATAATATGAATTATGAAGGGTATAATACCACATGTGGTAGCAAAATTTTAGAAAATTATAAGTCAATATATAATGCAACTGTTACTGAAAAATTATTAAATAATAATACAATTATTATTGGAAAGGCAAATATGGATGAATTTGCAATGGGAGCTAGTAACACTACATCCTACTATGGAAATGTTTTAAATCCAATTAATAAAAACTGTATCCCAGGTGGTAGTAGCGGCGGAAGTGCTGCAGCTGTAGCTAGTGGAATTGTACCTTTTGCTCTAGGGACAGATACAGGTGGAAGTGTTAGACAGCCAGCTGCATATTGTGGAGTAGTCGGATTTAGACCATCGTATGGGATGATTTCAAGATATGGAGTTGTTTCATTAAACTGCTCATTAGATCAAGTCGGAATTTTTACCAATAATGTTACTGATAATGCTTTAGTCTTTGATATGTTACAAGGAAGTGATTTTAACGATACTACGACGCTTGATAATAAATTAGATGTAGCTAATAATCTTGAATTTAATAGTAGTAAGAAAAGGGTAGCGGTGCTTACAAGTGGCTTTGAAAATGTTAGTAGTAGTGTAAAAGATAATTTAGAAAATGTAGAACAATTTTTTAAAGCGCAAGGGTTTGATGTTAAACGTGTTGAAATGAAGCACTTAAAAGATTCATCATACGTGTATACTGGATTAGTAGGATGTGAGATTACTTCAAACTTAAGTATGTTTGATGGAATTAGATATGGATACAGAACGAATAATTATTCGAACTTGATGGATTTATATAAAAATACAAGGGGAGAAGGATTTGGTTTAGAAGTTAAGAGAAGAATGATGATTGGTATGGAGATGTTAAAACATAAAAATCATGAGATGTATGAAGAACTGCACTTATACAGAAGAGTAATTGTAAATGAGTTCAACAAAATATTTGAAGATCATGACTATATAATTACACCTACAGCGCCAACTCCCGCATATACTTTTGAAGAATATGATAACTTAGATAAAATGGAAGAATTATATGAGTCACAGTTCATGGATGCTACTGCTCTTGCTGGATTACCAGGGATATCATTAAAGATGGGTACTGATAAGACAAAACAACTTCCATTAGGTATTCAATTTGTTGCAAATAGACAAGAGGATGTGGCTCTATTTCAAATTGCAAAGTTTTTTGAAGATAATTATGAAGTAGGTGAGTACTAATGAAATATGAAGTAGTAATTGGAATAGAAATTCATGCAGAGTTAAAGTCAAAAAATAAACTATTTTCTCCTGCTCCTAATACATATGGTGCAGATGTAAATGCTAGAACGAATTTTTATGATACAGCCCAACCAGGAACGTTACCACAACTTAATAAAGAGTGTGTAGAACTAGCACTACTTGCTTCACTTGCACTAAATTGTAAGATAACAAAATATATGGAGTTTGATCGTAAAAACTATTTTTATCCAGATATTGCCAAAGGTTATCAAATAACACAAGATCGTACTCCGATTGGAAGAGATGGATTTGTTAATTTTGAGATTGATGGAGAAGCAAAGTGTGTAAATATTACAAGAGTACACATTGAAGAAGATACTGCAAAAAGTATCCATCTTGGAGAAGATACGCTACTTGATTTTAATAGAAGTGGCTCGCCTTTAATTGAAATAGTAAGTGATGCCTCAATGAGAAGCCCAAAAGAGGCAAGTAAGTATTTAGAAGTACTTAGAGGAATATTACTTTTTTCTGGAGTAAGTGATGTTAGAATGGAAGAAGGATCAATGCGTTGTGATGCTAATATTTCAATTAGAGAATTTGGAGAAAAGTTAGGAACAAAAGTTGAAATTAAAAATCTTAACTCGATATCAAAAGTTGAAAAAAGCTTGATGTATGAAATTGAGCGACAAACTGACGTAATTGAATCTGGAGGAACAATTTTTCAAGAAACGAGAAGATTTAACGATTTAACAGGCGAAACTGTTGTAATGAGAGTTAAAGAATCGGCAGATGATTATAGATATCATCACGATCCAAACATTCCACCGATTATTCTTGAAGATACCTACATAGAAGCAGTTAGAAATAAGCTTCCTGAACTGCCAAAGCAAAAAATTACCAGATACATTGAAGATTATAAATTAAGTGACTATGACGCTAATGTCTTAGTATCAACTGTAGAGATTAGTGCAATGTTTGAAGAAAGTGTTAGTTTAAAAGCAAACCCAAAAATCCTTGCTAACTTAATTATGGGCGATATTAGTGCGTATTTAAATAAAAATAAAGTAGAGCTTATTGAAACTAAATTAACTGCCCAAAACCTAGTAGATATTGCAAATGTCTTTGAAAAAGATATTATATCATCTAAGATAGTTAAAAATGTATTAGCATATGCAATAGAAAATAATATAGATGTAAATGAGTATATCAAGAAAGAGGGACTTATTCAAATTTCAGATGATAATGAGTTAGAAAAAATTATTGATGAAGTAGTTTTACAAAATGAAAAATCGGTTAATGATTATTTATCTGGTAATGAATATGCTTTTAAATATTTAATTGGACAAGTAATGAAATTATCTAAAGGTAAAGCAAACCCTAAAAAAGCGACAAAGATTATTAAGGAAAAAATTCAAAAATAATAGAAAGGAAGTGAATGGTATGGAGAAGGAAGTAAAAAAGAAAAAACCTGCTACAAGAAAACCAAGTACTGCAAAAAAGAAACCTAGTACAAAAAAAACAACCACAAGAAAACCAAGTACTACAAAAAAGAGACCTAGTACAAAAAAAGTTGCGAAAAAGAAAATTCCATCAGGATTACTAGAGAGTGGAGAAACTGGTAGTATCAATTTAGAAAATTCTGTAATTAATAATAAAGGTAAAAAAAGAAAGAAAAAGAAAAGTAGTGAGAAGATATTTTGGATAATTATTTTAATTATATTTGCTGTCAGTTTTGCTGCAGTAGGGATTTTTATTTTTAAAGACTATAGTAAAGATCCATCAACACCAGCGCAAATAAGTACGGAAAAAATTTCAAAAGAGAATATAGAGCTTATTGAAAGTATTGGAGCTGACAATGAATATATAGAAAGTATTGAAGCAATTGATCAAGGGCCGATTATATATGTGATGTATAATGTAAAAGAGGGAACAGTAAGAGATGATATTACCAAGGTGATTGGTGAAAATTATCAAGCTATGATAAGTACTAATCCAGATTTATTTAAAACATATAGTTTTCAAATAACCGTTGATACTGCAAATGAGGCAGAGGGAGTTAATGATTATCCTACTATGGGTTCTTTAAATAAAGGAAAGACTGGTGTAAAATGGATGACTAGAACTGGCAGTTTCCAAGAACCTGTCAAAGAATAAATGACAACTTTGAGCGTTTTTCAAAAGTACAAATGTAATTGTATAGGAATATCTTTTCAAGGCTTAGGAATATGTAAAGTCAATGATATTGTTGTATTTATACCTAATCTATTAACAGGTGAAGAATGTGAAATTGAAATTACAAAGGTAAAAAAACAGTATGCTTTTGCAAAGGTAATTACGAGATACAATGATTCACAATTTCGAGAAAAACCTACATGCCCTGTGTTTTACGATTGTGGTGGTTGTGATTTATCTCATATGAATGATGAATTAAAAAGTGAAGTTAAATACACAACTGTTGAAAACAATTTAAAAAAACAGGGATTATATTTAAATATAACAAACTGTTTAGAAGATAGTAGTGAACTTGGATATAGAAATAAAGTTATTTTACATGCAAGTAAAATTGGTGATAACGTTATATTAGGACCATATCAAAAAGGAACCAATAAAGTCATATGGGATAGTTGTTTGATGCTTGATAAAAATGGAGTTGCACTTCACCAAGAGTTGTGTAAAAGTGTAAATTTATATAAAATTGAGCCATATAATGATAGAACAAAACAAGGAATACTTAAAAGAGTAGTGTATCGAAAGGATAGTAATTATCAATATATGATTGTTGTTGTAGCTACTAAAAATAGTACAAAGTTGGATGGGTTAATTGAAAATTTAAAATCTAATAAAAATGTAGCAAGTATTGTAATTAACATTAATAAAGGTAAAGATATACTTAGTAATAATAATATTGTGAAATATGGGAAATCAAAGATAAGTTACAATGTAGACAATATAATATATAATGTGTCACCAAGTTCATTTTTTCAAATAAATACAAAAGTGATGATTAGGATGTATGATATAATTAGAAATTTTGTTGATTTTAATGATATAGTTCTTGATGCGTACTGTGGAGTAGGATCTATTTCACTATATATTGCTTCGAAAGTAAAAAAAGTTGTTGGAGTAGAAATAAATGATAGTTCATATTGTGATGCTATTGAAAATAAAAAGGTTAGTCAATTTAATAATGTCTCTTTTATTAAAGGTGATACAGCAGAAGTTATAGTCGGGTTAGATACGAGATTTAATACACTTATTGTAGATCCGCCACGAACTGGATGTAGTAAAGAATTCATTAGTTTTATTAAAGAAAATAATTTTGAGAAATTTATCTACATGTCATGTGACAGTGCAACTTTAGCACGAGATTTGAAATTGCTTGAAAATCAGTATAATGTGGAGAATATATATATATTTGACATGTTTGCGCATACTGCACACGTTGAGACGGTAGTATTGATGTCAAGGGTAAAAGAGTGAGTGTGTAATAAGGTAAGAAAATAAAGGCTTTCCGTGATTTGAGGTCTGGTTCTAAGCCGGAAGGATAATCACGGATTTTTGTTTTGAGGGAAAATATCAAAGAATGGTGAATTTAAAAAGTCATAAGACAATACTGTTATTGATTTGGTGAGTTGATAAGATGGTTGGCAAAATAATAGTGAGTTGACAAGATGTATGTTAGTTTTAAGTGACAATAAACAACAGCAAACAATATAAAACATATTGAAAACCGCTGGAAACTATGCTAAGATGGATAATAAGATGCTATCAAACTATACTAACTGATCTCGAGGTGATGAAATGATAGAGCAGAATGAGAAGTGGATAAATATTGATGAGGCTGCTGAATATTTAGGTGTTAAGCCAGGAACCTTGCGCAGTTGGATTCGTAAAGGCAAGGGGCTACCCGCACATAAAATCGGAAAACAATGGAAGTTCAAGTGTACTGAGTTAGATGTTTGGGTTAAGAGTGGTAAGAGTGCTATTGAGTAAGATTGAAGAAAGAGAGGCAACATATAAAATGGATTTAGGCCAAGTATTTACAAATAGTATCGTAGCAAAATATATGGCGTCTCTATTTAATTTAGATAAGAATGATTCTATTCTTGATCCTTGTTTTGGAGATGGCGCATTTCTGAAGGCTTGTATGTATCAAGGATATAATAATATTAGTGGATATGAATTGGATGAGAAGCTTTTTAATGAGGTACGAACTATATATCCGACACTCAATTTATTTAATAAAGACTTTTTAAGTATAAACAGTGATATGAAATTCGATGGAGTAATTATGAATCCTCCCTACATAAGACAAGAAAAAATAGATGGTTTAAAGCAATATGGAGTCACAAAAGAAATATTACGGAAAAATAGGATTTATGAAACTCTACCTAAGACAGCTAATCTCTATATGTATTTCATACTTAAAGCAATTGAATTATTGAAAAATAATGGTCAGTTGGTAGTCATCTTTCCGAGTAGCTGGCTAAAAACTCGAAGTGGTAAAGGTTTTGAAAAAACACTCTACTCACAATGTACTATGAAACAACAGATACATGTTTCCGGAGAGGTCTTTGAAAAAGAAGCGTTAGTAGATGTTGTGATTTTGCATTTGTTGAAGGGTAAGACTTCAGTTGTGCCCCAGTTTAGAAACTTAGAAATAAGAAGTGGTGAGCTTATTGATAAGAAACTTCTACCTGTTGAAAAGAACGATTTGAATTTCAGTACAGGTTTCTCGAAGTACGCACAAGTAAGACGCGGATTGACAACTGGCTTTAATGCCATGTTTATTAATCCTGGTTTTAAAGAAAATGTATCTAAAGAAAAGCTTGTACCTATTATCTCCTCCCCTAAATCTATCAAAGGGTTTAGTACTGAAACTGCCGAGGTAGATATGTTACTTTCATTATCCATAGATGACAAATTGAATGATGAAGTTAACGATTATCTTACTAACTGGAAAGAATCAATCCTAGAAGAATCCTCGCCAAAAACTTTATATGAAAAAATACAACAGGGTTCTCCTTGGTATACTATAAAGCCAATAGATAGTAAAGGAATTTTATTCAGTTATTTTGTACGAAATGATATGAAGTTTATTGACAACGAAAAAGGAACATTAGTAAGAGATAATTTTTATGTTATTTATCCTAAAATTGACAAAACGCTATTGTTCGGTTTGCTCAACAATTACTATACATATTTTCAACTTGAGAAATCAGGTAAGAAGTATGGTGCAGGATTATTAAAATTACAGCGTTATGATATAGAGGATTTAATATTTCCTGATATCTCATTGATTTCTCAGCATGATAAAGAGGAAATATGTAAGCTATCTGAAAAGTTGTTATTCAGAAATGATATTTCTTATGTTAGAGAGATTACATCAATTATTTCTTCCTACTCAACTATGAGTTATGAAGAAATAACTGATCAGTTTACTGAACTGAAAAAACACAGACTGGAGGGATATACTAATGGCAATTAGCGTTGCAAGTCTATTTTCTGGAGGTGGAGGGTTAGACCTTGGGTTTAAAAAAGCAGGGTTTGATATTCAATGGGCTATAGACAATAATAAAAACGCAGTATCGACTTACAAAGCAAATATCGGGAACCACATTATTTGTGATGACATAAATGCCATTGACTTGGTAACTATACCACATGTTGATGTTGTTATAGGTGGGCCACCTTGTCAATCATTTTCTCTTGCCGGTAAAAGGGATGTTGAAGATGAGAGGGGCCAATTAGTTTGGAGATATATTCAAATTATTAAGCACATAGAACCAAAAGCGTTTGTCTTTGAAAATGTAACGGGTCTTCTTTCCGCTAAAAACGCTAAGGGAGAAAAGGTTATCGAACTCTTAAAAAGTGCTTTTATTGAAATAGGCTATTCAATTTCTACTAAGGTAGTGAATGCGGCTGATTACGGGATTCCTCAAAAAAGGAAAAGGGTTATTATTGTTGGATTGAGGAACGGAGAATCTTTTGAATTTCCTGCTGCAACGCATTGTGAAGATGGCTCTAATCTAAAACGTTATGTAAGTGTTGAGGAAGCACTTGGAGACTTACCTTTAGCTGTAAGTGATGAAAAAGAGACTGCAAAATATTTGGTTGAACCCCAAAGTGAATATCAAAAAATCATGAGAGGTAAAGGTGAAATTACCGAACATCTCATTCCTCAAATGAGTGAGCTCGATAAATATATCATTTCGCATGTTAAGCCTGGTGGGAATTATATGGATGTTCCTGCAGACGTGAATTCTGCAAGAATCAGGAGACTACAGAGAGATGGTGGACACACAACTTGTTACGGTCGTCTAAGGCCAGATGCACCATCGTATACAATTAACACATACTTTAACAGGCCGAATGTTGGGTGCAATATACACTATTCTGCAGACCGTCTAATAACTGTTAGAGAAGCACTGAGATTACAATCCTTTCCCGATTCATATAAATTAGTATCATCAAGCAAGCAAGGTAAAAATCTTATTGTAGGAAATGCTGTGCCACCAATATTGGCGGAAATTATTGCTAAAAAATTAAAAGAATACATTTAGGAGGAGAGCTTATGTGGATTTCATATTCTGATTCAGAAGTTAATAAATTTCATCCTGTGTGTGAGAGAGCATTGAATCGTGCTCTTCTCTTACTTGAAAAAGATAGCGAATATAGAGTTTTGCATCATCAATACACAGGCTCGCTAGAGATGGATTACGTTATACAAAACATCATTACCGGAAAATATCTTTGTGTTGTTGAGGTTAAAAGAACCCCTTCTGATATCCATAGTGCGAGATATCAGTTCCAAGCCATGTCATATGTACAAATGAATGCTAACGAATCGGAAAAACCCTTCTATATCCTTACTAATTTAGAATATGCTTTTGCTTTCAGATATGATTCAAATAGGCCACGTGTTTTTCAGCAAATGCTAAAGCCAGGGCTTTCGAACATAGGCAGTTTTGTTGACGATGATGAAGAAACATTTGCTAATAAATTGGCGGAATATTTTAAAGAGAGGATCAATGAATATTGTAACAACTCTTATGAATATCTGGTGACTTTAGAAGAATTTGCTGAACACATGGAACGCCTTAAAGGACAACCTAAAAGGTGGAAAAGTCACTTGGCTGTATTACTATATGAATATATTCGAGGGGCATTTACATTTTTAAACAGAAATGATTTGCCAGATATAAGGGTATTTAACAATAATATTGCACGTATTTGTAATGAGGCGGCTAGAGTAAATTTTAAAGATATTTTTGATTACACTGAAGATAAGTTTGAAAATGAAACTAATGTGGATAACTCTTCTTTAATTAATCTATATGATTTTGGCAACCAAAATGTTTCTGGAGATTCAGTTTCTGGTATTTTACATCAGATCGTTTCTGCAGGTCATGAACATGAAGGAGAGGTTCCGACTGATTTGGAATTAGGGAGAATCGTTGCTGAATTAGCAAAATATATTAATGGTAATTTAAGTGCTGATGACCTGCTATGCGATCCTGCTGCGGGCAGCGGTAACTTAGTTAGTGCAGCAGTAGAGACGCTAAACTTAAGACCAACACAGATACTTGTGAATGACTGGAATCCAAGACTTTTAGAATTATTATCTTTGAGACTAGGATTAAATTTCGCAAGAACTGTTTCTCGTAATAATTCCCCTAAAATACATAATAGTAATATTGTTGATTTGGAAAATAGTTTTTTTGAGAATGTAAAAATTATTGTAATGAATCCTCCTTTTGTGGCTGGAATTAATTGCGTAGAGAGAAAACAAGAAATTTATAGAAAAATATACTCTTTGACGGGAGAAAATTCTAGTACAAATATTGGTCAAATGCCTTTGGAAGCTCCCTTCCTTGAGTTAATAACTCACTTAATTAGACCAGGAACAACAATTGCCTGTGTGTTTCCAAAAACTCATCTAATGGCTCGAGGTAATGAAGCCCAGCTAATTAGGAGGTTAATTCTTAATAATTTGGGCTTAAGAGTAGTTTTTACATACCCAGGCAATGAAATATTTGATGAAGTTGTTAAGGATACCTGCGTTCTAGTCGGTAAAGCAATGCAACCTAGTGATTCAATAGAAGTAATATCTAGTTATGAGAAGATACCAGATTTAGATACACATCGTTTTTCACAATCCTTATCAAATGAATTTACAGTTGACTTCACATCAATGATGCCTGGTGTTGTAGCCAAAAAAGTAACAATTGATGAATTGAGAAATAGCATTACAGATGGTTGGCGTTCTTTGAATAGTGAAATGGTCGATGCAATTTCTTTTGTTAAGGCGAACTTCGAGACTGCTCCATTAATGAGAACTTTAGGGGAGTATGATTTTATAGTTAGACCAAAACGTGGTAATGCAGGGAATAACGGTGGCAGCGATATCATGTTTTTTAAATCAAGACAAGATTTGTATAGCCAATTTGAAAATAGAGGCATAGTTCTTAAAGCTGGAATGAGAAATGCGAGATTAGATACTCTCGATATCGGTGAGGGTGACTCAGAATTTTTGGACGTGACATCAAATGATGAACAAATAATAGACGAAATTATAGATTCTTATATTCAATTACCTGCTCGTGGGGGTAGACAACAAAGACAAGAGAAAACACATCAAGAGTGGAAACGAATTCTACAGAGAGAAAGTCGCAATGGGTTCAGTCAAAATTCTGTTCTTGTTCCTCGCGCCATTAGAACGTCAGGTAGAGCATATTTATCCACAAATCAGGTATTTGTTTCAACTAATTTTGTTGTATATACAATGTCAACTTATGAAGAAGCATTGATGCTGTCTACTTGGATGACAACCATTTTTTATCAGTTGATTTGTGAAGTAACATCTAAAGACCAAGAAGGAATGAGAAAGATGGAGGTAGCTGATATTAATACCACTTTTATACCTCAACTTGACATGATTTCTTTAAATACTCGGAATCGTATAAATGAAATAAAAGATGCAATCGTATTTCTTAATTTAAAGAATCCCGAAATTAGAGATGTCGATAAAATATGGGCTGAAGAACTGTTTGGTGATGAGGCTAACGAGATTTTAGAAACAGCACAAAGTTTATTAAGTTTCTTGGCACACAGAAGGAATTCATAAAAGTATAAATGGTGGTATTTAGATAACTAGCTGAATTACGTTGGATTTATAAATATATTTTTAACTAATAGGAGGCATCGTGATGAAACGATTATGTTTTGGTACACTCATGCACATATTGTATCAAGCTCGTAACCAAAAAGTTACGAATGATTTGTTGTGCGATGCCATCTTTTCTTCTTATTCTCAAACAACAAATTCTTTTGATAGTTCCTTGCCTGGACATCTCAAAAGTGGCCGGAATAATGTACCACCAGATGTGATTGCCGCTGCTAGAGATACATCATTTGAAGATGCAGAGAGAGTATTTGAAAATAAAGTAGTAAAATTAATAAAAGATAGTAAGCGTGAATCGGTAGTTCGTGCTATTAAAGTTATTTTGCGAGAAGACACAACGATTCAAGATCACTCGATAATTGGATATGTTAAAGGCTATGAAAAGCTTAATATCACAAATAACTCTACATTTAGCTTATCGGCTCTTTTGGCCTCGGTGTTTTACTATGCAATAATTGAAGTAAAGAACCAAGATTGTCAAGCTGGAATAAAGGAGATCGATAAAAAGTTTGTTGAGTCTTTTGACCTATCTGATGAGCAGATTTATTTTGAAAGTGCAAAAGCTGAATCTCAAATCCCTTTACATAAGACTTTACATGACCCGACTTTTGACAGGGTATTTGAAAAAGTGTCCTCTATAAATATATTTGGTTTATCTAATCCATCCAATGTACATATATACGGTGTTGACGCTAATAATTGCAAGTTTAAGTTTAGGGCGCTAAAGGAATATCTTGTGGATAACATAGGAAACTATGTCTTTTCTAGAGCGAAAACAAACAGACTTATTACTTCAAAGAAAAGTTCTGCTATAGGTTCACAAGCTTTAATTAAATTTATGCAAGCTTATGGCGCCTCTGCAGAAACGGTCCTAGGAGAAATGCTCCTTTATGTATTTATGGAACAAGAGCTAAATGCACCTAAAATAATGAGCAAAATCGAAATAAATGATCTGGGTAGAAGCATCGAAAGTAAAAGTGATGGGGTTCACCTACTTGCTATAAATGATAATGGCCAGCTATTCCATCAGCTTGTCTTTGGAGCATCAGATGTTCATGGAGATTTAGCCATAGCGATTGACCGTGCATTCGATAAGATTATTGAGATTGAAAGTAACAGTGACACTGAATTAAAGATGGTGGAGAACACCACGCATGGAAGTATCTATGATTCTGATACAACAAATTATATGGTTAATCTTCTGATACCTAATAAAGCTAGTGTAGCAAAACCAGATATGGCCTTTGGTGTTTTCCTTGGTTATACACTTTCGTTAGGCTACACAGAAACTAATAATAACAAGTATCGTATTGCAGTCAAAGAACAGATGAAGAAAGATATTTCTGCTCTAAAGCCGTATATTGAACAGAAAATTTTTGATAACGGTATGAGTGGGTATAATTTTTATTTTTACGTTGTGCCCTTTAATGATGCTCCATTAGAGAAAAGCAGTATCATATCGGAAATGCTTGATGGGAGGTAGGAGGATGCAAACACCAAGAAATCAGACTCTTGCCGAAGCACTGTATAGAGATATTGACAAGAATGATTATTTGAAAGAAATATACGAATCATTGCTTTATGATTATTCAATCAATCTGTTTAAGTTAAGAAAACAGCAAAAAGAAATAAACATAAAAGATGCATTAAGATTTGCAGATTTGTTAGCAAAATCCACCCTTCCAGATAAACGTGATGAACATCGCTTGTGGGGTCAGGAACTCGTGATTTTGTTAAGTATTGTTTATCCAGAGGATTCAGCAGTAAAGTATTACCTCGGCTCTGTTCTTTCGACAGTTGGTAATTATCGTGGCTTGAAATCCACTTATATTGAGGGATTTCAAACTTCTAATGTGTTTGATGGTTTGTATTTTGAGTATGATAAATCTAGGTTACAAATACCAGGTGAAGAGGGCAGTTATTTTTTTCATGATCAGAAAGATGTGTATGATGGATTAAATTATAAGTACTTTAGCTATTCTGGACCTACTTCTATGGGAAAATCATTTGTCGTACAAACATATATTAAACAACAAATAGAAAATGGTTCAACCAAGAATTACGCTATTCTTGTACCCACTAAAGCTTTGATAAACGAAGTCAGAAGTGAAATAATTGGAAGTCTTCAAGAAAAGCTAAAAGAAACAAATTATCGTGTTGTCAGTGCATCTGGAGATATTGTATTACAACAAGAACACAGCTTCATTTTTGTTATGACTCCTGAACGTCTACTGCATATGATGATAGGCAAGCCACAGATAAAAATAGATTTCCTATTTGTAGATGAGGCTCACAAAATATCTGATAGAGGAGGGCGAAGCACATATTACTATAAAGTGATTGCACAGCTATCTAAGATGAAGGAAATGCCAACAGTAATTTTTGCGTCCCCAAATATTCCAAACCCTGAGGTATACCTCAGTTTGATACCAAAAATTAATATAGATGAAGTGAAAAAACTAGCATCAAAATATACACCGGTATGCCAGTTTAAATATTTTCTAGATTTGTGCGAAGGTCAAGCTTATTTTTATAATGATTATTCTAAATCATTATCATCTATAGGAAAAATACCACAAGAAGATGAGCTGAGTGATATTGTTAATCGAGTTGGATCCACACAACAAAACATTATCTATTGTAATTCGAGACAAAAAGTTGTCGATTATGCTGTACAATATGCAAGCAAACTTCCTATTAAAGATGATGAAAAACTTATCTCATTAGCTAATGATATCCGTAATGAAGTCCATAATGATTGTTATCTTGCTGATTTAATACAACGAGGCGTAGCATATCATGTCGGATACCTCCCTACCAACATCCGATTAAGAATAGAGAAGAGTTTTGTTGATGGTATTCTAAGAACAATATTCTGTACTAGCACACTTGTTGAAGGAGTAAATCTACCAGCAGACAATTTATTTATTACAAGCTATAGAAACGGAAATTCTAATATGGATGAGGTGGAATTTAGAAACTTAGTAGGACGTGTTGGGCGCATAAAATATAATTTATATGGAAATGTGTTCTTGATTCGCATGGAGGACAGACTTAAAACTCAGAATTATATTGATTTACTTCAAAATGATGTTCCAAAACAAGAGATTTCCATTAACTTAATAGATAACAAAAAATATTTAAGCTTGGTAGTTGATGATTTAGCTCGTGGTGATATGGAATTGACTAAGGTTCGTGAAGCGGCTACAGAAAAGGACTTTGATGCTCTACGTAAATTTGCAATGATTTTTACCAAAGATATTGCAGAGGATAATATTACACCTATACGAGAAGCTTTTTCATCGCTATTAGATGAAGAAAGTGAATATAAAATAAAAGAAAACTTTCCTGTCGAAAAGACAAGTGACGATATCAATTTTTCATACGACCAAATTATCAATTTAAGAGAGCTTGTTGAAAGTGGACAAGAATATCCAAAATTAACAGGAGAAAATGATGAGGTTGATTTTGAAGAATTAGTCGATTTCCTTATGAAACTTCGAAAGGTTTTCAAATGGGATATTTATGAAAAACGTACGATAGGAAAATCAGGTACCTATAGAGAGGACTCTGTTGTCAGGTGGTATGCAGTTATCCTATTAAGATGGATTAGGGGCAATGGCCTTAGTCAGATTATATACCATGCACTTAAATATAAAGAGAAAAATCCAAATTCAGGTGTATGGGTTGGCAATATGAAAATGGCTGATGTTTATAATAAGAACTCCAAATCCCACAAAAACTATATTATTGCTGAAACACTTGGTGTAATTGAAAATGTCCTTTTATTTAGTATCTCAAATTATTTTAGGAAATTTTCCCTGGAATATAAGGATGTACATCAAGTAGATCATTTCCAAAATGATTGGTATGAATATGTGGAATACGGTACAACAAATCCTTTGACTATTTTTCTTCAACAAAGTGGTTTTTCACGAGAATCTTCAAAATATATAGAAGAACCAACTAATCAGAATAAATATTTAATAGAAGTTGATGGTGAAATACAAATTCACCGTTCGATACTGACATGTGGTAATGTCGGTGTAGAAACTGAAGCACACGATATACAATTTAATATGCCTGAATTATTTATAGATTAGTTCTAAGCATCAATTATGCCTCCTGCAGAAATGCAGGGGGCTATTTTTTTGTTCTTTTTTAATTCCCATACTCTTTCCATATTCCATCCCTACTGTATCCATATTTTAAGAATTAATAATCAGTGATAATAGAAGTATCAAAGGATTATCTTTGAAATTCATTAGATGTAGGAGGTGAACATAATGCGAAAAAATTCAAAGCAAACATCAAAAAGAGTGGCATCAAAAGCAAGCAAAATCCTTAATGATGGACGCTACAGTAAGAAATCCAAGTCAGTGGCTGGCAGTGCTTTAAGTCAAACAAGACCAAGCAAGAAAAAGTAATTTTCAAAACAAATGATAGGTAGAGACAGATTTGAATAATCAGCCTACCTATCCTCCCTAAGGGAGAAATCTATCCAGAGCGGTTATCGCTCAACAAAATCAATCTCAAAGTCCTAGTGCGCATACGGACGGCGGGATGCATAAGAGTTCAGAACACAGTGATAAAGACTGTGTTTGGAATGAAGATGCACCCACCGTTATTTCGTGTGCCCTTTTTTAGGACAAGCGGAGTCTGTGGTCATCTTCACCGCAGGCTCTTTTTGTATTCCGCC